>NZ_CP026516.1:2180000-2357500 GCF_002953415.1 Deinococcus sp. NW-56 | reverse complement strand
AGCTACGTGCCCTTCCGCTCGGGTCGGCGGATGCCCGCCTACGTGGACGCCTTTCCAGAGCGGCAGCGCGTGATGGTGAGCTTCGCGCTGGGGCAGCGGGGCGAGCGGGCGGGGGGGGAGCCGGGTGAGTGACCTCTGGCCGGAGCGTCCGCACCGCCTGACCTTCGGCTTCCCGGTGCCGGGCGGCGTCCGCACCCCGGACGGCTGGGAGATCACCTGGAGGGGCTGCGCGGTCATGGGCATCCTCAACGTGACGCCCGACAGCTTCAGCGACGGGGGGCGGCACGCCGGGCTGGAGGCAGCCCTGGCCCACGCCCGCGCGATGCGGGACGCGGGGGCGCTCGTGATCGATGTGGGGGGCGAGAGCACCCGGCCCGGCGCCGCTCCGGTGCCCGCTGACGCGGAGATCGACCGGATTCGCCCGGTGCTGCGGGCGCTGGCGGACGAGGGCCTGCTGCTCAGCGTGGATACCCTCAAGCCCGAGGTGGCGCGGGCGGCCCTGGAGGCGGGAGCGCACCTCGTCAACGACGTGTCGGGGCTGCGCGACCTCGAGATGGTGGCTGCGTGCGCGGAGGCAGGCGCCGCCGCCTGCGTGATGCACATGCAGGGCGAGCCGCGCACCATGCAGCACGCGCCGCATTACGACGACGTGGTGGCGGAGGTTCATGGCTATCTGCGGGCGCAGGCCGAGCGGGTGAGGGCGGCGGGGGTACCCTCCGTGCTGCTCGACCCTGGCCTGGGCTTCGGAAAGACCGTCGAACACAACCTCGCGCTGCTGCGGGCGCTGCCGGACCTGACGGGCGGGGAGTGGCCGGTGCTGGTGGGGGCCAGCCGCAAGGGGATGATCGGGCGCTTCGCGGACGTGCCGGTGGCCTCGGAACGGGACCCCGGCAGCCTGGCCCTGCACCTGCACGCGGCGCGGTGCGGAGGGGCGATGGTGCGGGTCCACGCGGTGGCCGAGCATGTTCAGGCGCTGCGGGTGCAGGCGGCGCTGGACACGTCGGGACAGGAAACAGGCCCGCTACAATCGCCCGCATGAGCCGCGTGGTGCTGGAAGGACTGGAGTTTCATGCCCGGCACGGCGTCTTCGAATCGGAGGCGGCGCTGGGCGCCCGTTTCGTGGTGGACGCCGAGCTGCACTGGGCCTTCGCGGGCATTCCCGACGACCTCACGGCGGCCGTCAACTACGCCGCCGTCTACGCCTCCATCCGCGAGGAGGTCACGGGCGAGCGCCACCTGCTGATCGAGGTGCTGGCCGACCGCATCGCCCGGCGGCTGCTGCGCGAACACGGGCGGCTGGAGGCCGTGACCGTGCGGGTGCATAAGCCCTTCGCCCCCCTGCCCGGCGTCTTCCGCGACGTGTACGCCGAGTTGACCCTGCGGCCCGGCGAATGACGGCGGCGTATGTGGCGCTGGGGGCGAACCTCGGCGATCCGCTGGCGACCCTGCGCTGGGCCAGGGAAGCCCTCGCGCGGCTGGGTACCGTGACCGGGGTGAGCGCCTTGTACCGCACCGCTCCAGTTGGGGGACCGGTCGGGCAACCCGACTACCTCAATGCCGTGCTGCAACTGGAGACCGACCTGCGGCCGCCCGACCTCCTCGCCGGGCTGCACCGGCTGGAGGCGGAGGCGGGCCGCGAGCGCCGCGAACGCTGGGAGGCCCGCATCCTCGACCTCGACCTGCTGCTGTGCGGCGAGGAGGTATGGGACACGCCGGGCCTGACTCTTCCGCATCCCCGCGCCTGGGGCCGGGCCTTCGTGCTCGCGCCGCTGGCGGACCTGGCGCCAGAGCTGGTCCATCCGGGGACGGGGGAGCGGGTAGCGGCGGCCCTGCGGCGGGTCGGTATGGCGGGCGTGACGCGGCAGGCGGCCGACTGGTAGGCGAACAGACGGCCTGCCCCCCCTGGGCACGCTATGCTGCGTGCCGACATGAGCGAGCTGACCTCCTCCAAGCGCCACGGGAACCTGGGCCGCACCCTGCTGTGGGTGGCGATTGCGCTCAGCGTGCTGCTGCTGGGCTTCGTGACCGCCCTGACCATCCGCGCCAATCCCTACGTGAGCGACCGGGAGGCGAACGGGATCAGCAAGTACAAGTTCCTCGAAGCCTGCAAGGAACAGCTCGCCGAAGACGAGCAGCTCGTCTCTCTGCAGGGCCTGCTTCAGCAGAGCGGCCAGCTTCAGGCCGGTCAACGCCTGACCGCTGAGATCGCCCCCGAACCCGCCGACCTCGTGGGCAGCGTTCAGGAGGCCCAGGGCGGCGGCTGGACCCTGAACGTTCCCGCCAACATTCAGGTGAACGGTGGGGGCGCTCCGCTGGGGCAGTTGCCGTTCCAGTGCGCCCACGACAAGGCGCAGAACCGCACGACGGCCCAGCTTCAGCTTCCGGGCGGGGTGTAAGAGCGGCCAGCCGCCAGCTTCCAGCAAACAAAGAAGCCCCGGCTCTGGCTGGGGCTTTCCCTTTCTCCGGCTGGCGACTGGCGACCTTCTACAGCACCGCTTCCAGCCCGCTGAGACACTCCTCGGCAATCGCCCGCGCCAGGGGGTCGCGGGTGGAGCGGGCGTAGCTGACCCCAAGGTGCAGGTGCTCCTGACCGGCCTCGTCGCCCAGCAGGGCCAGCGTCTGGTAGTAGGCGAGGTGGGTGTGGGCCAGCAGCACGTCGCGGGTGCGCTCGGGGGGCAGGGACCGCAGCAGCCGCAGCGCTTCCTCGTAGGCCCCTACGGCCTGCTCCTGATCGCCCTCGACCGCCCATTCGCGCCCCAGTTGCAGGTGTCGGGCGGCGGTGAGGTAGGCGGGGCGCATAGATTGGATTCTAACGCCAGCGGCTATGCTGCGCCCATGCTGGAGGGGGCGAGTTTGGGCTGGCTGGGTGCGGCGCTGCTGGTCCTGGCGGGCTATGGCTGGGGCACCCGCGTCTCGGCGGGGCGCTCGCCGCTGCCGCTGGGCTGGATGCTGGCCTTGACCCTGGGGGCGAGCGTGCTGGGGCTGGCGCTGACGGTAGAGGCGTTTCTGGACCATCAGGACGGCCCGCTGGTGACGGGGGCGGTGGGGGCGCTGGGGGCGGCGGCGCTGGCGGTGTTCACGGCGCGGGAATGACCGGGGGTGGGGGTCCCTTATGCTGGCGTATGGTCCAGTCCATCCCAGGCCGGTTGACGTTGCTGGTGGCCGCTATGCTTGTTTCCTCGGCCCTGGCCTGCCCAGTCAAACCCGGCACCGTCGCCAACAGCCTGTTCAAGGACACGCGCAGGCTCACGCCGATCTGCGGCCCGCTGTACCTCACCTTCCGGCAGGCCATGTCCGGGGTGAAGTGGACCGAGATGTATGCCCTGGACGCCAAGACGGGTGCTGCGCAGACTGCCTATGTGCTCGCCGGTCTCCAGAAGGGCGGGTACAGGAAGGTCAAGGAAGCGAGGACCCTCCGCAGCCAGACCTACCTGTTCCAGCGCGGCAAGAACACCATCACGGCCGTGGTCGGCTACTCGGGACCCGTGCAGTACCTGGGGTTGGCGGGGCAGTAGACGCCTGTTCAGCCCGCTGAGCATCAGAAGGAGGCCGCTCCTCCACCGGGGAGAAGCGGCCTCGCTTGCTGGCCTTCAGTCCCGGCGCGGCGGGCGCGGTACACGGTCGCCGCCACCCGCGCGGGCCGGGCGCGGTTCGCGCGGGGCGATCTTGCCTTCCAGTTCGGGGCGGATCAGGTCGATCTTGCCCCGGTCGTCGATGTTGGCGATCTTGACGCGCAGCTTGTCGCCCACGTTCAGCACGTCCTCGACGGCCTGAATGCGCTCCTCGCTCATCTGCGAGATGTGCAGCATGCCGTCCTGACCGGGGAAGAGGTTGACGAAGGCGCCGAAGGGAGCGGTCTTCACCACCGTGCCCTCGTATTCCTCGCCCACGCGGGCGGTCTTGGTCAGGCCCTCGATGCGGATGCGGACGGCCTCGGCGGCGGCGCTGTCGGCCGAGAAGATGCGGACCGAGCCGTCCTCCTCGACCGTGATCTGGGCGCCCATCGCTTCGAGTTCGCGAATCTGCTTGCCGCCCGGCCCGATCACCTTGCCGATCAGCTCGGGGTTGATCTTGAGGCTGACGATGCGGGGGGCGGTGGGGGACAACTCGGGGCGCGGCGCGGGCAGCACCTCGGCCATCTTGCCCAGGATGTGCAGGCGGGCGTCGCGGGCCTGGGCGAGCGCCTCGCGCATGATCGCCGGGGTGATGCCGCCCACCTTGATGTCCATCTGGAGGGCCGTCACCCCTTCGGCGGTGCCGCAGACCTTGAAGTCCATGTCGCCCAGCGCGTCTTCCAGGCCTAGGATGTCGGTGAGGATGCGGTACTTGCCGTCCTCGATGACGAGGCCCATCGCCACGCCCGCGACCGGGGCCTTGAGCGGCACGCCCGCGTCCATCAGCGCGAGGGTCCCGGCGCACACGGTCGCCATGGAGCTGGACCCGTTGGACTCCAGCACCTCGCCCACCACGCGCAGCACGTAGGGGAACTCCTCGAAGGAGGGGAGGACCGCGCGAATGGCCCGCTTGGCGAGGTGGCCGTGCCCGACCTCGCGCCGCGACTGCCCGCCCATGCGCTTGACCTCGCCCGTGGAATACGGCGGGAAGTTGTAGTGCAGCAGGAACTTGTCGTTTTCCTCGGTGGTCAGGTCGTCCACCAGAATCTCGTCGCGCTCGGTGCCCAGCGTGGCGACGCCCAGCACCTGTGTCTCGCCGCGCGTGAAGATCGCGCTGCCGTGGGCGCGGGGCAGGGGCCGGGCCTCGATCCAGATGGGGCGGACGGTGCGTGAGTTGCGGCCGTCGGCCCGCAGGTCCTCTTCCAGGATCAGGCGGCGCAGCTCCTGCTTTTCCACCTTGCCGAAGGCGGCCTTCAAGGCCACGATGCGTTCCTCGGCCCCCTCGACCTCGCCTTCCATCATGCGGTCCTGAATGATGCGGTCGCGCAGCGCCTTGAGGTTGGTGCCGCGCTCCTTTTTCTTCACCGTGAGCAGTGCGTCGCGCAGGCCCGCCGCCCGTGCGGCCTCGGCGAGTTCGGGCACGAGGTCGGGGGCGAGGTCGCCTTCCGCCAGGAAGTTGAACTTGGGCGCTCCGAGTTCGGCCCGCATCTGCTCGATCAAGGACAGGACGCCCTGCATCTCCGCGTGCGCGAACTCGATGGCGCCCACCATCGTCTCCTCGTCCACGACCTGCGCTCCGGCTTCCACCATCATCACGGCGTCACGGGTGCCCGCCACCACAAGATCGAGGGTCGAGCGCGTGAGCTGGTCGGTGGTGGGGTTCAGCACGTACCCGCCGTCAATCAGGCCCACCCGCACGCAGGCGGTCGGCCCGCCCCAGGGGATGTCGCTGATGCTGAGGGCCGCCGACGCGCCGATGGGACCGAGCACGTCGGGCAGGTTCTGCTGGTCGGCCGAGAGCACGGTGATGATGACCTGCGTCTCGTGGCGGTACCCCTTGGGAAAGAGCGGCCGGATCTGGCGGTCCGTGATGCGGGCCGAGAGGATGGCCCGCTCGCCGGGGCGCCCCTCGCGGCGGTGAAAGGAACCGGGAATCTTGCCGACGGCGTAGTGCCGTTCCTCGAACTCGACGGTGAGCGGCAGGAAGTCGAGGGTGCTCTTGTCCTCGCGGGCCTGCGCGGTCACGAGGAGCACGGTGTCGCCGTAGCGCAGGGTGACGCTGCCGCTGACGAGCTTGGCCAGCCGCCCCGTCTCGATGCTCAGTTCGCGCCCGCCGAGCACCGTGGTGTAGGTCTTTCCGATCATGGAGGTGAGTCTATCCCGACCGTGAGGTTGAAAAAGGGCGGCGTGACGGGGATGACGGAGAGGCAGGCATTCTCAGCCCAGGGTCAGTACAGTGGCGTCATGCATCCTCTTCGCGGGTGGCTGGTTCTGGCGGCTCTGCTTTCCTTTGCCGCTTCGGCACAGGCCAGCCGTGGAGCGTTCACGGTGCTCGGGCAGTGGCGGGGCATGGGGAACGCGCCGCTGGCAGTGAGCCTGGACGGCACGCTGGTCGCCGTGACCCTGAAGGACGTGCCCAATGACGGCCTGAACATCGCCGTTCATGACGTGTGGACGTGGAGACGCCTTTACCGGGTGCGGTCGGCCAACGATGTCAATGCCCCCACGCTGGTCTTCAGCCCGGACAGCGCGACTCTATGCAGCGCCCACACGGGCCTGCGCTGTGTTGAGGCCCGCACCGGGCGCGAGACCGAACATAACGTCGGTAGCGACGGCCCCGGTGTCAGCGCCCTAGCTTTCTCCCCGTCTGGGCGCTTCTACGCCCTCGCCATCGTGAATACCGTCAACGATTCCAGCCTGTGGCTGGTGGATACCTGGTCGAAGGCAGGCGGCTGGCGCGGAACACCGTACCCGCCGACCCCGGCTGAGGGGCAGCCGTCCAATTGGATTCATTCGCTGGCCTTCAGCCCCGACGGGAAGTGGCTGGCGAGCGGTTCGGGCGGCGGCGGGGTCATCCTGCGCGCCGCGGCCACCGGGCGGCGACTGGGACACCTGAGCGATTCTGGGGCCGCAGTGACGCCCGCCATGCGGGCAGGCTGGACCGCGCACGCGGGGGCCGTGACGGCGCTGGGCTTCGTGTCGCCTGCCCGACTCGTCAGCGGCTCGCGGAATGGAGAGGTCAAGCTGTGGAACACCCATACCGGCAAGGTCCTGAGCCGGGTGAGGCTCCCGCGCGGCCTGAACGCCCTGCGTGTCACGCGAGATGGGCGAGTACTTGCAGCCACCGGGGAGGGCCTGATGCTGCTGGGGACGCCCGGCGACCGACTGAAACGTCGGGAAACGTTGTTTAGCCCCCAGGACCCGCCGACCGACGTGGGCGTGACGGCGGATGGGCGCACCGTCTGGACCGTCTCGCAGGGCGGCACCCTCACCCGGCTGCATCTGTTCGGCCAGCCCTGAACCTGCCGGGTAACCTGACTTCCGCTAAGCCCGTATGTGGGCCGTTATCCTGCCCCCATGTCCGCGCCCGCCACCCGCGATGTCCTCCTCACCTGTCCCCTCGACTGCCCCGATGCCTGCCGTCTCCGCATCACCCTGGAGCGCGGCGAGGATGGCCGGGAGCGGGCGGTGAAGCTGACCGGGGACGCGGCGCATCCGTACACCAAGGGCTTCGCTTGCGTGAAGACGGTCCACTACCCCGCCCGGCAGCACCACCCCGAGCGGCCCATTTATCCCCTGCGCCGGGTGAATCCCAAGACCGACCCCGAGCCGCAGTTCGAGCGGGTGACCTGGGACGAGGCGCTGGATGACATCGCGGCCCGGCTGCGGCACCTGCTGGACACGCGCGGCCCCTCCTCCATCCTGCGTTATCACTACGCGGGCACGATGGGCCTGATGGAGAACTCGCACGCCCACGCGCTGTGGCGGGCGCTGGGCACCCCCGAACTCGACGAGACGATCTGCGCGACGGCGGGCACGGCGGCCTGGGCGATGGGCTACGGCTCACGCCTGACGGTGGACCCGCTCGACGTGCCGCACGCCCGATTGATCGTGCTGTGGGGCATCAACAGCCTGAGCACCCACAGCCACCTGACGCCGCAGATGACGGCGGCCCGCAAAGCAGGTGCACGCATCATCCATGTGGACCCCTACCGCAACCGCACAAGCGGGTACGCCGACACCCACCTCAAGCTGAAGCCGGGGACGGACGCGGCGCTCGCATTGGGCGTGATGCACGAACTGTTCGCCCACGGCTGGACGGACGAGGCGTACCTCGCCGAGGCGACGACCGGGGTGGAGGATCTGCGCGAGGCCGCCCGCGAGTGGACCCCCGAGCGCACGGCGGAAGTGACCGGCCTGACGGTGGAGGAGGTGCGCGACCTCGCCCACGCCATCGGGACCACCCGGCCCACCTACATCCGGGTCGGGTACGGGATGACCCGGCACGAAAACGGCGGCACGGCGCTGCGGGCGGTCACGCTGATTCCGGCCCTGACGGGCGACTGGCGGCAGCGGGGCGGGGGGGTGTGCCTCAGCACCAGCGGGGCCTTCGCGCTCAACCGCACCCGGCTGGGGGGGGCGCACCTGACCCGCGAAGGCGTGCCCCACGTCAACATGAACGAACTGGCGAGCGCCCTGGCCCCCGACGCGGGCTTCGGCGCGACTGTGATCTACAACTGCAACCCGGCGGTGGTCGCGCCCGATTCCTCGCGGGTGCGGGCGGGCCTGATGCGCGACGACCTGCTCGTCGTGGTGCTGGAACAGGCGATGACCGAAACGGCGCGGCTGGCCGACTATGTGCTCCCCGCGACCACCTTCATGGAGCACCCCGACGTGTACACCAGCTACGGCCACCACTGGCTGGGCTACAACCCCGCCGAACTGGAGGCCCCCGGCGAGGCCCGGCCCAACTCCTGGGTGTTCCAGCAGCTCGCCCGCCGCCTCGGGGTGACCGAACCCAGCGTGTACTGGACGGTGGACGACCTGCTGGCCGAGGTGCTGAACACGGACCATCCCTTCCTCGCCGGAATCACCCCCGAGCGCCTGAAGGCCGAGGGCAGCGTGCGGCTGAACCTCCCCGAGGGCTTCCTGCCCTACGCGCAGGGGGCCGACACCCCCAGCGGCAGGGTGCAGCTCTCGCCCGCGCCGAGGTACCAGCCGGTGGGCGCGGCGCTGAACCCCGACTACCCGGTGCGCCTGCTCACGCCGCCTGCCCACCACTTCCTGAACTCGACCTACGGCAACCTCGCCAACCTCAACCGCGCTGAGGGCGACGAGCCGCACGTCCTCGTCCACCCCGAGGATGCCGAGGGCTACGGGCTGGACGACGGCGGCTATGCCCTCATCGTCAGCGAGGCGGGGCAGGTGCGCCGCCGGGTGAAGGTGACCCAGGCCGCGCAACCCGGCGTGGCGGTCGTGGAGGGGACGTGGTGGGGTCTCTCGGCCCCCGACGGCGAGAGCATCAACACGGTGACCACGCAGACGCTGACCGACCTGGGGGGCGGCAGCACCTTCCACAACACGCGGGTGCGGCTGGAGCCGGTCAGTTCCGGGGCCTGATCACCGGACGGCTGGACGGTCCCACCACCCAGTCGAAGCGGGCCTCGAACACCCCACAGCGGTCGTGCCGGGTCGCCACAATCTCACGGGCCGTGTACGTCTCGACCTCGCCCCGCGTGCCGTCCTTTTCGGGCAGGCCGCAGCCGGGGCGGGCGGGGACGGCGAAGGCGAGGGACACCACTTGCCCGGTCGCCAGGTCGAAGCGGAAGTAATTCAGCCGCACGGGTTCGTAAGGGCTGTAGGCGCCGTTGGGCGAGTCGAACAGCAGGCTGCGAGTGTTCTCAGCGACCCGCCAGCCGTCGATGGTGCCCGCCCGACCGGTCACGCGCAGGTTCTGGGTCAGCGTCCGCGTGGCAATCTGGGCGACCGCGCTCGCGTACTCCACGAAGAGGGTGTCTCCCACCACGTAGAGCCGCTCGGCCCGGCCCGCCTGGGTTCGCCGCACGACTGGCTGGCCCGTCGCCGCATCGTCCACCCGGAGCTGAAACCCATCCCACCCCTGCTTTGGTTGGGTAACGACGGCCACACGTCCAGCCGTGACCAGCGCCCGCGCCTCGTGACCCGTAGGGATCGGGTACGAACGGACGACTCCGCCTCCGCGCAGCACCCGCACCTCACCAGGCCGGACCTCCACACGGGCGGGGGAAGGCGGCCCGCTACCCCCGAGGGCCAGCCCACCGGACGCCCCACAACTGAAGAGTAGGGCCGTCAGGAGGGGACGGTGGAGACGCGACATGCACCAGCCTACCCCTCCAGCATCCGCGCCCAGCCCTCCGGGTCCTCGCCCACCGTCAGCACCTTGCCGCCGCGCACCAGCGGCAGCCGCAGCAACTCCGGCGTCTCGATGATGCGGGCGATGATCCCCTCCTCAGTCGTGCGGAGGTAGGCGAGGTTGCTGCGTTCGTAGGCCTTGCCCTCCAGGTCCAGCAGCGCGTTCAGCCCGAACTTCTGGACGAAGCGGGTCAGTTCCCCTTTGGCGATGGGTTTGGCCGCCAGATCGACGAAGTGAATCTTGACCCGCCGCTCCTTGAAAAAGCGCTCGGCGGCGCGGGTGGCGGCACTCTTTTTCAGGCCGAACATCTGAACCTGGGGGGCGGTCATGGGGAGAGGATAACTTCCAGCCGCCAACCGCCAGCAAAAAACCCCGGCGTTGGCCGGGGCAGAGGTCGCTCGGGTTCTGGCGGGCGGCGGGCCACCTCAGTTTGCGTAGAACCCCATGCCCTCCTCGTCCCGCCCACTGACCGGCAGCCCCAGGTGGTCGTAGGCGTGGGCGGTGGCGACCCGGCCCCGGGGCGTGCGCTTGATGAAGCCGAGCTGGATCAGGTACGGCTCGTACACGTCTTCCAGCGTCAGGGCGTCTTCCGAGATGGCCGTGGCGAGGGTATCCACGCCCACCGGGCCACCCGCGAAGCGGTGGATCAGGGTTTCGAGGTACTTCTTGTCGCGGTCGTCGAGGCCTGCCGAGTCCAGCCCCTGCTTGTCCAGCGCGTCGTGGGCACGCGCCATGCCGATCACCGGCTCCCCAGCCACGTCCGCGTAGTCGCGCACCCGGCGCAGCAGCCGCTTGGCGATGCGCATGGTGCCGCGCGAGCGGGCGCCGATCTCCAGCGCGGCCTCCTCCTCCAGCCCGAAGCCCAGCAGCCGGGCGTCGCGCAGCAGGTTCAGGGCGATTTCCTCGGCCGTGTAGTACTCCAGGTGTTCGATGATCCCGAACCGCGAGCGCATGGGCGCGGTGATCAGGCCGGGCCGGGTCGTCGCGCCCACCAGCGTGAAGCGCGGGAGCGGCAGCTCGATGGTCCGCGCCGCCGGTCCCTGCCCCAGCACGATGTCGAGCTTGAAATCCTCCATAGCGGGGTAGAGGTGCTCCTCGGCCACCCGCCCCAGCCGGTGAATCTCGTCGATAAACAGCACGTCGCCTTCTTCCAGGCTGTTCGTCAGGATGGCGGCGAGGTCACCCGGCTTCTCGATGGCCGGACCCGAGGTCACCCGGATGTTCACCCCGAGTTCGTGCGCGATGATGTGCGCCAGCGTGGTCTTGCCCAGTCCGGGCGGCCCGAACAGCAGGGTGTGATCCAGCGCCTCGCGGCGGCCCTTGGCCGCCTGGAGGTACACCGAGAGCTTTTCCTTGAGGCGCTCCTGCCCCACGTACTCGGTCAGCGTCTTGGGCCGCAGGGCGGCGTCGAGCGGTTCGGTCATGCCGCCTATATTACGCTATTTGCGAAATCGGGAGGGGTGGGTTGAGTTCCCCTCATGATCCGCCATACGTCCGGATCAGGCCCGGCAGGTCGGCAGCCAGGGTGCCGTCCAGCACCTCGCCGTTGGCGTACACCCGCACGAAGCGGCCCTGGGGGTCCACCACGCTGACCTGATCGCCGTGAATCAGGGCGGCCTGCACGGCTGCGGCTCCCGCCTGCTGGGCATTGGCGGCGCCATCCCCAGCACTCTGCGCCTGCTCCAGGTGGGCGCTGTGGTCCCCAGTCGCGGCGGGCTGGGGCTCGATGCGGCGGTTGCCGACGAACATCACGCGGGCGGCCTCGTCGATGGTGGCGGCCTCGCCCGTCAGGCCGGAAAAGGCAGGGTTGAAGCGGCCCAGGTAGTCGCGCACCACCTCGGGACGGTCGTGCCCTGGGTCCACCGTGATGAACTGCACCTGCACCCGCTCGCGCTGGGTCTCCGGCAGGTCGGCGTACACCCGCGCGAGGCTCGCCAGGGTCGCCGGGCAAACGTCCGGGCAGCGCACGAAGCCGTAAAAGACCAGCCGCATCCGGCCGTCCGACGCGTTCAGGGGCGTGGCCTCGCCCCGCTCGTTGACCAGCCGCAGGGCGGGCAGGGCCACCGGGTTGTCCAGCACCGTGCCTCCCGCCGGGGCAGGGGAGACGCCCCGGTACAGCAGCAGCCCCCCCAGGACCGCCGCGACCGCCACCAGCACTGCCGTGAGCCACTTCATCGGGCCGAGGCTAGCGGGGAGCGGGGGGGCGGGGTGTCCCAGGGGGCAGCCAAAAAAGAGGGCGGGGACGCCCATCACGTCCCCACCCCGGAAAGCTGAAAGCTAGCTCACCACGCGTAGAAGATCGCCACGATGAGCAGCCACACTACGTCCACCAGGTGCCAGTACAGGCTGGCGGCCGTCAGCGAGCCGTGGTTGTACTTGTCCATCTTGCCGGTCAGCGCCTGGTAGTAGGGCAGCGCGATGCCCGTGCCGCCGATCAGGATGTGCAGCCCGTGCAGGCCCACGATGATGAAGAAGCACGCCTGCCACAGGTTCTGCTTCCAGTCGCTTTCCACGCCGAACAGCGCGAACTCGTACACCTGGAAGATCATGAAGAGGGCGCCCAGGATCAGGGTGATCAGCAGGCCCAGCCGGAACCAGGTGTAACGGCCCTTGTGGTGGTCCTGCTCGGCCTTGTGAATCACGAAAGACGAGGTGACCAGAATCAGGGTGTTCACGGCGGCCAGCCAGATGTTGGGCCGCAGCGCGGGCGGCTCGGCGGCGCCGACGATACGCAGGTACACGTACCCGGCGATCAACACGCCGAAGAGGCTGATTTCCGAGATGATGAACCACGCCATGCCCATGAAGCCGTTGTCGTACTTGGTCAGGTGGTGGTGTTCGACCGGCACGGCGTATTCACGGGTGCCCGCCCACTTGAACAGCGAGTACAGGAACAGCGGAATGGAGAGGTACAGGATCACGGTCGAGATCTGGAAGTTCAGGCTCGCTTCCGAGAAGGCCTGCAGGCCCCCCGCCGGGGTGTAGTTGGTAAACCAGCCGTAGCTCAGCCCGTAGCCCATCAGCAGCAGCGAGAGCGCCGTCATGAAGGGCCAGATGGAGTCCTGCGGCAGGTGAATGCTCTTGGGGTCCACGGGCGTCAGGGTCTGCCCGCTCTTTTCCCAGTCGTAGAGCGGCCGCTCGGTGGGGAAGGTGGTGGGGAACTCGTGCGCGAAGTTGTAGGCGGCGGGAGGAGAAGCCGCCGTCCACTCCAGCGTGAAGCCGCCCCATGGGTTGTTGGAGGCCGTGATGGGCTTGCGCAGGCTGTGGAGCATGTTCCAGACCATCACGATGCCGCCCGCCAGCAGCACGAGCGCCCCGATGGTCGAGATGAAGTTCAGCTCGGTCCAGGCGAAGTTCCCCGCCGGGTAGGTGTAGTAGCGCCGGGGCATGCCCAGCAGGCCCAGGATGTACTGCGGCAGGAAGGTCAGCCACGAGCCCACCATAAAGAGCCAGAAGTGCCACATCCCCAGCCGCTCGTTCAGGAAGCGCCCGGTCATCTTGGGCCACCAGTAGTACAGGCCGCCCATCGCCAGGAACGCGGTGCCGAACATCATCACGTTGTGGAAGTGCGCCACCACGTAGTACGAGTTGGTCACCTGGTAGTCGAAGGGCACCATGCCCAGCGAGACGCCCGTGATGCCGCCGATCAGGAAGTTGAAGATGAAGCCCACCAGCCAGAAGGTCGGCGTCTTCATGATGATGCGCCCGCCCCACAGCGTGCCGATCAGGTTGAAGATCTTGACGCCCGTGGGCACGGCCACGATCAGGGTGGCGATGGCGAAGGCGATCTGCCAGCCTTCGGGCAGGCCGATGGCGAAGATGTGGTGCGCCCACACCAGCAGCGAGACGAGCACGATGCCCAGCAGCGAGTACACCATCACCCGGTAGCCGAACAGCGGCTTGCGGGCCATGGTCGAGGCGATCTCGGCGGCGATGCCCAGGTAGGGCAGCAGCATCACGTACACGGCGGGGTGCGAGTAGAACCAGAAAAACTGCGTGAACAGGATGGGCGTGCCGCCGATGCCGGGGTTGAACATCGAGAGGCCCAGCTTGAGTTCCAGGAAGGTCACCAGCGCCGCCGCCGTCAGGCCGCCGAGGCTGATGAGCTGCAGCAGGCTGGTCGCGAAGATGCTCCAGCAAAAGATGGGCATCTTCCACAGGCTCATGCCGGGCGCCCGCATGTTCACGATGGTTGCGGCGAAGTTCGCGCTGCCCAGCAGCGACCCCAGGCCGTTGAGAATCACGGCCACCATAAAGACGCTCACGCCCGTCTGGTTGCCGTCCACCGACAGCGGGTAGTAGAAGGTCCAGCCCACGCCCGGCAGGCCGCCCTGGAACAGGCCCGTCAGGATCAGCAGCAGGCTGGCGATAAACAGCCACACCGCGAAGGTGTTCACGCGTGGCAGCGCCACGTCCCGCACCCCGAGTTGCAGCGGCAGGAAGAAGTTCCCGAAGCCGAAGAGCCCAATCGGAATCAGGAAGAAAAAGAGCATGATCGCGGCGTGCCCGGTGAGGACCTCATTGTAGGTGTTCCCCACGAGCAGGCCCTGGTCCGGCAGCGCGAGCTGCAGCCGCAGCGCGACCGCCATCAGCCCCGCGACCCCGAAGGCGATGATGGAAACGAGGATGTACAGCAGCCCGATCTTCTTGTGATCGGTGGTCATCATGTAGTCCTTGATGACCTCCCAGGCGCCCCGCCGGGCGGAGGTCACCTGGGGCTGCGGCGCGTGCTGAACCGTCACTGGTCGCCTCCTTGGGCAGTGCTGGTGCTCCCGATCACGGGCGTGTCACGCCAGTAGTCGGCTTCTTCCGGCAGGCGCAGGCTGCGCAGGTATGCGGCGATGTCCGAGAGCTCCTGCTCGGTCAGAACGCCGCCCTTCTGCTCCTTGCCGTTGACCAGATAGGTCGCGCCGTTGTAGGGCGGCATCAGGCTGCCGGGCTTGACGCCGGGGCTGTTGGCGAGCCAGGGAATCAGCATCTCCTCGGCCCGCTCGCCTTCCCACATCCCGGCGCCCAGCGTGCGGCGGGTGCCGAAAAAGCTCAGGTCAGGCCCGGCCGCCCCGTTGGCGGGCGTGCCCTGCACCCGGTGGCAGGCCGCGCAGGACAGTGCCCCGGTCGAGGGCTTGCCCTGCAAGAAGAGCTGGTAGCCACGTTCCTCGGCGCTGCCGGGAGCGGGCGTGGGGGCGCGGTAGGCCGCCGCCGCCGCCAGGAAGGCGTTGTAGCGCTCAGGCTCCAGCGCGATCACCTTGAAGCGCATGTTGGCGTGAGAAGCCCCGCACAGCATCGAGCAGTTGCCCTGGTACACGCCGGGGCGGTCGGTGTCGATCTGCCAGGTCTTCTCGGTGCCGGGAGTCGCGTTGCGCTGCCCGCCGAGGTTGGGCGCCCAGAACGCGTGCATCACGTCCCCGGAGGTGATCGTGACCGCCACCGGGTTGCGGGTGGGCATGATCATCTCGTTGCCGTTGGTGACCACGCCGCCCGCCGCCGCCGTGGCGGTGGGGTAGCTGAAGTTCCACCAGAACTGCCGCGAGAGCGCCGTGACGGTCGTGGCGTTTTCCGGCGTGGGGTTCAGCCGCGCCATGGAGCGCACGGTCAGCACGCTCAGCACGATCACGATCAGGACCGGCACCGCCACCAGCGCCACCTCCAGGCGGTTGTTGCCGTGGAACTGGGCGGGCGCGGCCGAGTTGTTCTCCTCGCGGAAGCGCCGCACCGTGGCGAACAGGGCGTAGGACACGCCGATGAAGATGATGATCGAGAAGGCGATGGCCCACACGCTCATCCAGAAGATCTCGCGGTTGTAGGCCGACGACATGTCGCCGAAGGTGATGAGCTGGTTCGACTCCTGACAGCCTGTCAGCAGCGCCGCTCCCGCCGCGAGGAGGGCTCCCCTCATGAAGAGCGCCCGGCCTCCCCCTGGGCCGCGTGGGCGGCCACTCTGGTTGGTGTTCAATGTCACTCCTTTCCTCTTTCCTCGCGCCCCAGTGTAGTCGCTTCCACCAGAACCTTGCACCTTCCAAAACCGCCCGCCCCGCGCGGCTTACGCCAGGGTCGACCGAGCGGTCAGGGATGCCCCCCATCAGAGCAGGCTGGGGGGTAGGCAAGTGTCCTTCGGGGCGAGGTTCAAACGGCCTGGCCGTGCGCCCCCACCTCGGAAGACGCACGGCCGGCTGCCGGGGGAGGGCGGCTCAGGTCAGCAGCACCCGGTCGAGCGCCCCCGCCAGGAACAGCAGGGCGAGGTATAGCATCGAGTAGAGGTACAGCGGCAGGGTCACGGGCCGCTCGATGCGCCGCCCCGCCATCACATGCTGGTGCAGCCGCCACGAGAGCACCAGCAGCCAGCCGCCCAGCCCCAGCGCCGCCACGAAGTACAGCCCCCCGACCGCCTGGAAAAAGACGGGCATCACCGAGAGCACCACCGTGTAGATCGCGTACAGCCAGATCTGCGCCACCGTCAGGCGGTCGCCGTGCACGACGGGCAGCATGGGAATGCCGACCTCGCGGTACTCGTCTTTGATCATCAGCGCGAGCGCCCAGAAGTGCACCGGGGTCCAGAAGAACACGATGGCGAAGAGAAACCACGCCACCAGCGGCAACTCGCCCGTCACGGCGGCCCAGCCCACCAGCGGCGGAAAGCACCCGGCCGCGCCGCCCAGCACGATGTTGTGCCAGGTCGTGCGCTTGAGCCACAGGGTGTAGACCACCACGTAGGTGAAAAAGCCCGCCAGGCTCATCCACGCGGCGAGTGGCGTGGCCCACACCCACAGGGCCATGAAGGAGAGCACCTGCAAGGCGGTGCCGAAGATCGCGGCCTCGCGGGTGCCGATCAGGCCGCTGGAGGTGGGCCGCCCGGAGGTGCGCTTCATCCGCAGGTCGATGTCGCGGTCGATGATCATGTTGAACACGCCCGCCGACCCCGCCGAGGCGTACCCGGCGAGGCTGACGACGATCAACAGCCACAGCCCCGGCCACCCTTCGGCCGCCATCACCATCGCGGTGAGGGTGGTCCACAGCAGCAGGCTGATGACCTTGGGCTTGGTCAGGGCGAGGTAGTCGCGCCAGGTGGGGCGGGGGGCGGCCGTGCCCGCCGGGGCAGGCGAGGCGGCGAGATGGGTGTCCGTCATGCCGTCACCTCGGGGGCGCCCGCACGGGCCGGGGTCGGCACCCGGCGCAGGGCGGTCAGCGCTTCGTAGCCCAGCAGCACGGTCACGAGCCACATGATGCACGCCAGCAGCAGGTGCGTGAGCTGCATCCAGTCGGGCGCCTTGAGCGCCACGTTCAGGAAGCCCACCGCCATCTGCGCGGCGATCACCCCGAACAGCGCGGCGCCCCAGCGGGTGACGGCCGGGGAAGGCCGCCAGCGCCGCAGCGCCCCCACCATCCACACCAGGTAGACGGTCGTGAGCACCGCCAGCAGGGGGTGAACCACCCGCAGGTTCTCGATCAGGCTGGCGGTCGCCCCGAAGTCGCGCCGCACCGTGTCCAGCGGCGTGCCGGGCGCGGGCGTGAACAGCAGGTCGCCCAGCGCGGTGACCGCGCCCGCCATGCCCAGCACCAGCGTGAGGCCCAGGCCCACGGCCAGCACGCCCAGCGCCCGGCCCTGTCCGCGCAGCCGCAGCGCCGGGCGGCCCGAGGCCCACAGCGCCGTGAGCAGCAGGGCGCCCAGCAGCAGGAAAGTGTTCGCGAGGTGAATGCCCTGCACCAGCCCCCGCGCGGGATCGGTCGAGTCGGCGGTCAGGCCGAGGAGCACCTGCACGCCGCCCACCAGCCCCTCGAGCAGAATCAGCCCGAAGCTCAGCACCGCGCCCAGCCGGACGGGGTGGCCCTTCGGAGTGGCGCGGAACGCCAGCGCGATCAGCGCCAGGGCGATCAGCCCGCTCGCCCCGCTCGTCAGGCGGTGGCTGAATTCGATCAAGGTGTGGACTGTGGGGCTTTGCGGCACCACCACCCCGTTGCACAGCGGCCAGTGGTCGCCGCACCCGGCGCCCGCCCCCGTGATTCGGACGACCGCTCCCCACAAGATCACCAGCACGTTGTAGGCCAGGGCCGCCCACGCCAGCCGGGGGAGCCACGCGCCCGCACCCCGGCGGGGAACCGTCAGCGTTCCGCTCATCTTCCTCCTCACCGTCCCTTCCGCGCCTCAGCCCGGTTCTGCACCGGGGGCGCGGTCAACCCGGCTATTCTACTGGCCCCGCCCGCCTGAGAATTGTCCCCCACGCCCGCCCCCCGAGGTGCCCATGCTCCGGTCCGAAGTCAATGCCGCCCAGCGCCACGCCGTCGCCCTGCTGCAGGAACTGCGCTTCGCCCCGCCGCCCTGGGTGACTTGGACGCCGGGGGAATGGGACGCGCAGCCGGAGGTCGCCGCCTACTGCCGCGCCCGGCAGATGGGCTGGGACGTGACCAACTTCGGCTCAGGGGACTTCGCCCGCCGGGGCCTGCTGCTGGTCTGCACCCGCAACGGCCGCCCTGGCGTGCCCAGCGACGTGCCCTACGCCGAGAAGGTGCTCCTCGTAGGTGAGGGGCAGGAAACGCCGCTGCACACCCACCACCACAAGACCGAGGACATCATTCACCGGGGGGGCGGGGTGCTCGTGTTGGAGCTGGCGCTGGTGACCCCGCAAGGCGAGGTCCGCGACGTGCCCGCGCCGGTCCTGACCGATGGCCGGGTGCGTCACGTCCCGCCGCTGGCCCCGCTCGCCCTGCACCCCGGCGAGAGCATCACGCTGCGGCCGGGCACCTACCACCGCTTCTATGCGCGGCCCGGCGGCGGTCCGGTCCTCGCCGGGGAGGTGAGCGCCGTGAACGACGACCTGCACGACAACGTGTTTCTGGAGGCGGTGGGCCGCTTTCCCCCGGTGGAGCCCGACGAGGCCCCCCTCTACCCCTTATGGAGCGAGGTGGGAGGCGGGGACGGCGGGGCGCCCTGACCGCCCGGACACCCGCCCCGGCCCCCGGACCCTAGACTGCCGGACGTGGCACCGATCATCAACCAGTGGGCCGTTATCACCATCGTTCTGAGCGGCATCGCGCTCGTGTTCGGCGTCCTCTTTATCCGCCGGGGCAACCGCGAGGCGCACATGCGGGCCATGCTCACGGCCAGCGGCCTCGCCACCGTCTTTCTGGTGCTGTACCTCACCCGGCTGGCGCTGGGTTACGAAAAGGCCTATGCCGGGCCGGACGCGTGGCGGGGCGCCTACTTCGCCCTTTTGATCAGCCACATCATCCTGGCCGCCGCGAACCTGCCCCTCGCGCTGGGTGCCCTGTACAACGCCTGGAAGGGCTTGAAGGCCGCCGGGAACCTCGGCAACATCGATGCGCCCGCCGCCCGGCCGCACTTTAACCGCCACCGCGCCTGGGTGCGCTGGACGGTCCCGGTGTGGCTGTACGTGGCGGTCACGGGCTGGATCATCTACCTCGTGCTGGGGCGCTACGGTGAGGTCATCACGGGGTAATCCCGCTCCCAAAGCTGGTACCTTTCCCCCATGAAACGCAGCGTCCCCGACCTCCTGCAGGCTGCCGACCCGCTGGTGATGGTGACGGCCTACGACTATCCGGGCGCCCGGCACGCCGAGGCCGCCGGGGTAGACCTGATTCTGGTGGGCGACAGCCTGGGCAACGTGGTGCTGGGCTACGACTCGACCGCCCCCGTGACGCTGGCCGACATGATTCACCACGGGCGGGCGGTGCGCCGGGGTGCTCCGGAGACGTTCGTGGTGGTCGACCTCCCCTTCGGCACCTACCAGACGGGCGCCGGGGACGCGATGCGGGCGGCGGTGCAGGTCATCCAGCAGACCGGCGCCGACGCCGTGAAGATGGAGGGGGCCACCCCCGAGATTCTGGAGGCCGTGACCGTGCTGACCCGCAACGGCATCCCGGTGATGGGCCACGTCGGCCTGATGCCCCAGACCGCGACCGCCCAGGGCGGCCTGAAGGTGCAGGGCCGCGACGAGGAGGGGGCGCGGCGCACGCTGGACGGGGCGCTGGCGTTGCAGGAGGCCGGGGCGTTCAGCGTGGTGCTGGAGGCGATTCCTGCCCGGCTGGCGCGGCTGATTACCGAGCGGCTCGTGGTGCCCACCATCGGGATCGGGGCGGGGGTCCACTGCCGGGGTCAGGTGCTGGTGTACCACGACTTGTTGGGGTTGTACGAGGGCGACGAGAAGAAACTCGCCAAGCGTTACGCCGAACTGGGCCGCACCTCCCGCGAGGCACTGGAAGCCTACGCCCGCGAGGTCCGCGCCCGCGAGTTCCCGACCAAGGAGCACAGCTTCGTGATGAAGGACGAGGTGCTGGGCAAGTTGTACTAGTCCCACCTGTCGGGGGGCCTCCCCATCTGGGCTGACGCAGGGGTGATGGGCATGTTATGACAGGGGGAAGATGCCTCCCCGTCCCGTGGGACCGGCCAACCTGCCCGAGCGGATCGCGTGGGTGTATTTCCGGTTGCTGGTGCCGCTGGTGGCGGCGGCGGTGCTGTGGATCATCTCGGCGCTGACGGGGGGCGTTCACCCGCTGGTGGCCTTGTTCTCGGGAACGCTGGCGCTGTTCTCGCTGCTGCATCGGCTGCGCCCCGGCTGGCGCGAGGGGGTGCGGCTGGGGTTCGCGGTCAGCGTGCTGGTGTTTGTGGCGGTGCTGGCCCTGGAGCCGCAGCGGCTGTATGTCCGTGCCGTCTACCACGAGCTGATCGTGCACCTGCTGCTGCTGCTGATCCCGCTGAACGTGCTGATCTGGCACCTGCTCTTCAGCGACCGGCCCCGGCGGGGGCAGGTGCTGGCACTGGCGCTGACCGGGGCCGGGACCCTGGCGGCGACCCGCTGGGAGAACGTGGCCGCCACGCACCTCACGACCTCGGCGCTGCTGCTGGCGGTCAGTCTGTTCACGCACTTTTTCGCGGGAGCGGTCGTGGACCTGCAACGCCGCATGCGCGAGGAGGAACGCCGCGCCCGGCAAGACCCCCTCACCGGGCTGGGCAACCGCCTCGCCTTCGCGGAAGCCTGTGCCCAGACGGTCACCCCCGGCGTGCTCGCGGTGCTGGACATCGACCATTTCAAGGCCGTCAACGACCGCTGGGGCCACGAGGCCGGGGACCGGGTGCTGCAAGGCGTGGCGACCGTGCTGCGGGACGTGCTGGGCGGCGGGGTGCCCCTCTTTCGCTGGGGCGGCGAGGAGTTCGTGGTCTGCCTGCCGGGCCGCTCGGTCCACGAGGCCGCGCGGGTGCTCGAAGGCGTGCGGGCCGGGATCGCCGGGCACACCTTCGGGGAGGGCCAGCGGATCACCCTCAGCGTGGGCCTGTGCGCCTACGGCCCGGAACAGGGCCTCGCCCACGCCTTTTCTCAGGCCGACGCCGCCCTGCGCGAGGCCAAGGACAGCGGGCGCGACCGGCTGGTGGCGGCCCCGGCAGCGTGAGGGCAGCCCGCACAAGACCAGAACAAAGCCCCAGCAACCGCTGGGGCTTTCCTGGGACGGAAGGTGGGCGGCTCAGTTCCAGCGGCCGCCGCGCTCCCGGCGCACTTCCGGCTCAGGGGCGGCGTAGGTTTCCTCGGCGCGGCTGAGCTTCTTGCGGCCGTACAGTCCCTCCAGCACGAACTCGGCCGCCGAGGCCCGCACGGCGTCGTCGGAGCTGTTCGCCACGTGGGCGGCGAGGTCGGTCAGGCCGGGCACGTCCCCCGCCCCTTTCAAGGCGCTCGCCGCGTCTCCGCCCTGCGGGAAGCGGAACACGTTGCCTGCCTCGAACCACTTCTCCAGCTCGCGGGTGTCGGCGCTGCCGTAGTGGCGGGCGAAGACGGCCCCCGCCGCCTTGCGAATCACGTCGCGGGCGACCTGATCGGCGCCCTTGAGTTCGCCCTCGTACTCCAGCTCCAGCTTGCCGGTGATCGCGGGAAGGCCCGCGTACACGTCACTGACGCGCACGACCGGGGTGTCGCCCGACACCAGCGCCCGGCGCTCGGCATTGGCCGCCGCGAGTTCCATCAGGCTGATGGGCAATCGCTGCGACACGCCGCTGAGCTTGTCTACCCGGCCGTCCTCGCGGGCCTGGAAGGCGATCTCCTCGATCAGCTCGGCAATGAAGGGCGGCACCGTCACGCCCTCGGCCCGGACTGCCTCCTGCTCGGTGATGTCCATGCCCAGCCGCACGTCGCTGGGGTAGTGGGTGCGGATCTCCGAGCCGATGCGGTCCTTGAGCGGCGTGACGATCTTGCCGCGCGCCGTGTAGTCCTCGGGGTTGGCGGAAAAGACCAGCATCACGTCGAGTTCCAGCCGGATGGGGTAGCCCTTGATCTGGACATCGCCCTCCTGAAGGATGTTGAACAGGGCGACCTGCACCTTGGGTGCGAGGTCGGCCAGCTCGTTCACCGCGAAGATGCCCCGGTTGGCGCGGGGCAGCAGCCCGAAGTGCATGGAGCGGGTGTCGCCTAAGCTTGTGCCCAGGCGGGCCGCCTTGATGGGGTCCACGTCCCCGATCAGGTCGGCGACCGTCACGTCGGGGGTGGCGAGCTTTTCCACGTAGCGGGCGTCACGCGGCAGCCAGCGGAGGGGGAGGTCGTGGCCGTGCGCCTCGAGCAGGTGCCGTCCCTCCGCCCCGATGGGGTTGAGGGGATCGTCGGGCATATCCACCCCGTCAATGACGGGCACCACGTCGTCGAGCAGCCCGGTGATCGCCCGCAGGATCCGGCTTTTCGCCTGCCCGCGCAGCCCCAGCAGGATGAAGTTCTGCCGCGCCAGCAGCGCGTTGACGAGTTGCGGAATGACGGTGTCGTCGTAGCCCACCACGCCGGGGAACAGCTCCTCGCCGCTTCTGAGCTTGCGGGTCAGATTCTCGCGGACCTCGTCCTGCACGGTCCGCACGTGGCCGTCGAAGGGCGTGCGCCCCGCGTACTCCGGCGTCTGCAACAGCTCACCCAGCGTCCGAGGTCTAGTCTCCATAGCTAGCGCGGAAATTAGCACGCGTCCCGGCGCGGGAATGTGCGGCTGACGGGGGTCACGAGGTCGCGCTCGTGGAGGCCGCCGCGCTCGCCTGATCGTCCTCCAACACCTTGTAGGCGCAGGTGGCGGCCAGCGCGGCGAGCAGGGGCGGCAGGCCCTCCGGCAGCGCGAGGGCCACGTCTTTGCCCTCCACCGCGCCGCCGATGCGCCCGCTCAGGCGCCGGGCCGTGGCGTGCAGGTTCACGTCCTTGCCCATCACGCGCCCGGAAAAGCGGCCCTCAATGCGGTCGCCCCGCTGGGTCAGCGCCACGTCGTCTCCCTCGACCCGCCCGCCGAGGCGCACAGTCACCCGGTCCGGGGTCACGTCGCCGTCCACGTCGAAGCCCGCGAAGGTGCCGCCCACGCGCCCGTCCACGTCGCCGCCGCGCAGGGTCAGGTCGAGGTCCTTGCCCTGGATTCTCCCACCGATGCGCCCGCGCAGCCGCGTGCCGTCCCACTCGGCGTGCAGGTCGTAGCCCACCGTGAGGCCGCCGATTCGTCCACTGAGGTCACTCATGCTCGCGGGTACGTGGGGCACGGGCGGCGGGTTGCGGGAACAGGGGTCAGTACTCCGGCCCCTCGCCCACCCCGAACTGCACGTCGAGGCGGTTCAGACGAATGTGCGGCCCACAGGCCCACAATGGTGCCCATGCCCGTGCGCCCCGCCACGCCCGCCGACGCGCCCACCCTCGCCCGGCACCGCTTTCCCGACGACGCGGACGCTGGGGAGCGGGCCGCCTACGCCGCCTGGGTGGCGGGCGCGGTGGAGCGCGGCCTGTATCTGGGCTTCCTGGCCGAGGGGGAGGAGGGCCGGGTGGTCGCCGGAGCGGGCCTGACCCTGCTGGAGTGGGGGCCGACACGCGGCGATCCGCAGCCCTGGCGGGGCCGGATCGTGAACGTCTGGACCGACCCCGACTTTCGGCGGCGCGGCCTGGCCCGCGAGTTGGTGACCCGCTGCGTGGAAGCCGCCCGCGAGCGCGGCGTGACCCGCCTGAGCCTGGGCACCACCGAGGCGGGCCGGGCGCTGTACGGGGCGCTGGGCTTCCGCGCCAGCGACACGGAGATGGTGCGCCGGGAGTGAATCCCCGCCCACCGTTCTCCCAGGGAATCCGCACGGGGCCGGGGTACGCTGAAGAGTATGAACAGGTCTGTGCTCGCGGCCCTGGCCCTGTTGCCCTTACTCGCGCTGCCCACGGCGGGGGCCGACCACGTGACCTGCTCGGGCACGCTGCGGGGCCGGGTCCTGGGGGGCAACGTCGAGGTGCGGCCGGGCGCGACCTGCGTGCTGCTCAATGTGCGCGTGGGCGGCTCGGTGCAGGTCGGGCGGGGGGGCAGCGTCAGCATCCGCAACAGCACGGTCAGCGGCAGTGTCGAGGGCAAGGACGGCTTTCGCCAGATCACCGTGACGGACAGCCGGGTGGCCGGCGACCTCAAAGCCGAGCGCGGCGGCAGCGTGACGGTGGAGAACACTCGCGTGGACGGCAACATCGAGCTGGAGCGCAACAGCGGCCCCCTGCGCCTGACCCGCGTGACCGTCGATGGCAACCTGGAGTGCGAGAACAACGCCCGCACGCCCACCGGGGCCAGCAACCGCGTGGAGGGCAACCGCGAGGGCCAGTGCCGCAGCCTGTGAGGGCCTGACCCGCCGCCGGGACGGGGGCTGACCCTGCCCGGCCTGCTCCCGAAGCCGTATCCTGCGCCCCATGTACCGCGCGGTCATCGGGCTGGAAGTTCACCTGCAACTGCGGACACGCTCCAAGCTGTTCAGCGCGTGCCCCGCCGACTACCACGGGGCGGACCCCAACACCTTCGCGGACCCCCTGACCCTGGGGCTGCCGGGCACCCTCCCCACCCTCAACCGGGAGGCGGTGGACCTCGCGCTGATGTTCGGCCTCGCGCTGAACTGCGAGGTCTCGGGCTTCACCCAGTTTCACCGCAAGAACTACTTCTACCCCGACTCGCCCAAGAACTTCCAGCTCTCGCAGTACGACCGCCCCGTGGCGCGGAACGGGTATCTGGATGTGCCGCTGGGAAATGGAGCAGGCGAGCGCGTCCGCATCAAACGCGCCCACCTCGAAGACGACGCGGGCAAGCTGCTGCACCCCGCCTACGCGCCCTACAGCCTGCTCGACCTCAACCGCGCCGGGTCGCCCCTGATCGAGATGGTCACCGAGGCCGACCTCACGGGACCCGAGCAGGCCCGCGCCTTTCTGGAGAGCGTGCAGGCCATCGCGCAGGCCCTCGGTGTTAGTGACGCGACTCCCGAGGAGGGCAAGATGCGCTGCGACGTGAACCTCAGCGTTCACAAACCCGGCGAGCCCTGGGGCACCAAGGTGGAGGTCAAGAACCTCAATTCCTTCCGCAGCGTTGAGCGGGCCATCGCTTACGAAACGGCGAGGCAGACGCGGGTGCTGTCTGCGGGCGGCGCCATCACGCAAGACACCCTGGGCTGGGACGAGGGCGGCGGCAAGACCTTCGTCATGCGGACCAAGGAGGGCGAGGCCGACTACCGCTATTTCCCCGAGCCGGACCTCCCGCCCCTGGACATCACCCCGGAGTGGATCGCGCGGGTGCGGGCACGGATGCCCGAGCTGCCCGCCGCCAAGCGCGAACGCTACCTCGCGGCGGGGGTGCGGGGGGCCGACGCGCAGACCCTCAGCCACGACGTCACCCTCTCGCGCTTCTACGACGCGGCGCTTATGGGAGGAGCTGACCCACAGAAGCTGGCCAACTGGTTGCTGAGCGATGTGGCCGGGCTGCTGGCGGCACGGGAAGTGGCGCTCGCGGCTTCGGCCCTCCAGCCCGCACACCTCGCCGCGCTCGTGCGCCTGATCGACGAGGGCACGATCAGCGGCAAGATCGCCAAGGATCTCCTTCCCGACGTGCTGGACGGCCATGATCCGGAGCGGTTGGTGCAGGAGCGTGGCCTGGCGGTGGTGACCGATACCGGGGCCATCGACGCTGCCATTGACGCGGCCATCGCGGCCGACCCCGCCACCGTGGAGAAGGTCCGCGCCGGGAATGCCAAGGCGATGAACGCCCTCTTCGGCCCGGTCATGAAGGCCACCGGGGGCCAGGCCCAGCCCGAGGTGGTTCGCGAGCGGCTGCGGGCGAAGCTGGGGCTGTGAGGAAGGGTGCCCGGTCACCAGGCTCGGACGCCGTCCGGGTGGGAGGCTCCTCGTGACCCGCTGGCGCACTCCCGCCCTCGTGGCCCTGTGGATGCAGGTCGCCGGACTGGTCGCCCTCGCCGCGTACCTGCTGTGGCGGGAGGGCTTCGGGGGGATGGGCTGGCTGAATGCCGGGGAAGCCCTGCTCGCGGCGCTGGTGCTGGGCCTGTGGACGGCGGTGCTGGGCCGCTTCACGGCGGGGCGGGGCATGCCGCCGGAGGACGGCACCCTGCGGGCGCTACGCGGGTTCTTTCCCTGGCTCACGTCCCTGCGGCTGGCGCTGTGGTTTCTGACGCTGATATCGGTGCTGGGGGGCGCGGCGCCGCAGGCCAATCCGGTCGCGCTGACCGCCCTGCTCACCGTGTGGCCCGCTGCCGTGCTCGCGGGCAACGCGGTCTACGGCACCCTGGCCCGCCTCGCGCCCGAACCCGCCGACCCCCTGCGGCGGGCGCGGCTGGCCGACTGGCTCAACGTGGCGGCGGCCCTCAGCCTGGCGATGGCGGTCTTCAACGTGGTGCCCATCCGGGGCTTCAGCAGCGTGCCCGGCACGGCGGACCTGTGGGTCTACGGCCTGAGCGGGGCGCTGGACGTGGCCGCGACCCTGCTGGCGCGGCAGGCGGTGCTCACCGCGCCCCTCCCACGGGGATAGGGCGGGGGCACCGGGGGGAGAGCGCGGCGGGCCGGGAATTGTATGCTGCGAGGCACGCATGAGCCATCCCACCTTTTCCCCGCTCCGCCCGCTGGTGTCGCTGGGCGACCTCGCCTGGGACGTGCTGGCCAAGCCGGACACGATGCTGCTGCCGGGCGGCGACACGACCGGGCGCCTGGAACTGTCCGGCGGCGGCTCGGCCGCGAATCTGGCGGTGTGGGCACGCCGGGCCGGGTGCCCTGCCACCTTCGTGGGCAAGGTGGGCCGCGACCGCTTCGGGGACCTCGCCACCTATGAGCTGCGCTCGGAAGGCGTGGGCGCCGAGGTCATCCTGTCGGACGAGCATCCCACCGGGGTGATTCTCGCCCTGATCGACCGTCACGGCCAGCGGGCCATGCTGACCGGGCAGGCCGCCGACTGGGAGCTGCGCCCCGACGAACTGCCGGGGGAGACCCTGCGCGGAGCGCGGCACCTGCACCTCACCGCCTGGAGCCTCTTTCGTGATCCGCCCCGCGCCGCCGCCCTGGCCGCCGCCGCCCTCGCCCGCGAGGGGGGGGGCACCCTCAGCCTCGACCCTGGGAGCTTTCAGATGATTCAGCAACTTGGCCGCGAGACCTTCCTCGGGATCGTCGACGCGGTCCCCTTCGACGTGATTTTCCCCAACGCCGACGAGGCCCGCGCCCTGACCGGCGAGGCCGAACCCGGCCCGGCCCTGGCCTGCCTGCGGGAGCGCTACCCCCGCGCCCTGGTGGTCCTGAAGATGGACGACGAGGGCGCCCTGATCGAAGGCCCGGAGCAGCCCCGCGTGCATATTCCGGCCACGGCCGACCGCCCGGTGGACGCGACCGGGGCCGGAGACGCCTTCGGGGGCGCGTTCCTGGCAGGCTGGCTCGCGCACGGCGATGCCCCCCGCGCCGCCCGCCTCGCCGTGGAGGTCGGCGGCTGGGTGGTGTCGCGCTTCGGCGCCCGGCCCCCCGCCGACGCGGAGCTGGGGCGGCGCCTGGCCGCGCACGGCGTGACTCCGTTCGGCGCGGGTGGGGTGCCCGCATGACCCGGCTTCAGGGGGGCGGGATGGCCCTGTGGGTCAAGATTCTGCTGGGACTGGTGATCCTGCTGCTGCTGGCCGCCGCTGGGGTCTTCGTGTACCTGCGCGGCCTGACCCAGCCCGCCGGGGGCGGTCCCTACACCCTGGAGGTCGAGCCCGGCGACACCCTCCCCGCCGTGGCCCGCGAGTTGCAGGAAAAGGGCATCGTGAAAAACGCCGACGCCCTCAGATTCGTGATGCGGCAAAACGGCACGGCGGGCAGCCTCAAGGAGGGCCTCTACGACCTGAAGGGTGACATGACCGTCTATCAGGTCGCCGAAAAACTTGCCGGACCCGCCCGCATCCCCACCGTCAACGTGACGGTGCCCGAGGGCTGGCGCCTGCGCGACATTCCGCCCGTCTTCGGGAAGGCCGGGTTTGACCCCAAGGCCATCGAAGCCGCCCTCAACGACGCTTCTCTCAGCCAGTACGCGCGGGGCGAGCAGGAGAACCTCGAAGGCTTCGTCTTCCCGGCGACCTACGAGTTCCGTGTGGGGGAGACGCCCACAGACGCTGTGAAGGAAATGGTCGCCCGCATGGAGCAGGAATTCACCCCGGAGAACGTGCAGAAGGCGAAGGCCCTGGGCCTCTCGGTGCGCGACTGGGTGATTCTGGGCAGCATGGTGCAGGCGGAGGCCGCCAACAACGCGGAGATGCCGGTCATCGCGGGGGTCTTCCTCAACCGCCTGCGGGACGGCATCACCCTGGGCAGCGACCCCACCGTGGCCTACGGGCTGGGCAAGGACCTGCCCGAACTCGACCGCTCGGCCGGGGACTTCACCAAGGACACGCCCTACTCGACCTACACCCGCCAGGGCCTGCCCGCCGGTCCCATCAACAACCCCGGCCAGCCTGCCCTGCTGAGCGTCCTGAACGCCGAGCGCAAGCTGCCCGACGGCCGCGACGCCCTGTACTTCCTGCACGCGCCCGACGGCAAGATCTACGTCAACCACACCTACGCCGAGCACCTGCGCGACAACGCGACCTACCGCTGAGGCTGGAGGGATGCCGTGCCCGACCGTGACTTCCTGAAGCGGCGCAACGCCCTGTGGGCGCGGCTGCGGGCGCTGCCGCCCGGCTCGCCGGAGTTCGAGGCGGCCCTGCACGACCTCGCCTCGTATGTGGGCTGGACGCGCCCTCAGGTGCTCGCCGGGTTGGGGCTGACCGAGGCTGACCTGAGTGAACCGGGACAGGCCCCGCCGGAGCGCCGTCCATGAGCGCTGAAATCGTTCCGCTCGACCTGCCCCGGATGTTCCTGGGGGACTTCTCCCCGCTGTTTTTCGCGGAGATCGCCCTGCGGACGGTGGTGATTTTCGGCTGGCTGCTGCTGCTGCTGCGGCTGATGGGCAAGCGGGGGCTGGCGCAGCTCAGTCCGCTGGAACTCGCCATCGTGATCGGGCTGGGGTCGGCGGCGGGCGACCCGATGTTCTACCCGGAGGTGCCGCTCGCGCACGCGATGCTGGTGCTCGCGCTGGTGGTGGGGATGCAGCGGCTGCTCGCCTGGCTCGTCATCAAGAACGAGACCGTCGAGACCTTCGTCGAGGGCACCCCCGTCGAACTCGTGCGCGACGGGGTGATGTCGGGCCGGGCGCTCGACCGCTCCAACCTCAGCCGGGAGGACCTCTTCGAGCGCCTGCGGGTCGCCGGGGTGCGGCAGCTCGGGCAGGTGCAGCGGGTCTACTTCGAGCAGGACGGCAACCTCAGCGTGTTCCTGCACTCGGAGGACGCGCCGCCGGGGTTGCCCATCGTGCCCCCCTGGGACCTTGAAGCGCCCGTTTCGGTCATGGAGGGCCGCCAGAGTGACCTCGCCTGCACCCACTGCGGCACGGTCAGCCCGGTGAACGGCGGCCCCGTTCCCCCCTGCCCCCACTGCGGGCGCGTGGCCTGGACCCAGGCGACCACCGATCCGCTGGGAGGTGGGTCGCGTGGGTCTGGCCGCGATGGGGGAGACCACCGTCTGGGCCTCGGCGGCCCGCTGGGGGGTGGCCCCGGCACGACGCCGGGCTAGGGGCTTATACTCAGGAGTTGCACCTCGCATAGCGCAGTGAATAGCCGTGCTGGCGGAGAAATTCCGAGTTTCTGCTGAACGTCAGGAGCAGGCGGTTCAAATGAACGTCTGGCATGACCGTCATCAGTGCCAGAGCAGCACACGCCTCCAGGGTCATCCCGGTCTCTCGGTGCAGGATGGCCAGTGTCCAGGCCAGGAACACCAGCAGGACCCAGCGATCCAGGCCCACAGCAGTTCGCATTGCGAACTGCGCCAGACCAAACTGGTGCTTGCCCTCCTTGAAGAACGATTCCTCACTCCACCGCTTTGCCCCCTCGGCGACCACCTCGTCGCCTTCCATCAGTTCCGAAGAAACCGCGTGAAACACCCGGTCTCCACGGTCGACGCGACCCAGCACCAGCGGGTCATGCGGCCAGTTCTTCAATTCGATGTAGCCTCCATGCGGACAGTCAGCCACCGTGACCTCGCCTGGGTGCATCGTCCGCCGGGTTGACCGAACGCCCACCACAAACTCGAAGCCCAGCTGCCTGACTTCATCCAGGAAGACAGCGGATTCGAATCCGCTGTCTGCTAACACGCGAATCCGGAATCGACGACGGATCGCGTCTGGGACGGTTCGCAGAAGTTCTCGTGCCAGAGTCACTGGGGTCGCTGTCCCCTTGCCCCGGTAGACCCGGTACCCCACGGGAAACTTCACCGCTCCGTATTCGGCGAACAACACGACCAGATGGATGCCGTGAACCTCGTTGTAGACGCGAACGAAGGGCAGCGTGCTGCCCTTTTTTTCGATGCTGGTCAGGTCGACACTCAGCCGCAGGAGTGGGCGGTGTTTTCGTCGGGCCGCGACAAGCAGCGCGTCCCACTGGGCGCGCTGCAAGATGGCCCAACCCTGTGCCGTATCCCAGGGGTACTCGTTCAGGAGGCGGCTCAGCGCACTTTTGCTGACCAACTCAGCGCGGTGCAACGCCGTTTTGGTGGCAGTGTCCAGGAACATCGACAGCGCAGCCTCCAGGCTGCGCTGTTGGTAGGACGTGGTTGGAACGGCCAGGAACTCATCTGCCAGAATGCGGACGCGCTCCCCCAGAATCTGTGACGTAGACACTCCCAGATTTTCTCGGCTGGGAGCGCTTCCCCGTCGTTATGCAGGTGCAACTCCTGAGTTATACAGTTGCCGTCCAATCCGTTATCGAACCGGGAAGGCGCCGGTGCGACAACTCCTTTCCCGGCAACCGTTTTGTTCCTGCTCGCTCTGCTCCGCAGCTTTACAAGTCCGCTCGGGTTGAACAGTTTGTGTAACTGTTCAACCGGAATCCGTATTAGCCCTCGGTCGAGGACCCTGGCCGGGTGGTCCACTCGGGCTCGGGTTCGATCTGCTCGGCGGGCGCCTTGCCGGGTTCCAGCCCGCTCGACCGTGCGGTTTGCAGCGGCGTCACGGCCATGCCCTCGGCGCACTCGACCTGGCAGGAGAGCCGCGCCTGCCCCAGCAGCCCCTTTTCCACAAGTTTGTCGTGCTCGGCCACCGTCATCAGGTCCGGTTCGCCCTCCTGAAAGCTCACCCGGCAGGTCGTGCAGCGGGCCACGCCCCCGCAGCGGTGCAGGATGTCCACCCCGCCGCGCTCCAGCGCCAGCACCAGCCGCTCGCCCGCCCGCGCGGTGACCTCGCCGTAGCCCTCGACCCTGATCTGCACTGTCTCCGTCGTCATGGCCGAGGATGGCACGAAAAGAGACTCAGGTCACTGGCCCGACAGGAACTCCAGCAGCAGGTTGTTCACCCGCAGCGGCTCGTCGCGCATGACCCAGTGGCTCGCCCGCGCAAGGCGCACCACCCGCACGCCCGGCACCCACGCCTCCAGCCCGTCGGCGAGTTCGGGCCGCAGCGCCACGTCGCGCTCGCCCCACAGCACCAGGGTGGGCACCCGGATGGGGGGGACCGCGCCGCCTCCGCCTCCCCGCCCCAGGCCCCCCAGCCGCACCATCGCCCGGTAGTAGTTGACCATCGCGGTCGCCGCACCGGGCCGCGCCCACGCTTCCTCATAGCGCCGCCGTTCGTCGGGCAGGTAGGCCGCCGGGTTGGTCCCCCGCAGCGCCCACCGCCCGAAGCGCGGCAGCATCCGCTCGGGCAGCCACGGCAACTGGAAAAACAGCACGTACCACGACCGCATCCACTGCGCGGGGTGCCCCAGCGCCCGGCGGTAGGCGGCGGGGTGCGGCGCGTTGAGAATCACCAGCCGCCCGATGACCTCCGGCTGCCGCAGCGCCAGCGCCCACGCGATGATGCCGCCCCAGTCGTGCCCGACGACGTGTGCCCGCTCGTACCCCAGGGCACGGATCAGGCCCGCCACGTCCTCCTGGAGCGTGCCCACCCGGTAAGCCCGCACGCCGGACGGCTTCTCGCTGAGGTTGTACCCCCGCAGGTCCGGCACGATCACCCGGAAGCCCGCGCGGGCGAGGGGGCCAATCTGCCGGGTCCAGCCCTCCCAGAACTCGGGAAAGCCGTGCAGCAGGACCACGGGCGGCCCTCTCTCCGGCCCCGCCTCCACGACATGCAGCCGCACCCCGTTCGTGACGACGTGGCGGGACCGGAACTCCGTCTCGGGAGGGATCATGCCCCAGTGTAGGGGCCTTCAGGACCGCCCCCCGCCCCCCTTGCGGCTGGGATCCTTCAGGAAGTGTTCCCGCAGCAGGTGATCCAGCCCCGGCCCCCGCTCGGCCAGCGCCCGCGCGAAGGCCTGCGCGTCGTTGCGGGGGGAGTGGGGGGTTGCCTTGTCCGGGGTACCCTTGCCGCGCACCTCGCCCCCGAAACGCCGGGCACGGAACATGCCCGGATGCTCCTCGAAGACGGCGGTGACCTGCTCCGGCAGCCGCGCGAGGTGCGCCGCGAACTCGGCCTCCTGCGCGAGCGCGGCGTGCGCGGCCCCCTCGCCCAGTTCGGTCAGCAGGCGGTCGATCAGCGCGAAGACGCGGGCGGCGTAGGCTTCTACCTCCTCGCGGCGGGGGAGCGCCCCCCGGTGCACCACCCGGTTGCGAAAGTCGCTGCCCAGGGCCTGCGGGGTCAGGAAGTCGGGCGGGCGGCCCTCGCGCAGCAGGTAGGCCAGCGCGAACATGCCCAGTTGCCGCTCCGACTGCGCCGAGACGTGCTTCCAGGTGCCGTCCAGTGCGGCGAGCGCCCCCGCGAAGTCGGCTTCGCCATCCGCCATCCGCTCCAGCACATACGAACGCACGTAGAACTCGAAAAACCGCTCCAGCGCCGCCGCGAAGGTCGCCACCGCCTCCCGCGCGTAGCCGTCCATCAGCGCCCGAGTGCCCAGGTCGAACAGCACCTCGAACTTGTGCTTGCGCACCAGCACGCAGAACCCGGCCCCGCAGTGCGGACAGGTCAGGTCATGGATGGCGCTGTCGGCGAATTCTGCCCGGACCTCGCGGGAACACTCGGGGCAGCGGGTGGGGAAGAGCATGGGGGGAGTGTAGGGTGCGGCGTTTACGGGGCGACGTTGCGGGCCTGCACCTTGAGGGTGTAGGGGGTGGCGGGGAGGAACGTCACGTTCCCCCGCACGCTCTGCTTGGTCTGAAACCGGAGGGTGATCGTGCGGGTGCCCGCATCCCAGGCGAAGGGAGTGAGGGCACCGCCGGACGCATTGGTGAGCGAAAGATGGTCCGTGACCAGGTAGGGCTGCAATCCACTAAAGGCCGAGGCGGTGCGGAAATGGGTGGCCAGCGCGTTACAGGAAGTGGTCGAACCCGCTGCCGTCGTCACGGCCTCCGGACAAACCGTCGCCGTGACCGAACCGCTGGCCACGACGCCACGGTATTCCCGCAAGACCATCACCTTGTTCGTGCTGTCGTCCGCCCAGGCATCGTCCATGCGGTCGTCCGCATTCAAGATGGACCGGGGTTCCATTCGGTAGACATAGACGCGGTAACGCACACCCGTGGTGCTCAGCGGGCCGATTTTGGGAGTCGCGGACGAATCGCTGAGCGTGACCGCCCCCTTCAGTTGCTCGTCGCTCTCCGGAATCAGCAGGGCCAAACAGGGCGTCACCGCGTCGCATTTGCCCGAGTTGGTGGCCGCGGTAGCGCCGCTGGCATTGACTGTGAATCCACTGTCCCGCACCGCGATCGCCGCCCGCACCCGGTCCCCCACATAGCCCGTCGCATCGGTGAGGTCGGTCAATCGCTGTGACATCGCATTGGTCCGGGTCGAGATGCTCAGGGTGGACACCTGCCAGTTGGTCACCAGCACAAAGACGATCCCCATGATCGCCATCGCCACCAGCATTTCGACCAGCGTCAGCCCCTGCTCAGCCTGCATGCTCACGACGGCTTCCCGAAGTCGAGGACAAAGGTCTGCTCTGGCTGACTGGTGTGGGTGCACTTCAGGGTGACCCGTTTGATGATGACCACTCCGGCCGCGTCGCTTTGTTGGTTGCCGACCGAAGGCTCACAGGTGTAGTTGTTGACGGTCGCTGCTGCCGGAGCGCTGGGCAGGGTGCCCGCAGTAAATCCCGCAGCGGAGGAGAAGTTCGTGCGGGTCTGCTCCATGAACTGCTTGGCCCCGATGGTCACGGCTTGGTCGGCCCGCGTCTGACTGTTGAGCTTGAAAATGGCCGGGAACATCGACAGCACCGCCACTGAGACGATGGCAAAGATAGAAAGCGCCACCAGCACTTCAATCAGGGTCAGCCCCTGCTCTTTCTGGTTCCTCACTTGATGACCACCTTGCCGAAAATGCCCGTCAGGCGCACGTTGCGCTCTATGGCAGTGTTGTTGGCCCAGCGCACCTTGAACTCGTCCGGCGAACTGTCAGCCGTGCCATAGGGGGGGCGGAAGCTGATGGTCGACGAGCCACTGCTGTGCGCCAACTGGGTTCCGGCAGGCATGGTATAGGTGCGGGTCTGGGTGGGTGCGGGGGTGCTGCTCCCGGCAGCCGGGCAGGCGGCGGCATACTCCTTGATCTGATACTGGGTGTTCGTTGCCGTGGTGTTGAGCACCCCGATCTGCCAGCAGGCATTGGCTTTCTTCGCCCCGGTTCGCGCAGCGTTCACGGCCTGCGCGAACTGCTGCGCCCCCTCCATGACGGCCGAACTGGCTCGCCACCGGGCGTAGTTCACCATGCCGATGGCCGCCAGAATCCCGATGATGGCGATGACGAGCAGCAACTCGATGAGGGTAAAACCGTGGCGATTCACCGCTGCCTCCAGGTGCCCGTCACGGTCTGAAGCGTGAGGGGACTCAGCGCCGAACCGGCTTCAAGGAGTGCCGCGCGGTTGTACTCGATCTTGCCGTCGCCCTGCCCCGTCCCGGCGATCTTGGTCTCGTCCTTGACCGAGGACGTGCCCTCGACCAGCACTGCTCCTTGAAGGCTGGAGTTGCCCTGCTGATCATAGTCGCCCATCACGTAGATGGCCCCGTGGAAGCCCGCGTCGCACGTGCCGTTCACGGTCAGGTCCCCCTTGACAATCAGGATGCCGTAGCCGCACAGGCTGCCGCCCGTCAACTGGAGGTTGCCGTTGTAGAAGACCGGCTCGCCGGTCAGGGTCCCGTTGAAGCTCGTCGTGCTGGGAAGCCAGCCGGTCGGCGCGAGCATCTGAGCTTTGGTCTGCCCAAAGGTGTAGGTGAACATGTCGGTGGCCGCGGTGTCGGCGCTGGTGCCGTAGGGGTTGCGGTCTTGCATTCCCTTGTTGTTCGCGCTGGAGCCTTCCGTAATCGTGCCCTTGCCGTCGGTGTCGATCGTGCCCGCCGACACGACGCCCAATACGTCTCGCCGGATGGGCGTGCCCTCCGCGATGGTGGTGATGCTGGGGGCCAGCGTGTCCGTCTTCTCGACCCACTTCACTTCAATGGAGTTGTAGTTGACATTGCTGGGCGCCAGGCCTGCATAGACCGCCTGCACTGTGCCCTTCATCTGCCCGGCGAAGACTGTGGAGCCGACCGTAAAGGCGGTCGGGTCGGAAACCTTGACCTGACTGACATTTGCCCCCGTATTCAGCGACTGGGTAAAGGGGGCCGTGACCGCCGAGTCGACGCGCATCACGTCCGAGTTATGGGCCAGCACCGTGACGGGCGTGCCGCCCAGGGTCGAGAGGACGACCTGATTGCCTGCCACGCTCTTGACCTTGTAGGTTGCTTTGGGCAGGCCCGCTTGCACGTAGTCCCCCGGCCGCAGCAGCAGCTTGCCGCTCTGGGACTGCGGTGACAGCGTCAACGAGAAATCCTGCGAGGAGGCCGATTCCGCCAGGGTGAGGCCCCCAGGAGCCTCGACCTTGGCTGCGAGGATGGTTCCGTTGGACTGGTCTCCATCTTCTCCCGACACTTCCGCGTTGCCGCGCACCTCCACGCCGGGGTGAGACGCGAGGGCGGCGTCCACGCGGATATTGAAGGCCGGGCTGCGCTCGACGCTGTAGTCCTGAAGCGTTTCCTTGCGGGCCACGTCCCCCTGTTTGCCCGTGGCGACCAGCGTCAGTGGGCTGGCTGTTCCTTCGAACGAGAGCGTAGCCGTCGTCCCGGTGCTGCTGGCATAGGTTCCAAGTTGCCGTTCAGTCAGCCAGGCGTTCAGCCGCGCAGCCGTCATGGGGCCGCGCAGTTGTTGGTCGGAAGAAAGCGTGTCCATGTCCGTAGCGAACCGGACCGCGAACGTGTTCAGCCCACTCTCTGCCGCCAGCAGCGCCTGATACGCCGCCCGCTCGTTCACGCCGCCGCCCCGCGCCCCCAGCGCCAGCGTGGCGGTGGTGCTCACCACGATCGTGAGGACGACCGCCGTGAAGAGGAGGACAACCACCAGCGCGATGCCCTCTTCGCGGCGGCGCCTGCGGGGACGGATGACGTGAACACTCATGCCCCCACTGTAGAGAGGGGGGGCGGGGCGCGAAACACCCGATCAGGGGCGGCAAGAGGGTGGACTTAGGGCAGCCGCTGCCCCTGAGGCGCGATCACGTAGCTCAACCCGCCCGAATGCCCCAGCCACAGCTTCTCAAAGGCCGCCCGGGGATAGGTGCGCCGCACGCCCGCGTCGGTGGGGGCGGCGGGGTCATTCAGGACCGGGTTGCCCTGCGCGTCAAAGCCCACCAGCACCATCAGGTGGCCGTCGCTGTAGCTCAGAGGAGCGCCGGGCAACTCGCCTTTCTTCCAGCCCAGGCTGACGGCCAGCGGTGCCCCCGCCGCCGTGTATCGCTCGGCCGCCGCGAGGTGGGGCAGCCGCGTCACGAAAGCCCGCAGCCCCTGTTCACCTGCATACGCCGCGTTAAAGGCCCAGTTCCCGGTCCCGCCATACGCCCGGTCGAAGGTGCCCTTCGCCGCCTGCGGGACGGGCACGTCCACCCCGTGCCGCGCCAGGATCATGGACACGCTCGTCGGGCTGCACCACACCTCACCGCCGCCTTCGTAGAGCATCTGCGACCGCTGGGGCACACTAATCACCTTGCCCCAGGCCGCCCGGTCGCCCGGTTGACCCAGGCCCGCGCTGCGGCGGGCGCGGTCGCTGGTGTTCAGCCCGACGAGACGCACCTCGGTGCCCGCCCCGCGCAGGGTCACCCGGTACTGGTAGGCGCTGGCCTTGGCGGTCAGGCGCAGGGTATCGGTCAGGACCTGCCCCGCCGCGTCGCGCTGGCCGTTCACGGAGGTGCGCCCCTCCGCCCGCTGCCACGTTCCGAAGGAAAACCAACGGCTCCAGGTGCCCCCGGCACCCTGCGTCCGCACCTCCACGGTCACGCTGCCGCCCCCCGCCGTGTAGGCGTTCCAGGAGGGCACGAGTTCGTCAAAGGCGGGCACCTTCACGGGGGGGCTGGTCAGGGTGCCCGAGGTCTTGCCCGGCGCCAGGGTCAGGGCGTCGCCGCGCACCGCCACGCCCGCGAGCGCAGCACCCTGCCAGTCGGCCGCCCGCTCGTGCAGGACGGTGGTGGAGTTCGGATGGGTCATGGTCAGGGCCTCTGCGCTGCCCGCGAGGAGCAGCGCCGCGAGTAGGGGGGCACGCATGGGGCCGATTGTGCCGTCTGGGGCGCAGAAGTGGGTGAGTGCCGGTGGGCGGGCGTCACGTGCCCTGCATGTACAGGAACGCTTCCGGCAGCGCGTCCCGCCATGTCACCCAGTTGTGGCCGCTGGGGTACTCGCGGTACTGGTGCTCGGTGCCGAGGTCGGCCAGCGAGGCGGCCATGCGGCGGTTGGGCGCCGTGAGCCACTCCAGCACCCCGGTATCCAGACTCACCCGCAGGTGCCGGGGCGGGGTCGCCTCCAGCCGCTCGCGCAACCACTCGCCCGCCGTGGTGGTGTTGATGGTGCCGTCCGGGTCGGTCGCGCCGGGCCGCGCAATGAAAGCCCCAGAGTGGCTGACCACCCGCGAGAAGAGGTCCGGGTGCCCTGCGCCCAGGTGCAGCGAGATCAGCCCCCCGAGGCTCGCGCCCCACAGCCCCCGCTCGGAGACGGTCGCGTATTCGCCCTCCACGCGTGGAAAGACTTCCTGCCGCAGAAAGTCCAGATAGCGGTCATTGACGTAATACTCCGTGCTGCGGTCCCCCGGCTCCACGAAGACGAGCACCGCACCCGTCGCCAGCCCCGCCTCCACCGCCCGGTCCATGACCTCGCCCAGCCGTCCGGTGCGGTAGAAGGCCACCCCGTCCTGCACGTAGTACACGGGCGTGGACCGGGCCGGGTCGTGGCCGTGCGGGGTGTAGACGATGGCGCGGCGGGTGCCGGGAAACACCTCGCCGGGCCAGGTCAGGCGGTGGGCGGTGCCCTTCTGGGTGGCGTCGGGTCGGTGCCAGAGTCCATGCCGGACATACTCCCCGACCACGGCCGCGCGGGGGTAGGGCCACCACGGATTGAGCGACTTCTGCGCGTTGTCGGGGTCAGGGAAGGCCTGACCCGCCGCGTCCAGCCAGGCGTATTCCACCCACGCGCCGCGCGGCAGGGTCAGCGTGATCGGTGCCCCACCCACCACGGGGAGGGCGGGCTTCTTCCGCCAGTCCGTGAAATCCCCGACGAGCGCCGCAGCACCCGCCGGGGGAAGGAAGGTCACCTGTTGTCCCCGCACCGAAACGGCCATAGGGGGGATTCTACGGGGTGGGGCTCAGCGGGTCAGGAATCAGCTTCCCTCGCCCGCGAGGTTGGTGTGGTGCGTCTCGTGGGTGTGGGGGTAGCCCCGGTACTGCTCGCGCAACTCGCGCTTGAGGAACTTGCCCGTCGCACCGATGGGGAGGCTCTCGGCGAAGACGGTCGCGTCGGGCAGCCACCACCTGGCGAACTTCGGCGCCAGAAAGTCGCGCAGTTCCTCGTGAGTGACCTGCCCGCCCTCGCGCAGGGTGACCACCGCCAGCGGGCGCTCGTCCCACTTGGGGTCGTCCATGGCGATCACGGCGCACTGCGCGACGGCGGGGTGGGCCATGATCGCGTTTTCCAGATCCACGCTGCTGATCCACTCGCCGCCCGACTTGATCAGGTCCTTGGCCCGGTCCTGGATGTGCATGTAGCCGCGCTCGTCGAGGGTGGCGATGTCCCCGGTGTCGAACCACAGCTCGCCGTCCCGCTCGAAGAAGCTGCTCTCGCCCTCGCCCTTGAAGTAGGAACTGGCGATCCACGGCCCCCGCGCGATCAGGCGGCCCATCGTCTGGCCGTCGTGGGGGAGCGGCTCGCCTTCCTCCGAGACGATTTCCAGAAAGACCAGCGGCACGGGCTGCCCCTGCTTGGCCCGCAGGCGGTAGCCCTCGTCGCTGCGCTCGTCCACGCCCACGGGCACGATGCTGGCGGTCCCCAGCGGATGCGTCTCCGTCATGCCCCAGGCGTGCGCGAGGCTGAGGTCATGCCGCTCCTCGAAGGCGCGGATCATGCTCTCTGGCGCGGCCGAGCCGCCCACGACCAGCCGTTCCAGGGCCGAGAGGTCGTAGGGCTGCCCCGCCGCCTTCGCCCGGTCCAGTTCGGCGAGCAGGCCCATCCAGATCGTGGGCACCCCCGCCGTGATGGTCACGCGCTCGTCCTGCATCAGCCGGGCGAGGCTCGGGCCGTCGCTGAAGGCCCCGCCGAAGACCTGCGCCGCCCCGTACATCGCGCAGGTGTAGGGCAGCCCCCAGGCGTTGACGTGGAACATGGGGACCACCGGCAGCACGACGTCGCGCTCGCCCACGTTCAGCGCGTCCTTGGGGGCGCTGGCGAGCGAGTGCAGCACCGTCGAGCGGTGGGTGTACAGCACCCCCTTGGGATTCCCAGTCGTCCCGGAGGTGTAGCACATGGCGGCGGCGTCCGTTTCCGCGAGCTGCGGGTAGCGCGGCATCGGCTCGTGGCCCATCACCCAGGAGTCGTAGTCCTGCACGCCGGGGATAGGCTGCGGCAGCGGCCCCAGCACGACGATGTGCTCCAGCTTCGGGCAGGCCGCTCTGAGCGCCGGAATCATCGCCGCGAAGACGTTCTCGATCAGCAGCACCCGGTCTTCGGCGTGGTTCAGAATCCAGGCGATCTGCTCGGGGTGCAGGCGAATGTTGACCGTGTGCAGCACGAAGCCCGCGCTGGGGACCCCCAGGTACGCTTCGAGATGCCGGAACGAGTTCACCGCCAGGGTGGCCACCCGGTCGCCGGGGGTCAGGCCGAGGCCCTGAAGCGCCGTGCCCAGCCGCAGCGCCCGGTCGGCCACCGCGCCGTAAGTCGTGCGGTGCTTGTGGGGAATGGGTTGCCCCGCCTCGTCGCGTCCGGCGACCAGCAGGCTGACCACCTCGCGCTCCGCGTAGATCGTGCGGGCACGCTCCAGGATGAAGGGGATGGTGAGGGGAACGTCCATCATGGTGCCTTGCATAGGACCTCCTCGGCGGTCTGGGCCGCGCGGGTGTGGGGAATATCGGAGAAACCGGGCGTTCAGTGTAGCCCGCGCGGGGGCAAGACACGAAAAAAGGCCCCCCGGAGGGAGCCTTTTATGGGTGAGGGGGTTTAGCGGGCCGTGCCGTCGACCGTGCCGACCGCTTCGCCGAGGAAGCTGTAGGCGCCCGCCGTGTCCGTCACGATCTTGTTGAACTGATCGTACGTGAAACGGGTGGTGTTGAAGACGGTGGCGTCGTTGGTAACCGCTTCGCCGACCAGGTTGGTGTTGGCGGCAGGGTTGCGGAAGGTACGGTTCCAGTAGAAGTCGTTGAGCAGGTCGCTGGTCGCCGTGTACAGCTGCTTGTTGTCGGGCGTCGCGCTGTCCGTGATGTAGATCCACGGGTTGCGGACGTTCCAGTTGCGCTGGCGCTGGCTGCTGAGCTGGCCAATGTCCAGGGTGCGGTTGCCGCTGCGCAGGGTCGGGTCGGTGGCGAGCTGGTAGTTGCGGATGGTGGCCCACAGCGCCGCGTCGAAGCGCCCGTAGTCGCTGACCTCGCGGATGTTCTCGCTGCGCGTCGGGCCGCTGGAGTTGATCGTACGGGTGGCCGTCGAGTCCAGCGAGAGGTTGTTGTCCAGCAGGCTGTTGCCGGTGGTGTTGGGGATCAGCGTGGTGCCGTTCGCCCCGAACGCCGCGATCAGGTTGGTGTTGGGCTGGAGGTTGATGACCTGGTTGCGGCGGTAGCCGTCCGAGTTGCCCAGCACGATGCGGTTGCTGTTCACGCCACCGGGGAGCTTGTCCACGTTGTCAACGCCGCTCTTGGCTTCCACCGTGATGGGGGTGCTGAACATCGTCGCGTTACCCGCGCGGTCAACCGCGAGGCCACGGAGCTGGATCTGCGAGGTGAGGTTGGGGAGCTGGAGGGCGTTCCAGCCACCGTTGAGGCTCATGGTGCGCATGCGCTCGGTGGACTGGGCGCTCCGGGCGAACTGCACGGGGTGACCGATGCCCGGCGTCGTGGTCGCGTCGTCCGTCGCGTTGGTAAGGTTGCTGTCCCAGAACAGGCGCACTTCGTACACGCCGCAGCCGCCGTCGCTGGCATCGCTCTCGACCGAGACGCGCTCGCCGCTCTCGACCACACCCAGACCCACGGGGCGGTTGAAGTTGGCGGTGGGGTCCGTGTTGTCGATAAACACGGTCGCGTTCTGCGGGGCGTTGACCGGGGGGTTACCCAGGCGGTCGGTGAAGTTGCTGGTGTTGATGGTGTACTCGCCGTCGGCCAGGCGGTTGGTGTCGAAGGTGGTCAGACCGTCGAGGTTGATGCTGCCGATGGTGAAGGTGGGCTGACGCAGGACACCGATGCCGCCCGCGTTGTCGGCCGCATTGCCCAGGCTCACGCTTGCGAAGTCGCTCAGGCAACGCTCGGGCTCGACCGAGGGGAAGGGCAGGTCGCTCGCGTCACGCAGCACGCTGCCGGTGAAGCTGGGGCCGACGTTGTCGAAGCGGATGGTCTCGTAGCTCGCGCTGGCCGTCTCGTTGCCGAGCTGGTCGCGGGAGATCGCGTAGATGCGGTAGTTGACGTTGTCAACGATGCCCGTGGTACGGGTCGCGCCCGTGGCCGTCGCGCCGGTAGAGCCGAACAGGCTGCTGAAGGCGGCGGAACGGTCACCGGGTTCGAGGATGGGGGCGCTACGGCCAGCGGCCACACGCTTGACCGCCTCGGCGCGGCGCATCTCGTCACTGTCGGCCAGCCCCTTGTCGTTGAAGGCGGTCTCGGGGACGAGGTAGTAGCGGATGCTCTCGAAGCCCGCGGGACGACGCTGCACGAAGGAAGCACCGATGGGGGCCTGGCCGAACTCGCGGTCCTGGAGGCTGGGGTTGCTCGTGAAGACGTTGATGTCACCACGCGCGAAGTTGATCCCCGTGTTGTCCACATTGCGGATCAGGTTCGAGAAGTTGTTCTCGACACCGTTGAACTCGGGGTCGGCCTGCTGGGGGCCACGGTTGTCGGTGATGATGGGCTGGAAGGTCACCGTGGTGCCCACACGGAAGACGAGCCACTGGCGCACGGCCTCGAACTCGGCGAGGCGGCGGGTGTCGAGCACCGCCGTCACGTCAGCGCCAGTCGAGACGACCGAACGCAGCACGTCGCCCGCCTGAATCTGGTCGTTGCTGGGGACGTCGGTGCCGGTGGTGCGGGCCAGGATGATCTCGACCTTCTGGCCGGCGGCCGCGCCGCGGTAAGACACGTTGATGGTGCCCTTGACGTACACGTCCACGTTGGTGTTAGGAGTGGTCGGGGTGCTCACGCCCTGACCAAGCTGACGCCAGCCGTTCATCGCATCGCGCACGATGCCTTCGCTCGTCAGGGTCAATTCCTGAGCGGGGTCGAAGACGATGTTGCTGGTCGCAGGGGTCGCTGCGGCGACCGCGTTGACGACGACCTGCTGGGTCACCGTGCGGCCCTGAGCGTCGGTGCCGGTCACGGTGATGATGTTGCTGCCCGCCGCCGTGGGCGTCACGGTGCAGAAGCCGCCGCTGGCGCTGTTGCTGGCGGTGGCCGGGCTGCTGGTGGTGCCGCCCGCAGCGACCGTGCAAGTCACGTTGGTCAGGGCAGCCGAGGTCGTGTAGTTGACCTGAATGGCCTGGCCGACGGTGGCGTTCGCACCCTGCGTGGGGGAGATGATGGTGATGCTGTTGAGCGCCGGAGTCGTGGGGGTGGTCGGCGTAGTAGGAGTGGTCGGCGTAGTAGGAGTGGTCGGCGTAGTAGGCGTGGTGGGGGTAGTAGGAGCATCAGGCCCCGTGCCGCACGACGCCAGGGTCAGCACACCCGTGAGAGCCAGCAAAGCGATGTTCTTATTCATACGTCCTCCGTGGGAGCGTGGCTCCCAGTGCCTCTCATGAGAGGAGGGCCAGTCGCGAGGGAGAGATGGACGGGTCCAGTTGCCTAGTTTCCTGCCCGTCTGCTTCTCCTGCTCAGGCCACCGCCCAAGTTAGGCCAGGATGTGAATCCTATGGCGAGTATATGGACGGCCCTGGGGGGTGTCAACAAGATTTCTGTGCCAGACACGGAAATAACATCCCCATCACTGTAAGGTTTTCGTCAGTCTCGACCTATCCTTCTCATCGAATTCCGCTGATGTATAAAACACCTCCGACCCAGCCGCATTTTGCTGGCTCATGGTCTGGCTTTCCGAATGCTCAGGACACCGTCAGCCAAGAGTCAGTCATGCTAACGATGACTTAACCGCTTTCTCATTACTGGATATTGGGGCCGCCAATTCCTGTGGAGCAGGACGCGCCCACGGGAAAGTGCGGTGCTGCAGTCCTATGTGAGGGGTCAGGTCCGAAGCGTCTCTAGCCCCCCAGCAGATACAACTCCAGAATCTGCACCGCCGCCGCCTCATCCTCGTCGGCCGCGCCCAGCGCCCGCGCCCGCTGGGTTGTAAAGCGCTCGTCCTGATAGGCAATCCGGTACCCCTTATCTTCCAGCACCCGCCCGAAAGCCCGTACCCGGTCGGCGGAGGGGCTGGGGGCACCGTCGGTGCGGAGGGGCAGGCCCAGCAGCAGCAGCTCCGCGCCCGTCTCCTCGACCTTGAGGCGCACGGCCTTGAGGTCCAGCGGCAGCCGCTTACGGTCCACGCTGCCACGGCCGAAGGCGAGGCGCCCGGCGTTCACCGCGAAGCCGATGCGCGACTTGCTCACGTCCAGCGCGAGGATGGTGGGAAGGGACGGGGACGTCACGCGGGTCAGTGTAGGGCGCAGGGGCACAGGCGCTACGCTGCTTGCCATGACCAGCGAACCCGTCATCCTGTCCCGCACCCACGCCGGGGTCCGCACCCTGACCCTCAACCGCCCCGACAAGCTCAACGCTGCGAACGACGCGCTGCTGCTCACGCTGACCGGGGAACTTCAGGCCGCCGGAGCGGAACCCGAGGTGCGGGTCGTGGTGATCACCGGCGCCGGGCGGGGCTTTTGCGCCGGGCAGGACCTGGGGGACGTGTCGGGGCGGGACATGACCTTCACCGAGCACCTCAACCACACCTATAACCCGCTGATCCGGACCATCCGGGGGCTGGACAAGCCGGTCATCACCGCCGTCAACGGGGTAGCGGCGGGAGCCGGGGCCAGCCTCGCGCTGTCGGGCGACCTCCGGCTGTGGGCGGGGTCGGCCAGCCTGATCGAGGTCTTTTCCAACATCGCGCTGGTGCCGGATTCGGGCAGCACGTGGTTCCTGCCCCGGCTGGTGGGCTACCACCGGGCTTTCGAGTTGATGGCGCTGGCAGAAAAGGTGGGCGCCCAGGACGCGCTGCGGCTGAGCCTGTGCGAACACGTCTTCCCCGACGAGACCTTCCATGAAGACGTGCAGCAGTACGCCGAGCGGCTGGCGGCGCGGCCCGCGCACGCGCTGGGGCTGACCAAGCGGGCGCTCAATGCGGCGATGACGGGCACGCTGGATCAGGCCCTCGACCTCGAAGCCGAATTGCAGCAACTCGCCGGGGACCACTGGGAGCACGAGGAGGGCGTGACGGCCTTCAAGGCGCGGCGGGCGCCGGACTTCCGGCGGCAGGGGTGAAGGGCTGACCGCCGCCCTGTAAGCCCTGGCACCGTCCCCACGCCCGCGCCGGGGCAGCATCGGCCATGCGACTCAGAACCGTGGTGGCGGGGGGACTCCTGGCCGCGTCGGCGGTGGCCTTGGCGCACTACGCGCCTGCCCTTCCCGACAGCGCGATTGCCAAGCCCGCGCGGCAGTTCGGCCTGCCCTTCGCGGGGCCGCCGGGGCCGGACACCTGGCTGCTGGGGCAGGGGTACGGCAACACGACCGGGGCCTACCGCCAGCGCCGCAGCACTTACGGCAACCTCCAGGGGCTGCACGCGGGGCTGGACTTCAGTGCTCCGTGCGGCACCCCGGTCCGCTCCATCGGGGACGGGGTGGTCGCGGAGGTGGACGGGCCGCACGGCAGTCCGCCGCACAACGTGGTCATCGACCACGCCGGGAACCTCAGCAGCCTGTACGGGCACCTGCGGGTGCGCTCCAGCCTGCGGGTCGGGCAGCAGGTGAAGCGGGGGCAGGTGATTGGGGAGAGTGGCGACTCGCAGTTCACCTGCGTGAGTGCGCCGCATCTGCACCTTGAACTGCGGGACCGCTCGCACCAGCGCTTTTTCAACCCGCTGCCCTACATCGCCGCCGACTGGGACTCGCTGGCGCTGGCAGGCAGCTTCGGGCGGGGGTACGAGTACGACCTCGCCGCGCCGCGCAAGTGGCAGACGCCGGAATCTCAGCCGGAGGTGCGGCGGGGTGGAGCCATCCTCAACGAATTCCGCCTGCCCTGGCCGCCTGCGCCGGGGGGAGCGCGATGAAGAAGGCGGCGGTCTTGGCTCTCGCCCTGAGTACGCCTGCGCTCGCGGCCACCCTCCCCTCCAAAGCGGTCCTGAGCGGCACCTGCTGCCCCGGCGCGGTCTGGACGCCGGATTCCCGGAACCTGATGTTTCTGGACGGCCCCCCGGCGCGGCCCACGACCGGCATCTATCAGGTGTCGGCGAACGGGGGAGAGGTCACCCGGCGCTTTTCCTCGGTGGCCTTTTTCTCGCCCCGGTTGCTCTGGGCGGTGCGGCCGGGGACGGGGGACGCCACCACGCTGGAGCGGCTGGCCGACCGCCGCCGCTTCACGCTACCCACGCGCGGGGCGGACGTGACGTGGACCCGCTCGGAGAACCGGCTGGCCTACACCCGCAGCGACACGACCGGCAACTTTGACCGCCGGGCCACCCGCGTCTTCGTGGCGGACGTGTTCGGCTCGCCCCGGCAGGTCGCCACCCTGTACGGCGGGGGGATCAGCGGTTGGCTCAACGAGACGACGCTGCTGCTCAGTGGCAAGGGCGCCCCGGCGGCGCGGGACCGGGACCTCTTCACGCTGGATACCCGCACGGGAACGCGGCGCACGTTGGCCTCGGCGCTGTCGTTCCGGGGGGTCAGCCTCAGCCCGGACGGGGCGTGGGTGACGTACTACGTGGCCTTCGACTCGGCGACCCGCAATGGCCTGTGGCTGCGGCCCACGGCGGGCGGGGCGGCGCGGAAACTCAGCGCCTTCGGCTCGTACCGCTGGCGGGACGCCCGGCGCCTGCTGCTGATCCCGCTGGACCCGAACGGCGGCCCGCATGTCCTGCGCGAATACAACGTGGGTACGAACGCGTGGCGCACGCTGGGCGACCTCGGCGATCAGGTGCGGCAGGGCGACTGGTCGGTCAGCCCGGATGGAAAGAGGGTGGCCTACCTGAGTGCGCGGGACGGCAACGTGCGGGTGCTGACGCTGCCGTGAGGGCGGGCCGCTAGGTCAGGAACAGCCGGTACGCCGCGTTCGCCGTCATGTCCGTCGCCGGATACCCCACTCCTGCGAGAAAGGTGGCAAAGGGGGTCAGTTCGTCATCCGGCACTTGCAGGCCCGCGAGCACCCGGCCGTGGGCGCTGCCGTGGTTGCGGTAGTGGAAGAGGCTGATGTTCCAGCGCCCGTGCAACTGGGTCAGGAATTCCAGCAGGGCGCCGGGGCGCTCGGGAAAGGTAAAGGAGTAGACCCGCTCGTGGGCGGCCTCGGGGGCGCGGCCGCCCACCATGTGGCGGATATGGACCTTGGCGAGTTCGTCGCCCGTGAGGTCGGTGACCGGGTAGCCCTGCGCGGTGAGGGCACCGATCAGCGCCGCCCGCTCGCCGGGGTGCGCGAGCTGCACCCCCACGAAGACGCGGGCCTCGGCGCGGGGGGCATAGCGGTAGTTGAACTCGGTGACGGCGCGGGGGCCGATCACCCCCATGAAGGCGCGGAAGGCGCCGGGCCGCTCGGGAATCGTCACCGCGAGGATGGCCTCGCGCTGCTCGCCGATCTCGGCCCGCTCGGCCACGTGGCGCAGGCGGTCGAAGTTCATGTTCGCCCCGCAGGTCAGGGCGACGAGCGTGTGCCCCGTCAGGCCGCGTTCGGCCACGTGCCGCTTCAGGCCCGCCACCGCGAGCGCCCCGGCAGGCTCCATCACGGCGCGGGTGTCGTCGTAGACGTCCTTGATGGCGGCGCAGACCTCGTCGGTGGTCACCTGCACCCAGTCGTCCACCAGCCGCCGGGCCAGCGCGAAGGGATACTCGCCCACCTGCCGCACCGCCACCCCGTCCACGAAGAGGCCCACCTGATCGAGCCTGACCCGCCGCCCCGCCCGCACGCTGCGGGCCATCGCGTCGGAGTCGTCGGGTTCGACGCCCACCACCCGCACGTCTGGGCGCAGCACCTTCAGCACCGCGGCTACCCCCGCGATCAGCCCGCCGCCGCCCACCGGCACGAAGACGCTGGCCCCCGAGGGGTCGTCGAGTTGCCGCAGCAGCTCCAGCGCGACCGTGGCCTGCCCCGCGATCACGTGCGGGTCGTCGTAGGGGTGGACCGGAGTCAGGCCGCGCTCGTGCCCGAGCGACGCCGCGTACGCCTCGGCGTCGCTGAAGGAGTCGCCGCGCAGCAGCACCTCGGCGCCGCGTGCCTGGCAGGCCCGCACCTTGATCTCGGGGGTGGTCACCGGCATCACGATGACCGCCCGCACCCCGAGGTGCTGCGCGGCGTAGGCCACCCCCTGCGCGTGGTTGCCCGCCGAGGCGCAGATCACGCCGCGTGCCCGCTCGGCGGCACTCAGGGCGCTCACCTTGTTGTAGGCCCCGCGCAGCTTGAACGAGAAGATCGGCTGCTGGTCCTCGCGCTTGAGCCACACTGCGCCCCCCGTGCGTGCGCTCAGCCGGGGCGCCGGGCTCAGCGGCGTCTGCACGGCTGCCCCGTAGACCCGGCCTGTCAGGGCGAGGCGCAGCACGTCGTGCTCGGTCAGGGTGGCGGGGCTGAATTCCGGCGTGGCGGTCATGGCACCTCCGAGAACGTGGGGAACTGGGGCGGCATGGACTGGATGGCCGAAACGGGGCGGCCGAAACGGGGCGCCCCCACCGCGAACGGGTGGGGACGGCGCGGCGGAAGCCGGGGGCGTTATGCCCCGCCGTCTCCCGGAATTCGTGCTTCCCGCATGCCCCCAGGATAGAGAGGGGCGGCCCCGGCGCGGGCGGGCCGGGGTAGACAGGACCCCGGTAACCGTGCTGTTGCCACTCGCTCTGCTCCGCAGCTTTACAAGTCCGCTCGGGTTGAACGGTGACGAAAATTGTTCAACCGGGATTCGTATGGGGGGAGCAGAAGGGTCAGGATGTCCACGGCCGCTCCCTCACCCCCGCCACCCGCGCGGCGAGCTCGTAGGCCACCGCCAGCCCCAGCGTGTCCGCGAGGGGACCGCCGAGCAGGAGGTGCACGCCGTCCCCCAGCGCCTCGTGGCGGGGTGGGGCGTCCACCCGGCCGTCCGGCAGGGCCACCCACGCGCCGGGCACGTCCGCGAGGCTGCGGCCGATCTCCAGCGCCCCGGTCGCCAGCGGGGGCAGGGCGTCCATCAGGCGGGTGAGGTCTTCCAGGGTCTCGCGGCGCACGCCCACCGGCACCCCGGTCAGCCGCCCGCCTTGAGGCACGTAGCCGGAGGGATCGCGGTGGTGCAGGGGCGGCACCACCGTGAAGCCTCCATGCTGCGGGCGCAGGGTCAGGCCGCCCGCCCGAAGTGCCGGGGTCCAGTCGTCGCTGGGGGTGTTCAGGCGCGGAAACTGGCGGTAGGCCCGCCCGTGCGCCGTGTGAATTCCCAGGTCCTGCTCGGCGGCGGCGGGACCGTCGGCGCCCATCGCCACGATCACGACCCCGGCGCGGAGGTCATGCGTCTCGTGGGTGACGACCTCGTGGGTGTTCGTGACGGTCAGGCGGTCGAGGCGCACGCCGCCGGGCGTCAGGTGCGCGTGCGTGTTCAGCAGCAGGTCGGCCCCCTCGCGCACCGCCGCCTGCCCGCAGGCCAGCGCCACCGCGCCGGGGCGGTAGGTCGCGGCGTCCTCGTCGACCTCGGCCCAGGGGAGCGCGTCGGGGTCGACGAGGGGCGCGGCCTCCGGGAAGCGGGCGAGCATCGGCCGGGTGGGCACGCGGCCGGGGCCTTCCTCCGTGTGCAGGCGCAGGAGGGGACGAGGTTTGGCGGTGGGGTCCCCGAACAGATTGGCGTGGGTCCACTGGGCTTCCGCCTCCCGGCCGGGCGGTACGTCAAAGGCGGTCCACACCCCCGGCGCGAGGATGGTCGCCCCCTCCTCGTTGGGGAGGCCGCCGCGCTCGACGAGCAGCAGGCGCAGATGAGGGGCCAGCCGCCGCAGGTACAGGGCACAGGCGGTGCCCATCCGCCCGGCCCCCAGCACGGCCACGTCGTACTCGCGCTCCGCGAAGGGCTGTCCCACGTGCGCCCACACCCGTCCCGCCTGCCCTGGCCCGCCTGTCATGGGCGCATGCTCTCACGTCCCTGTCAGTCGGGGCACAGGAGGGGCTGCGTATACTCGCGTCATTCATGCGCGTGCTGACCTTTCTCATGGCGCTGGCGGCTCCCGGCGCGGCCGGGGCGCTGGACGTGCGGGTGCTGGTGGCGAGCGGCCCGCAGCTCACCGTGCGGCTGCCGCCCCCGCCGGGACCGGGGCTGACGGCGCCCCTGGCGGCCCCCCCCGCCCCCGCCGCGCCCTCGGTTCCCTGGACGGTCGGCAACCGGGGCGGCAAGCTCACGCTCGGCGGGCAGGACGCGGGCAGTGACGTGCTGTACGTGCCGCCGTCGCCGGGCAGCCTGGTGGAGATCGCGGGCCAGACCTACCGGGGCGGCGTGCTGCTGCGGGCAGTCAGTGGCGGCGTGCAGGGCATCAACGTGGTGAACGTGGAGGACTACCTGCGCGGGGTGGTCCCCGCCGAGATGCCCGCGAGCTGGCCCGCCGCCGCGCTCGCGGCCCAGGCGGTGATCGCCCGCACCTACGTCTCGGCCCGCATCAACCCGGCGCTGCCCTACGACACCTGCGCGACCGAAAGCTGCCAGGTCTACCGGGGCGTTCCGGCCGAGAAGCCCGGCACCGACACGGCGATTCAGACCACCGCCGGGCAGGTGCTCGCCTATGGGGACAAGCCCGCGCAGACGTACTTCTCCAGCGATTCGGGCGGGCACACGGCGTCCAGTGAGGAGGTGTGGGGACGCGGGATTCCCTACCTCGTCGCGCAGCCGGACCCGCACTCGGCAGGCAGTCCCCGCGCCAAATGGCGGGTGGAGGCCAGCGCCGCGAAGGTGCAGGCCGCCGCCGAACGCTTCCGGGTGCGGGTGGGCACCGTGCGCTCGGTGGGGGTGACCCTGACCTCCGCGTCGGGCCGGGTGCTGGAGGTCACACTGACGGGGAGTTCGGGCACCGGACGGCTGAGCGGCCTGCAAGCGGGCGACTTCGTGCGGGCGCTGGGAGCGCACAGCACCCGCGTGCGCCTCGGCGGGAGCGTGGGGCCGGGGCAACCGCTGGTGCTGGAGGGGGCCGGATCGGGGCATGGGGTAGGGCTCTCGCAGTACGGGGCGCTGGGGATGGCGCGTGGGGGCGCCGACCACCGCCGCATCCTGAGCTTCTACTACCCCGGCACCACGCTGGAACTGCTGGCCGACGCGCCCGGCGAGCGGGGCCGCCCGGTGATCGCGGCGGCGGAGGTGGGTCATGCCGAGTAGGACGATCGGGCGGCTCTTTCGCCGCTCCCTGAAACGTGGCCCTCTCCTCGCGGGGGCGCTCGCGGCGCTGCTCGCGGTGGGGGAGGCGGCGGCTCGCACGGTGCGGATCGTGCAGGCGCAGTCCCTTGAACTGCGGCGCATCGACGAGCAGGAGATCGTGATCATCAGCGGCGGGCCGGAGGGCGGGCCAAACGGTGGGCTGGTCGAGCTGCGGGTGGACGACGACGTGGTGCGGGCTGCCCGCGTGGAGTACAACCGCACCCGCCGCACGCTGACGCTGGTGGGGCAGGCGACCTACCGCACCGCCCGCGACGGGCAGGACCTGCGCGGCGAGAACCTCGTGGTGGACCTGGGGTCCGAGGAGCTGACCGGCGAGGACGTGCTCATCAGCGACGGGGACATCGAGATTCGCGGGCAGCAGGTCGAGCGCATTCCGGGGCAACTGCGGGCCACCGGGGGCTACTTCACCCCCTGCGCCAAGTGCGGGCGCACGCCGAACGACTACGCCTTCCGCGCCGAGCGCCTGATCGTGTACCCCGGCGACCGCCTGATCGCCTACCGCGCCCAGTTCCTGATCGTGGACGTGCCGGTGTTGTACCTGCCCATCGTGGTGCTGCCGCTGAACGAACCCGAGCGCCAGCCGCGCTTCTCGGTGGGGAGCGGCGACCCGGACGGCCTGACCGTGCTGGCCGACCTGCCCTTTTCGATCGGCACGAACACGCTGGGCACGACCTTGCTGCGCTACTACGAGAACCGCGAACCCTCCATCGGTCTGGGCGTGGACCTGCGCTCCTACTCGCCGCTGCCCTATGTGGACCGGGTCGACCTCTATACCCTGGCGAATCCCAAGCCCTTCGCGGCGGACGGCACCCGGCAGCCCGGCTATGACATCGACCTCGACTTCTCGGTGCGGGGGCGGGTGCCGCTCTCTCTGGCCGTGCGCGACCTCGACTACAGCCTGAACGTGCGGCGCCGGGACATCGGGCGCTCGCAAACGGACCCCGACCGGGACGTGACCACGGTGGACTTCCGGGCGGCGGTGGAATATCCGCTGTTCTCGGCCCAGCTCACCTACCTCGACCGCTTCGGGCCGGAGCCGAAGACGGCGCTGTATGCGCCGCTGCGCGAGCCCGAACTCGTGATCGACCCCAGGCCGTACTCGCGGGGCACCTTCACGGTGGACACCCGCCTGACCGCCGGGCGCTACACCGCCGCGAGCAATCCCCTCTCGCGCTCGGCGACCGCGCAGGGGGTCAACATCACGACCACCCGGCTGGAGGAGCAGCACTCTATTACCTACAGCGCCCAGCCGTGGACGAATGCCGACTTCTCGGTGTCCAACACCTTTACCGGGCGCTACTACGGCACCGGGGCGCGGACGGTGAACCTCGACATCTCCGGGCGACTCACCCAGCGCTTCAACGCGACGAACACCCTGACCGCCCGCGCGAGCTACATCCGGGTGGAGGGGACCAGCCCCTTCGCCTTCGACGCGCTGCCGGGCCAGCGCCTCAGCGCTCCCATCGGGCTGGACCTGTACACGGTTCCGGTCAAGGACACCACCTTCACGGTGGGCTACAGCCGTGACCTCTTCCTGCCGGAAGACCAGCAGCCCGCGACCGCCTTCGGGGTGACGGTGAACCGCAAGCCGGTCAACCTGAATTTCGGGCTGCGGCACAACTTCTCCACCGGGGAACTGGAGAGCACGTCCTTTAACCTCACCCTGAGCGACCCCACCGCCGATCAGGTCACGGTGGTGCCCGCCCGCCCCGCGCGGCCCGCCACCGAGACGACGGCCGCCGTCCCCGCCCGGCCGGAGACGGTCACGCGCAGCAGCAACTGGCCCGCGCCGAACCTGACCCTTACCGCCACCGGGGGCTACAACCGGGCGACCGGCCTGCAGCCCTTCACCGTGAAGGCGACGGTGACCGGGGACATCCGCTCCAACTACTTCAGCGTGTCGGCCAGCCACGACATCGAGACGCCCCGCCTGCGGTCGCTGAGCGCCGAGTTCGCCGGGGCGACGCGGACGGACACGGTGATCAACCCGATTTCCTTCTCCGGCAGCGAGACGTGGAATCTGATCGACAACCGCTTCTCGGGGCGCTACAGCGCGACGTGGCGGGGCGAGTACACTGCCGCGCACACCCACGAGCTTCAGGTGCAGGCCCCCGGCGACGAGCGGCCCAACGGGACGGCCTTTTTCAGCGTGGGGACGGCGGCGGGGCGGGCGACGAACTGGCAACTGACCTACGGCGGTCCCTTCGACGTGGAGCGCTGGGGCTACACCCGCCCCACCCTGACCGGGAGCGTGCGGGCCACCCGGCCGGGGCAGTCGCTGGCGCTCTCGGCCACCGTGAACACGCCGGGGCTGGAGCAGCAGCGCACCGAAGTCGCGCGGGCCGACCTGAACGCCGACTGGCAGTTCGGCACCCGCTTCGCCCTTTCGGGCCGCGCCGCCTACAGCCGCACCCGCACGGGGACCTTCCCCGAGGACATCGCCACCGACACGCTGATTCTGGACCCCGTGCGCGTGGGCATTGCCATCGGGGACGGGCCGCGCCCCGGCGCCTACGTGACGGCGGCGCTGCGGCAGACCTTTACCTGGGTGGACGGCGAGCGGCTGAACCCGGCCCCCCTTGCGCCCGTGATCGGGTTGACCATCGACCGCTGCTGCTGGGCCTTGCAGGCCGAGATCGACATGAGCCTGCGCCGCTACCGGCTGGGGATCAGCCTGCCGGGCAGCAGCAGCTACCCCCTCTTCGACTACGGGGTGGGCGGGCTGAATATTCCGCTGCTGCCGGGGCCTCTCAATCCGGGGAACCGGTGAGAGCGGCCAGCCACCAGTTTCCAGCCCTCAGCCCACCGGAGGTCTCGCCCATGAAACGACTCGCCCTGTTGCCCCTGACCGCCCTGCTGCTCTCCGCCTGCACGGGGACGGTGGAAACCTTGCCCGCGCTGCGGCTCGCCGTGCTGGCGGATGGAGGGGCGAGCCTGCGGACGGTCTCGACGGGCGGGGGAGACGGCATCCGGGTCACGCCCACCCCAGTGGTCAGTCCTCCGGTGGCCGTCACCGGGGGCGTGGCGGTGGACACCCTGCCCGGCGGCGGAGCACGCCTGCTGCTCACCCGCCGGGCAGGACTGGAGAGCCGCGACGCGAACCTGGCGGACGTGCGGCCCTTTGCCCCCGCCTTCGACGCGCCGGGCTTCGTGCCCCCCTGCTTCGTGACGACCGCGCTGAATGCCGGGCGCGACCGGATTCTGAGCCTCAGCCAGTGCGAGACGGGGGGCGTGCTGAACGGCACCCAGCAGCTCGCCCTCTACCGCACCGACGGGACGCTGGTGTGGCGGGCCGCCGTGGGCGGGGCCGCCGTGGTGACGGGCACCGACGTGCCCCCGGTGCGGGTGGCGCTGGTGCGCCGGGCGGACGGGGTGGATGTGGGGGTGGTGGCCCGCCCCGCGCTGGGCGGCGGCAGCGAGGTGGTGCGGGTGGCCGCGACCACCCCCGGCGCCGATCCCCGGGACGACCTCCCCGTCCCGACGCCCGCCATCCGCGACCTCGCCCCGGCACCCAACGGCACCACCGTCTACGCGGCGACCGATACCGGGGTGCAGCCGCTGGGCACGAACGGGGTGCCCGTCGCGGAGGACGCGCTGGACGCCTTCGGGACCGGCCGGGTGGACCGCCTGTGGACCTCGGCGGGAAGCGGGGTGCCCGGCCGCAACCTGATCGCCGCGTGGCGCGATCCCCGTTCCAGCGGGCTAGGCAGCGAGCCGCTGCGGTTGTGGGACGCCTCGGGCACGCGGAACGAGGCCCTGACCGTGAACGCCTTCGCCGACCTGCGCGACGTGACCTTCGCCCCCGACGGCTTCCTGTACGCCCTGAGCGCGACCACCCTCAGCGGGTACGACACCGTGATCGGCCTGGGGTCGGGCAACACCGGGAACACGGTGAACTGGCGCCCGGTGACCCTGCTGAGCGGCCTGAACGACGCGCGGGGGGTGACGTGGCTGGTCCCGTGAGGGTGGCCCGCCGTCCGCTCTCAGCGAGGAGACCTGATCGCTGAAGGCCCCGACAGCGCCAGCGCCGCCGCCCCCACCACCCCCCGCAGCCCCACCAGCGGCACCCCGCCCCGGACCAGCAACGTGACCACCGTGCCGGACGCGGGCACGAGGGCGAGCGCCGTGCGGGTGCCCCGCGCCACCCCGTCGTGCCACCACACGCCCCCGCGCCGGAACCAGCCGGGGGCCACGCCGTCCAGATGGGGGGGGAGGGCAGGGGGCCGCAGAACTTCTCGCCAGTCCCCGCCCAGCCTGCCCTCCAGATGCGCCGTCCCGAAGGTCAGCAGGTCCCCCGCCGTTCCGAACAGCCCGCCCGCGCCCGCCAGCGGCCCGAACCCCGTGACCCCTTCGCCCAGCAGCGTGGCGGTGGGAGCGACCAGCCCGCGTGCCGGGGGGGTGAGGCCCACGCCCGGCAGCCCCAGCGGCCCCGTCACGAACCGGGCCAGCGCCTGCCCGTAGCCTGCCGCGCTGATGGGCTCGCCTGCCGCGTGCGCCAGGGCCAGCGCCAGCACCCCCGCCCCGAGGTTGGAATACATAAACCGCCCCGCCCCCCGCCGACTCGCCCAGCGCCGGGCACTTGCCAGGGCGGCCGCCGCGTCCATGCCGCCGTAGGGGTCCTGAAAGCGGGTGAAGGTGGTCACGGCCACCCGCGCGGGGTGAGCGGGCAGGCCCGCCGTGTGGGTGGCGAGGGCACGGGCGGTCACGAAGTCGGGGAAGGGGCGAAAAGGACCGCCCAGCCGCGAGAGGGGCGCGTCCCAGCTCAGCCGTCCCTCCCGCACCAGCGCCCCCGCCAGCGCCGCCGTGAAGGGCTTGGTCACGCTCGCCAGCTCGAAGGCGCCGTCCCTGGGAACGCCGCCCACCCCGACGACCGCCGACTGACCGCCCCGCGCCGCGCCCACCACCCCGCCCCGGCGCAGGGCGGCCCGCAGCAGCGGCAGCGCCGGGCGCAGGTCGCGCTCCAGCACCGCCTCCAGCTCGCGCCGGGCCGTCTGGAGGGGGTCACGGCGAAACATGCGCTCAGCCTAGCGCCCCGCCTTGCTACGCTCAGGCATGTCCCTGCCCCGCGCTGCCAAGAAGCCCCTTACCCACGATCTGCACGGCGAATCCCGCCCCGACGACTACCACTGGCTCAAGACCCAGGGCAAGGCCGACCCGGAGGTGCTGGGCTACCTGGAAGCCGAAAACGCTCACCTGGGCGCGGTGATGGCGCCCCTGCGCGAGACTCAGCAGGCCATTTACGAGAAACTCCTCTCCCACGTGCAGGAGGAAGACGACCAGCCCCCCGTCCCCCAGGGCGACTGGGAGTACTACACCCGCACCGAGGAGGGCAAGGCCCATCCCCTGTTCCTGCGGCGCCCGCGTGCCGGGGGAGAGGTCCAGCTTCTCCTCGACCTCAATGCGCTGAAGGAGCGCGAGGGCCACGCCAACGTCTGGGTCTACGTGACCCGCCCCAGCCCGGACGGGCGCCACTGGGCCTACCTGCTGGACACCACCGGGCAGGAGCTGTGGGAACTGCGCGTGCTGGACACGGCGACGGGCGAACTCGCCGAGCCGCCCCTGACCGGCGTGAGCGGCTGGACCCTGGACTGGAGCGCGGATGGCCGTACCCTCTTCTACGCCACCGAGGACGCCACCCAGCGCCCGGCCCGCATCTGGCGGCACACCCTGGGCCAGCCTCAGACCGCCGACGAGGAGTTGTGGCACGAGACCGACCCCACCTTCCGCGCCTGGGCGCGTGTGGCCGAGAACGGCGAGACGCTGCTGCTGGGCAGTTCCGCGAACATGGCCGACGAGGTGGCGGTGCTGGACACCCGCGACCCCGCCGCCCGGCCCCGCGTCCTGCTGCCCCGCGAGCGCGGCGTGGAGGTCAGCCTCACCGACGGCGGCGACCACTGGCTCGCGCTGACGAACCAGGGCGGCGCGTCTGAGTTCCGGCTGGTGCGCCTGCCCAAGGGGGAAGGGGTGACCTGGGCCGACGCGCAGGACGTGCTGCCCCACGACCCCCAGCGCTACCTCACCGGCATGCACCTGTTCGCCGGGCGCCTGCTCGTCTCCGGGCGCGAGGGGGGCTTCACCCGCCTGTGGGTGCTGCCGCGCACCGGGGAGGGCTACGGCCCCGCGCGCCGGGTGGAGTTTCCGGAGGCCAGCTACACCGTCCGCATCGGGGCCAACCACGTCTTCGAGACGGCGACGGCCCGCGTCCTCTACGCCAGCCTGACCCGCCCTGGCGAGCACCTCGACCTCGACCTGAACACGCTGGAAACCGCGCTGGTGAAGGCCACGCCCGTGCCGAACTACGATCCGGCGGCCTACGTGGCCGAGCAGGTCTGGGTGGACGCTCAGGATGGCGAGCGGGTGCCCGTCAGCCTGGTGCGCCGCCGCGACACGGCCCTGCCCGCGCCCACGCTGCTGTACGGGTACGGCTCCTATGGGGCGTCCATGGACCCGGCCTTCAGCCTGGGGCGGCTGCCGCTGCTCGACCGGGGCTGGGTGTGGGCGATCGCGCACATCCGGGGCGGCTCGGAACTGGGGCGGCGCTGGTACGACGCCGGGCGCCTCGCCCACAAGATGAACACCTTCACCGACTTCATCGCGGCGGGCGAGGGGTTGAAGGCGGCGGGCATCGCGGGCGACCTCGTGGCGATGGGCCGCAGCGCGGGGGGTCTGCTGATGGGCGCGGTGGTCAACCTGCGGCCCGACCTGTGGAAGGCCGCGTTCGTCGGGGTGCCGTTCGTGGACGTGCTCTCCACCATGCTCGATGACTCCATCCCGCTCACCACGGGCGAGTACGACGAGTGGGGCAACCCCAACGAGCCTCAGGCTTACGCCACCATGCGCGAGTACAGCCCCTACGACAACCTGAAGCCCGCCGTGTACCCGCACCTCTTCGTCTCGACGGGCCTGAACGACCCCCGCGTCGCCTACTGGGAACCCGCCAAGTACGTGGCCCGGTTGCGCGACCTGCGCCAGCCCGGCAGCGGTGTGCTGGTCCTCAAGACCAACATGGGGGCCGGGCACGGCGGCTCCAGCAGCCGCTACGACGCGCTCAACGAAATGGCCGAGGAGTTTGCCTTCGCCCTCGCGGCGGTGGAGGGACAGCTGGACGCCGGGGAGGAAGGGCAATAAAAAAGCCGCCTCATCGGGCGGTGATGGACAGAAGATAGCGCGGAATGCACCGGGGGTCAAGGTATGCAGGCGGGTGGCGGGGGCGTACAGTGAGGCCACCGTCACAATGCCTGCAGGCCTCCCGCCGGGGGCAGGGGCGGACGTGGCCCGTAGGTCCGGCCACGGAAAGGAAGGGACCCATGACCACGCTGCGGCTGCCCCTCGCCCTCACCCTGGGCCTGACCCTCGTGACCCTCGCTCCGGCACAGCAGGGACCAGCACCCTCGTCCACGCTGCTGCGCCTGCCCGTGACGCCGGGGGCCATTCGGGTCACCGACGCCGCCGCCACCCGCGAGTTCGGAAGCTACCTGAGTGGGCTGGCGCGGGAGGAAGGCAGCACCTGTCAGGCGAGCGAATACCTCGTCTGGAACGACGCCCGCCTCGTGGACCGGATCACGGACGACTTAGACACCCAGTTCGGAACGCGGGGCATCGTGTTCGAGACCCTGGACGAGGTGGAGGAGGACGGCTCCTCCGCCCTCTCCTTTCGCCTGACCGAGAAGGCGAACCGCTACGTGGGCCTGCTCTACCTCGACGACGAGAGCGTGGTGCTGGGCTGGTGCCAACTCCGGGCCGCCCAGGCGCAGGCGGCCCCCGCCGCCCGTCCGGCCTCGCCCCCCCCCACCGCCGCTGCCGGGGTGACCCCCCGACCCGGCACCTACACGGGGGACCTGACCGGGGACTTCAAGGGCACCAGCATCAGCTTTCAGGTGGCGGCCGACGGGCGCACGATCACCAACGTTCGCATGACGGGCTACTGGCGTTGCCGCGACTCCCTGAGCAGCAGCGGCGCCAAGCTCAACGCCCGGTTGATCGGTGAACTGGGCGAGATGCCCGGCAACGTGCCCGTGCAGGCGGGCGCCTTCAACCGCCGCGCCACCGCCCCCTACCTCGCCTGGGAGTTCGCTGGGCGATTCGTGTCGGCCACCCAGGCGCAGGGCACCTTTCTGGTGGAGGCGAGCGACTGCACCTCCTACAAGCTGAGTTTCACGGCCACGCGGCGCTGACTCACGCCCAGGTCAGCCCGACGTGGGCTTCCACCGTTCCCACCTCGCGCCCCGCCCAGTTGCTCAGCGTGGCGGGGGCGAGTGCCCGCATCTCTGGGGTGATCGGCACGCCCAGCGCCTCCAACACGGCGAGGGCCACGTGGGGCCGTGCCCGCTCGCCGCCGTCCGCGATCTTGAAGGCCACGCCCAGCGGCCCATGCGGCGTCTCCCGCAGCGCCATCCCATAGAACGCCTCCGCGCCCATCTTCGCGGCGAGGCCAGGAACGAGGGGCATCAGCGTGGTGTCGAGCCGTCCGGGTCCGGCGATCAGGAAGGGCCAGGCGGTCATCGCCCCGAAGATGCGTTCCAGCGCCGGGGCCGGCTCGCCCTGCGGCGCCGCGAGCCGGGCAAACATCCGCGCCGTGGCGTCCAGCGGCAGCGCGAAGGCGGGCACGCTGCACCCGTCGGTCCCCGCCTGAACGTCGTCCAACCCCACCCCGCCGAGTTCGGCGTGCAGTTCCCGAATCCGCACCTGAAGCGGGTGCCCATGCTCGGTGTACCCCTCGCGCGGCCAGCCGTGCTGCACGCACGCCAGCAGCATCCCCGCGTGTTTGCCCGAGCAGTTGTGGTGCAGCGGGGTGGGCTTCTCGTTCCGGCGAATCAGGTCGGCCGCCGCGCCCGGATCGAAGGGCGGGTGCGTGCCGCAGCGCAGGTCGGCCACCGTGCTGCCCGACCGCCCCAGCAGCCGCTCCACGACCCCCAGATGCTCCGGCGTTCCGGCGTGGCTGGCGCAGGCGATCGCCAGCTCGTCTCCGGGCAACTCCGGCACCGCGAGCGCGAGGGGCAGCGCCTGCACCGGCTTGGAACTCGACCGCGGAAAGGTCACCAGCCCCGCGTCCCCGCAGGAGGCGATCACCTCACCCGAAGCGTCCACAACGGCGACATGAACGTGATGGACACTCTCGGGGACGCCCCCGCGCGCGAAGACGACCTGCCCGGCCTGCGCTGCTGTCATGGCGCCCAGGCTAGCGCGGCTTGACATCTCCGCGCCCGGCCCGTACTCTCTTCTCCGCTGGTCCGGTAGTGTAGCGGTTAGCATAACTGCCTGTCACGCAGTAGGTCGCGGGTTCAAATCCCGTCCGGACCGCCAGAAGATAGAGGGGAGCGAGGTGCCACGGCGCCTCGCTCTTCTCTTGTGGGGCACCTGACCCGTAACTGCCGGGCTGCCAATTGCCGCCTGGACCCCTACCCCTCCGGGCGTTTCGCCGTATCATGCGCCCCGGTTTCGCACGGCGTCCGTTGAGTGCCCAGAGCTGTCGTTGTTCAGGCGCATTCCGAACCCCGCGCACGGCGAGCCTACCCCACCCCGGAGGACGCCTGACTTGACTGCTGCTACCCCTTTTTCCACCGCTGACGCCGCCGAGCTGTATCAGGTTCCCAACTGGAGCGGCGGCTGGTTCCGCGTCTCCGACAAGGGCCAGATGGAAGTGACCCCCTCGCCAGGCCTGCACGCGCCCCTGCGGGCCATCGTGGACGAGATCGTCGAGCGCGGCGAGAGCCTGCCGGTCATCCTGCGCTTTCCGCAGGTCGTCGCCGGGCGCGTGCGGCACCTCAACGAGGCCTTTCGCAAGGCGATCACCGAGTACGGCTACGAGGGCCACTACCAGGGCGTCTTTCCCATCAAGGTAAACCAGCGCCGCATGGTCGTCGAGTCGGTCGCCGCCGCTGGCTACGAGTACGCGCACGGCCTGGAGGCCGGAAGCAAGGCCGAACTCGCCCTGTGCCTCGCGCAGCGGCTGCACCCTGACGCCCTGCTGTGCTGCAACGGCTTCAAGGACGACGGCTTCATCAAGCTCGCGCTGTGGGGCCGGACCCTGGGCAAGAACGTGGTCATCACGCTGGAAAAGTTCTCCGAGCTGGAGCGGGTGCTCAAGCAGGCCAAGGCGCTGGGCGTCAAGCCCGCCATCGGGGTGCGCTTCAAGCTGCACGCTCGCGGCTCCGGGCAGTGGGAGGAGTCGGGCGGCGACCAGGCCAAGTTCGGCCTGAACGCCTACGAGCTGCTGCGGGTGGTCGAGCGGCTGCGCGAGGAAGACATGCTCGATTCCCTCGTGATGCTGCACACCCACATCGGCTCGCAGATCACCGACATCCGCCGGGTCAAGGTCGCCGTGCGCGAGGCGACCCAGACCTACGCGGGCCTCATCGCGGCGGGCGCACAGCTCAAGTACCTCAACGTGGGGGGCGGCCTCGGCGTGGACTACGACGGCTCCAAGACCACCTTCTACGCCTCCATGAACTACACCGTGGGCGAGTACGCCGCCGACGTGGTGTACACCGTGCAGGAGGTCTGCAAGGCCCGCGAGGTGCCCGAGCCCACCATCATCAGTGAATCGGGCCGGGCGCTGACCGCCCACCACGCGGTCCTGGTGATGCCCGTCGTGGACGTGACCGGCCCCACCCGTGACCTGGAAGAACTCGCTGCTCCCAACGAGGACAGCCACCAGATCATCAAGGACCTCGAGGAGATCCTGGTGGGCATCTCGGCCCGCAATTACCGCGAGATGTACAACGACGCGGTGGGCGACAAGCAGACGCTGCACAACCTTTTCGACCTCGGCTACGTGACCCTGGACGACCGGGCGCGGGGCGAGGCCCTCTTCAACGCGATCCTGCGCAAGATCGCCAAGCTCATTCAGGGCGAGAAGTACGTGCCCGACGAGCTGGAAGACCTGCAAAAAGTCCTGGCCGACAAGTACATCTGCAACTTCTCGCTGTTTCAGAGCCTGCCCGACAACTGGGCAATTCAGGCGCTGTTTCCCATCGTGCCGCTCGACCGCCTGAACGAGCGCCCCACCCGGCAGGGCACCCTGGTGGACATCACCTGCGACTCGGACGGCAAGATCGAGAAGTTCATCGACCTGCGCGACGTGAAGGCCACCCTGCCCCTGCACGAACCCGGTGGGCGGCCCTACTACCTGGGCGTGTTCCTGATGGGCGCCTATCAGGACGTGCTGGGCAGCGCCCACAACCTCTTCGGCAAGGTCAGCGAGGCGCACGTCACCGTGCGGCCCGGCGGCAAGTACCACATCGACCTCTTCGTGCGGGGGCAGAAGGCGCGGCGCATGATCGAGTCGATGGGCTACGAGGAAGTCATGCTGCGCGACTCCATCGAGGACCAAGCCGACGCGGCGCTGAAGGTGGGCACCCTGCCCCCCGGCCAGGAGCAGGAGCTGCTGGAGGACTACGGCGAGGAACTGCTGGGCTACACCTACCTGGAGTACGAGGAAGGCTGAGCGGGTGGGTACTCGGGGTGAACCGGGAGAAGGCTTCGGCCTGAGCATTCCTGGCCTCGCCCTGCCCGACCTTCCGGACGCCGCCCGGTTCACGCTGCCCCCACGAGAGAACAGGGCGGGGGACGTGACGCTGGGCGGTTACCTGTGGCGTCAGCCCCACCCGGCCCCCGCCGCCCTGCTGCTGCACGGCTGGGGCCAGGATGCCGCCGCTATGGCGACCCCGGCCCGGCTGCTGCACGCGGCGGGCTGGCACGCCCTCAGCCTCTCCTTGCGCGGCTGGCGCGGGTCGGGCGGCTGCGACGACTATGGGCGCAGCGGGCCGGGCGACCTGGGGCAGGTGCTGGCGTGGCTGGAAGCTCAGCCTTGGGTGAGCAGCACGGCCGTGCTGGGCCTCTCGCTGGGGGGCCTCGTTGCCCTGCTAGCAGCGGCGCAGGGGCACCGGGCGGGGCGCACCGTGGCCGTCAATCCACCCGCCGACCTTCGTGGGGTGTACGCGGGCACGACTTCGGGCATCCTGCGTCGCTATTACGACGCGGTGCTGACCCCGGCGCAGTGGGTGGACGGCTCGCCCCTCACGCACGCGGAGCGCATCGGCGGGCCGACCTGGGTGGTGATCGGCCCCGAGGACCGCATCTGCCCGCCGGAGCTGGGGCGCACGCTGGCGGCGCGGGCGGGAGCGCGGCTGCTGGAGGTGCCGGGCCTGGCCCACGTGCCGGACGGGGAGCAGTGGGCGCGGGTGGTGGGGGAGACGCTCGGGCCGTCCTGACCCCCCGCCCGCGCTACCCTGTCCCCCATATGTCTGACGCTCTGCTCACGCTGGAAATCGAGAAACTGGTCGCCGGAGGGCTGGGCCTGTCCCGCGACGAGTCCGGCGTGGTGCTGGTGCGCGGTGCCCTGCCCGGCGAACGGGTGGAGGCCGAGGTCCGCGCGGGCCGGGGCGTGCGCCAGGGCGTGACCCGCCGGGTGCTGACCCCCAGCGCCGACCGGGTAGAGGCGCCGGACCTCCCCACCGTGGACCTCGCGCACGCGGCGCACCCCGCCCAACTGCGCTACAAGCGCGGCTTCGTGGAAGAGGCGCTGACCCGCATCGCCAAGCTGCGCCACCCGGTGGGGGAGACGGTGCCCAGCCCGCGCGAGTGGCGCTACCGCAACACGGCGCAGTACCTCGTGACCCCGGCGGGCCTCGCCTACCGCGAGCGCCGGGGCCGGGACCCGCAGCCGGTCGGTCAGGACCCGCTGGTGATGGAGGCGATCCAGACCGTGATGGACCGCCTGGACCCCGAACAGCTCGACCCCGCTACCGAGGTCGCCTTCCGCGCCAGCCGCCTGACCGGCGAGGTGGTCGCCGCCCTGATCGGGGCGGGCGAGCCGCGCGTGTTCTTGCGGGCCTCCGATCACCTGATGGACGCGGGCGTGGTCGGCGTCAGCCTCGCGGAACCCGCCGGGCGGCGCTTCGGGGCAGGCGTGCGCCTGATCGCGGGCGAGTCCGAGGTACAGGAGCAGTTCGGGCGGGTGCGGGTCGGCGTGACCGCGACCGGCTTCGCGCAGGTGAACCCGGAGGCGGCGGGGCTGGCCTACCTCCGCGCGGCGGAGCTGGCCGGGCAGGGCACGCACGCGGTGGACCTCTACGGCGGCTCGGGGGCCATCGGGCGGCACCTCTCGCCCCGCTTTACCCGCGTGACCGTGCTGGACTCGGCGCCCGAAGCGCTGGCGCGGGGGCGGCAGGCAGCGGCCCTGAGCGGCGAGCGCAACGTGACCTACCGCAGCGGCGACGCGGCCCGTTTCAGCGAGCTGGGCGTGGACGTGATCGTGGTGGACCCCCCCCGCGCCGGGCTGGAGCCGGAAGCCCGCGAGCACATCCAGGCCAGCACCGCCGACCGTCTGGTGTACGTGAGCTGCGACCCCGCGACCTGGGCGCGGGATGTGGGCGACTTCGTGCGCCGGGGCTGGAAGCTGGGGTCCGTGACGCCCCACGACTTCTACCCCCAGACCAGCCACGTGGAGGTTGTGAGCGTGCTGGAGCGGTAGACCGTGCTCCGCGCCTTGCTGCTCCTCCTGTCCCTTTCCCTGGCCGCCTGCCAGGACCGCGAGGCCCGTGCCGAAATTGTCCGGCTAGAAGCCCGCGTGACCGATCTGGAAGCGCGGGTGGAGGCGCTGGCCGCCGCTCCCTCCGTTCCGTCAGACGCCGCCGCCACCGTGCAGCAGGCCGCCGCGACCCACTGCGCCAACGACCTCTCGCGCACGCTGGAACTGACCCGGCAGGAACGGGGCGGTTACCCTGCCGAATCGGCGCTCGCGGTGCCGGGGTCGTGTCAGGGGTTCCGGGTGACCTGGGAACGCCTCACGCCCCAGGGCTACGCCTTCCGCGTGCTGGACAGGTCCGGGCGGGCGCTGGCGTCGGGAGCGGGGGAGTAGGCTGGCCCATGCCCCTCGTCCCCCTGTTCTTTGACGATCCACGCGCGGCCCGCCTGATGACCGCGCAGCAGCGCGAGTTGCGGACCCTCTACGGCGGCACCGACGAGCGCACCGAACCCTTCGACCCCGCCGTGCTCGCGGGTGAGGGCAGCGTGCTGCTGGGGGTGGATGAGGGCGGCGAACTGCTGGCCTGCGGTGCCCTCAAGCACCTGGACCCGGAGAGCGCCGAGGTCAAGCGCATGTACACCGTCCTGGCAGCGCGGGGCCGGGGGCTGGGGCGGCAAATTCTGGCTGGTCTGATTGAGCGGGGGCGGGCGCTGGGCTACACGCGGCTGGTGCTGGAAACCGGCGACCGTCAGGCCGAGGCCCTGCACCTTTACGAGTCGGCGGGCTTCCGGCGCATTCCCAATTACGGGTACTACGTGGGGATGGAGGAGAGCCTGTGCTACGGGCTGGAGCTGGGGGAAGCGGCTGAAAGCGGACGGGACGGCTGATAGCCTCGCCCCCATGGGTGACATCGTGGTGGTGGGCGCGGGCCTCGCCGGGCTGACGGCGGCGCGGGTGCTGACGCGGGCGGGGCGACGCGTGCGGGTGCTGGAGGCGGCGGAGCACGTCGGCGGGCGGGTGGCGAACTGGGTGGTGGACGGGTACACGCTGGACGCGGGCTATCAGGTGCTGTTTCCGGCGTATCCGGCCCTGCGGCGCAATGTGGACCTCGCGGCGCTGGACCTCGTGCCGGTCGCCCCGGCGGGCGTGGTGCGGCGCGGGGAGCGGGCGGACGTGGTGGGCGACCCCCGCCGTGACCTCGCCAGCCTGCCCTCCACCCTGACGACCAAGGCCCTGACCCTGGCGGACAAGGCGCGGGTGGCCCGCCTCGGGGCGCGGCTGGCGCTGCCCGCCCCCCACACCCTGCTCGTCGGCCCGGACGAGACGACCGAGAACTACCTGAGGCGCCAGGGCTTCAGTGAGGCGGCACTGACGAACTTCTTCCGGCCCTTTTTCGGGGGTATCTTCCTGCGGCGGGACCTGCACACGAGTGCGCGGCTGTTTCGCTACTACTTCCGGATGTTGCTCGACGGCGGCGCGGCCCTGCCCCGCGCGGGCGTGGGCGAGTTGCCCCGGCAACTCGCGGCGGGGCTGGACGTGACGACCGGGGTGCGGGTGACCGCGCTGCGGCCCCGGCCCGGTGGCGTGACCCTGGTGACGAGCGCCGGGGAACTCGACGCCTCCGCCGTTCTCGTGGCGACCGATGCGGACACCGCCGCCGCCCTGACCGGCGAACCGCTCTCGCGCGGGCGGCTGGGCAGCACCTATCTCCATTACGCCTCCGCCACCCGGCTGGACCCCCAGCCCCGGCTCCTGCTCAACGCCGAGGAGGGCTTCATCAACAACGCCCAGTGGGTCAGCGAGGCGATTCCGGAGCGGGCGCCCGCCGGGGGCCACCTCCTGACGGTGACGGTATTGGGAGTCCCCAACCTCGATGACGACGCCCTCGACGCCCGTGTGCGCGGCGAGCTGAGTCGCTGGTACGGGGGAGGGGCTGCCGGGCTGCGAACCTTGCACATTGAGCGCATTCCTTTCGCCCAGTTCCCCCAGCCGCCCGAGTACGCCGCGACCCTGGCAGGGCACGCGACCGGGCTGCCCGGCGTGCTCCTCGCCTCCGAGGTCACGTCCATGAGCAGCATCCAGGGCGCGATGGAGAGCGGCGAGAAGGCGGCAGCGATCTTGCTCGGCGACCCGGTGGGCATGAGCCGTCCGCGCGGGGCCTAGGGTAACGGGAACAGCGGGCCGGTATGCTCGTCCCATGTCCGCCGCCATTCCCGACCACCTCGTCGTCGCCGCCCGCACGCTGGACGAAGGCCGGGCGTGGCTGGAAGGTCGCCTGGGGGTGCCCACGCAGCCCGGCGGCGAACACGCCCTCTTCGGTACCCACAACGCGCTGCTGTCGCTGGGGCCGGACCTCTACCTGGAGGTGATCGCGGTCAATCCGGCGGCTCCTCCGCCCCCCCGCCCGCGCTGGTTCGGGCTGGACACGCCGGACCTCCGGGAGCGGCTGGAGGATGGCCCGGTGCTGATTCACTGGGTCGCCCGCGTGCCGGACCTGCCGGGGGTCCACCTCTCCCACCACGGGGAGGCACTGGAGCTGTCGCGCGGCGAGAACCGCTGGACGCTCACCGTTCCGGCGGACGGCTCGCTGCCGGGGGGTGGGGTCGTCCCCAGCCTGATCGAGTGGCACACGCCGCCCCCGCCCACGCGCCTGCCCGACGCCGGGGTGCGCCTGCTGACCCTGCGCCTGGGCACCCCCGATCCCGACGCCCTCCGCGCCCGGCTGGACGCCCTGCCCCTCGCGGGCGACGTGGAGGTCTACGAGGCCCCGCAGCCGGAGTTGTCCGCGATGCTGGAAACGCCGGAGGGCATGGTCACCCTATGAGTCTCCCGCCGCCCGACGCGACGTGGTATGCCCGGCCCCCTGGCCTCCCCGAGCGGGCCAGTGTGGGCGCGGTGGTCTTGCGGCGCGAGGGTGGGGAGTGGCACGTGGCCGTCGTCGTGGAGCCGGGCGAGTACCTCCAGCTCCCGAAAGGCGGTCTGGAACCCGGCGAGACACACGAGGAGGCCCTGCACCGCGAACTGCGCGAGGAGGCGGGGCTGACGGCGGTGCGCCTTGTCGCGGACCTCGGTGTGCTGGAGCGGCAGAACTATGCCCGGACGCGCTGGCAGGTCACCCGCTCTTTCCTGGGGGTGACCGGGGAGGTCGGCGAGCCGCCGCTGGAGCCCGGCTTCCGGCTCGAATGGCCTCCCCTGAATGCGGTGCCGCGCCTCTTCTGGCCGGAGCAGGGGCAGTTGGTGGAACGGGTGCGTCAGAACCTGGAGGGCGGCGGGTATGACCTGACCTGAGCGGGGGGCCGCCGTCCATGCAACCCCGCCGCCGCGACCAGCCCCGCCACGAAGCCGAACAGGTGCGCCTCCCACGACACCAGCGGATTGGTGGGCAGCACCCCCCACAGCGCCCCGCCGTACAGGAAGAGGGCCAGCAGCGCCGCCAGGATCGCCCCCGGCGTCCGCTCCCACCAGCCCACGCCCAGCAGGTAGGCGAGGTACCCGAACACCAGCAGGCTGGCCCCCAGGTGCAGGCTCCCGCCCCGCCCCAGCAGCCACACCAGCCCGCCGCCCAGCACAATGATCACGGCATTGGCCGCCAGGAAGCGCCCCACCCCGCGCAGCGCCCCCATAAAGGCCAGCACCGCCAGCGGCCCGGTGTTGGCGATCAGGTGCGCGAAATCCCCGTGCAGGAACGGCGCGGCCAGCACGTTCTCCAGCCGCGTGGGGTCGCGCGGCACGATGCCGTACAGGTCCAGCCGTCCCCCGAACGCGAACTGGTCCACGACCTCCTGCGCCCACACGCCACCCACCAGCAGCGCAGTCAGCAGCAGGGCCGCCCCCACCGGGGAGCGGGGACGGCGCGGGGGCGGGGAGGGGGAGCGCATGGCTCCAGTCTGCCCCAGGGGAGTGAGGGGTTGGGTGGGCCGGGTCTAACCCGTGACCCGACCCCGCAGCGCTCCCTGCGCTTGCAGGTATTCCGCGATCTGCACGGCGTTCAGCGCCGCGCCCTTGAGCAGTTGGTCTCCCGCCACGAACAGGTCCAGCCCGCCGTCGAACACCAGCGAGGAGCGGATGCGGCCCACCTCCACGTCGTACTTGCCGGTCGCGGTCAGGGGCATGGGGTAGAGCTTGCCCGCCGGGTCGTCGCGGACCTCCACGCCTGCCGCCGCCCGCAGAATCTCGCGGGCCTGCTCGGGGGTCGCGGGGCGCTCCAGCTCCAGCGTGATGGCCTCGGCGTGGGTGCGCAGGGTGGGGATGCGGACGGCGGTGCAACTGATCTGGAGGGACTCGTCCCCGATGATCTTGCGCGTTTCCCAGACCACCTTCATCTCCTCGCGGGTGTAGCCGTTGTCCTCGAAGCTGTCGATCTGCGGAATGACGTTGAAAGGGATGGGGTGCGCGAAGACCTCGGCCCCGGCCTCCTTGCCGTGCAGGACCATGTGGGTCTGGGTCAGCAGCTCTTCCATGCCCTTTTGCCCGGCCCCACTCGTCGCCTGATAGGTCGAGACGATCATCCGGCGCACCCCGAAGGCCCGGTGCAGCGGCGCGACCGCGACGGCCGCGATGGCCGTGGTGCAGTTGGGGTTGGCGATGATGCCCTGGTGCCGCAGGGCCGCCTCCCCGTTGACCTCGGGCACTACCAGCGGCACCTCTGGGTCATAGCGGAAGGCGCTGGAGTTGTCGATCACGACCGCCCCGCCCGCCACCCACGCCGGGGCGAGGGCCTTGCTGATAGACCCGCCCGCCGAGGCCAGGATCACGTCGGCGTCAATGGCTCCCTCCGGGGTCGCCTGCACGGTGAGGTCCCGCCCCGCGAAGGTGAGGGTGCTGCCCGCCGAGCGGGGGCTGGCGTAGAGTTGAAGGTCGCCCAAGTTCAGCGTGCTTTTCTCCAGCACCCGCAGAAGTTCGTGGCCGACCGCTCCGGTGGCTCCCACAATGGCGACGCGCATAGGTCCTCCTTCAAAGAAAAACTCCGCCTCGCGGGGGGGCGCGGGCGGCCGGAACGCGGGGGCCGCCCTCAGGGGGTCCGGGGGGTCGGGCGGCGCATGGGGGCAAGGTACCCGCCGGGGGGCGGGGGGTCAAGCGCGGGGGTCACCGGGGACACCTGCCCGGCGCGGGGCTGCGCTATGCTGCCCGCATCGCCAAGATCAAGGCCGGGCGCGGGTGCCCAGGGGGGTCCCCGCCCGGAGACGGGAGCCCCGGTATGCCCGCCAGGATTCGTATCTACGGTCAGGAAGCCACCTTCGCCCAGGGCCGCTGGGTCTGCGCCGACGAGACGTTGCAGGCCATGTTGCAGGCCCTCGCCGATCCCCGCGCCACCAGCCTGGAAGCCGAGCTGAAGCACGCCCGCTACGCCGCGGGCCGCTTCGGGGGGTTGGTCGCCGCCGGGGACGGCTGGGAGGCCGCGCCCCTGCCCGAGCCCGAAATCCGCATGGAGGACATCGCTCCGGCCGGTCGCCCGCAGGCCGCCGGGTGGCTGTCTTTCCTGCGCAAACGCCGCTGAGGGCTGGCCCTAGCCCTTGTCGCCCAGCCGCCGCTCGTTTCCGGCCCGCAGGCGGGTGATGTTTTCGCGGTGCTGCCAGACCATCAGGGCGACGAGGGCCGTTACAAGCAGGCTCAGCCACAGCGGTTGCCCCGTGATCCAGGCGACCAGCGCCGCTGTGACGCCCCCCAGGATGCTTCCGGCCGACACCAGCCGGGTCAGGGCGACCGTCAGGATGCCAATCACGAACATCCCCAGCCCGGCGGCGGGCGAGAGGACCACCAGCGTGCCGAAGGTGGTCGCCACACCCTTGCCGCCCCGGAATCCCAGGAAGGGGCTGAAGTTGTGCCCGATCACGGCGGCTGCCCCGCACAGGGCCGCCTGCAGGTCGTCCAGGCCCGCCGCCCGCGCGATCAAGACGGCGAGCGCCCCCTTCACGATGTCGAAGAGGGCTACGGCGACCGCCGGTCCCTTGCCGACCGAGCGCAGCACGTTGGTGGCGCCACTGTTGCCGCTGCCCACCCGGCGGATGTCGATGCCGCGGGCGCGGGCGACCCAGGCGGCGGCAGGAATGGACCCCAGCAGGTAGGACAGGGCGAGGAGGGGCACCAGCAGCAGCAGATTCACGGGCGGATCACCCCCCGATTCTACGGGGCGGCCCCCCAGGCCACCCGTTCGGGGGCAGCGCCTCCCCTGGGCCGGGCCGCGAGTCTCAAGGCCACGTCACGTTGACGGGCGGTGTCTTCACGCAGGCGCGGGGGGCAGCCGCTAGGGTGCGGGGCGTGTCGTCTGTGCCGCCGCCCCCACCCCCCTCCGAGCCTGCGCGTCTGGCCGCGCTGGCCCGCTACCGCGTGCTGGGCACGCCGCCCGAGGCGTCCTTCGACCGCATCACCCGGCTGGCCGCGCAGGTGCTGGGGGTGCCGCTGGCCGCTGTCAATCTGGTCGGCGAGGATCACCAGTGGACCAAGGCCTGCCTGGGTGGGGACGTGACCGCGACGGCACTGAATGAGTCCTTTTGCGTCTGGACCGTGCGGCAGGAGGGAGCGGTGCTGGTGGTTCCTGATGCCCGGCAAGACCCCCGCTTCCGCGACTTTCCCAGCGTGCAGTCCGGGCAGATCGTTGCCTATGCGGGCGCTCCCCTCGTGACCCCGGATGGGCACCGCATCGGCACCCTGTGCGTGACCGCGCCGGAGCCGCGCGACTTCACCCCCACCGAGCGCGAGACGCTGGCACTGCTCGCCGGGATGGTCGTGGACGAACTCGAGCTGCGGCTGCGCACCGAGGAACTCACCCGCGCCCGCGACCACGCCCACACCCTGCGCGACCTCGCGGAGCTGATGGGCGAGCCGCTGAGTCCCGGCGAGATGGCGCGGCGGGCGCTGCGGCTGCTGGGGGGCGCGATGCGGCTCGACTGGGCCGGGCTGCTGCACCTCTCCGAGCAGGGGTCGGAGGTCCTGAGCGACCACGCCTCGGCCCCCGCCGACGGGTTCGGGGCCGAGGTGCGCTGGCGGCTGCTTGGCCCGGCGGACGGGCTGCGGCCCACCCTGCTGGGCTGGGAGCGCGTCTTTCTGGACGACGCGGAAGCCGTCGCCCGGCGCTGCCCCGAACTGCTCACCGCCGGGCTGGCGAGCGCGGCGTGGCTGCACGTGCAGATCGAGGACGAGCGCCACATGCCGGGCGGGGCCTACGTGCTGCTGCTCGCGCGGCTGGGCGAGGCGGCCGGGTGGTCGGGGGAAGAACGGCTGCTGCTGGAAGCCGCCGCCCGCAGCGTGGGGGTGGCGCTGGAGCGGGCCGAGTACCTGCAGGCCCTGGAACGCGCGGCCCTGACCGACGCCCTGACCGGGCTGGGCAACCGCCGGGCGCTCGACGACGCCCTCGACGAGGCCGACGCCCGGCTCGCGGCCACGGGCGAGGGCTACGTGCTGGGCGTGGTGGACCTCGACGGCATGAAGCGGGTCAACGACGAGCGCGGGCACGCCAGCGGCGACGACCTGCTGCGTGAGTTCGCCCGAGGCCTGCTGACCCCCGGCCTTCACGCCTACCGCCTGGGCGGCGACGAGTACGCGCTGCTGGCCCCGGTGGCTCCCGGCGAGGACCCCGCCCGCTGGGCCGAACAGCTCCGCCGCCAGGTCCGGGGGGCGGTCGCGCGGGTGCAGGCGCAGGGCTACCCGGCGGACGCCTCGCTGGGGGTGGCCGCCGTGCCAGGTGACGCGCCCGGCTCGACCGGAGCGTTGCGCCGCGCCGACGCCCGCATGTACGCGGACAAGCGCGAGCGCGGCGTGGGCCGCGGCGCCCGCCCGAACGAAGGCGCCGAACACCCGCTAGCCTGGGAGGCATGACGGTCACGCTGCTCGATCACGTCGCCATCGCCACTCCCGACCTCGACACCGGGAGTGCGCCCTACCTCGCCCTGGGCCTCGCCCCCGAGGGACCCGACGAGGAGGTGACCTCGCAGGGCGTCCGCGTCCGCGCCTTCGTGGTGGGCGCGACCCTGATCGAGCTGCTGGCCCCCACCCGGCCGGACAGCCCCATCGCCGCCTTCCTGGAAAAGCGCGGCCCCGGCCTGCACCACACCGCCTACCGGGTCGCGGACCTGGACGCCGAGATGGCCCGGCTGCGCGGCGAGGGTGCCCGCTTCCTCTCCGAGACGCCCACGCCGGGCCGGGCCGGAACCCGCGTTGCCTTTCTGCACCCGAAGTGGGGCGCGGGCACCCTGATCGAACTCGTGGAGCATCCGGCGGGGGGCCTGGCCCATTAGCCGTCCCGCCCAGCCGGGCTGGTGGATTCCGGCCCTGCTGATCATGGGGACGATCTGGTGGCTGAGTTCGGGCAGCGACACACCCGGCCCCCCGCTGCGGCACCCCCTGGACTGGGGCGCTCATTTCCTGGCCTACCTCGCCTTGACCTATGCGCTGGCGCGGGCGACCGGACGCCGGGGCCTCGCCATCGTCATCGCCGCGTGGTTTGGCGCGTCCGACGAGGTGCACCAGGCTTTTGTGCCGGGGCGCGACGCGGGCCTGAGCGACTGGCTGTTCGACCTCGCCGGGGCGGGGGTGGGGGCATGGCTGGCGCTGGGGCAGGGGGCCGCGCGGAGGGAGACGCCGGAGTTCACCGACGCGGAGGCCTGACCCGGCGTCCCGGCCCTCAGGCCCCCGGCGTCGCCGCCAGCCGCTCCAGCACGCTGGGGTCTTCCAGGGTGCTCGTGTCGCCCTCGATGGCCTTGCCCGCCGCGATCTGGCGCAGGAAGCGGCGCATGATCTTGCCGCTGCGGGTCTTGGGCAGGGCGTCGGCCACGATGATCGCGTCCGGTCGGGCCAGCGCCCCGATCTCGCGGCTGACGTGCGCCCGCAACTCCTGCGCGTTCACCGTGAAGCCCGCCTGCGGCAGCACGAAGGCCACCACGCCCTCGCCCTTCACCTCGTCTGGGCGGCCCACCACGGCGGCCTCCGCGACGGCGGGGTGGGCCACCAGCGCCGACTCGATCTCCATCGTGCCTAATCGGTGCCCGGAGACGTTGAGCACGTCGTCCACCCGGCCCATCACGGTGACGTAGCCGTCCCGGTCGCGCCGGGCGCCGTCCCCCGCAAAGTACACGTGGGGAATCTCGCCCCAGTAGGACTTGCGGTAACGCTCGTCGTCGCCGTAGACGGTCCGCAGCATGGAAGGCCAGGGCCGCTTGATGACCAGCAGGCCGCCGTCGTTAGGACCGAGTTCCTCCCCGTCGTGGGTCATGATCGCGGGTTCGACCCCGAACATGGGCAGGCCCGCGCTGCCCGGCTTGCTGGGGTGGGCACCGGGCAGGGTGGTCAGCATGATCGCGCCCGTCTCGGTCTGCCACCAGGTGTCCACCACCGGGCAGCGCTCGCCGCCGATCACGCGGTAGTACCACATCCACGCCTCCGGGTTGATCGGCTCGCCCACCGACCCCAGCAGGCGCAGGCTGCTCAGGTCGCAGCGGCCCGGCAGCTCGTCGCCCTGCCGCATAAAGGAGCGGATGGCGGTGGGAGCGGTGTACAGGATGCTGACCCGGTGCCGCTCGACGATCTGCCAGAAGCGGCCCCAGTCGGGGTGGTTCGGCGCCCCCTCGTACATCAGGACGGTCGCGCCGTTCAGGAGCGGCCCGTACACGCTGTAGGAGTGCCCGGTCACCCAGCCCACGTCGGCGGTGCACCAGTACACGTCGTCCTCGCGCAGGTCAAAGACCGTCCCCGTGGTCAGGTACGTGCCCACCATGTACCCGCCCGTCGTGTGCAGCACGCCCTTGGGCTTGCCCGTGCTGCCGGAGGTGTACAGCACGAAGAGGGGATGCTCGCTGTCCACGGGGGTGGCCTCGTGCTCGTCCCCGGCGGCGGCCAGCGCCTCGTGCCACCAGAGGTCGCGGCCCGGCTGCATGGGGGCGTCGCAGTTCGCCCGGCACACCACCAGCAGGTGCTCCAGGCTGGGGGTATTCCGCGCCGCCTCGTCGGCGTTCGCCTTGAGGTTCACGAGGCTGCCCCGGCGCTGCCCCGCGTCGGCGGTGATGAGGAGCTTGCTCTGCGCGTCGTTGATGCGGTCCGAGAGCGCCGAGACCGAGAAGCCCCCGAACACCACGCTGTGAATCGCGCCGATGCGGGCGCAGGCGAGCATGGCGATGGCCGCCTCCGGAATCAGCGGCAGGTAGAGGGTCACCCGGTCGCCCTGTTCCACCCCCAGCGCGGTCAGCGCGTTCGCGGCCCGCTTGACCTCGCGCAGCAGCTCGGCGTAGCTGTAACGCCGCACCTCGCCGTCCTCGGCCTCCCAGAGGATGGCCGTCTTGTCGCCCCGTCCCGCCGCCACATGGCGATCCAGTGCGTTGTAGGCCACGTTGGTCTGCCCGCCCACGAACCACTGCGCGTGCGGTTCCTGCCAGTCCAGCACCCGGTCCCAGCGCCGCATCCAGTGCAGTTCCCCGGCCACGTCGCTCCAGAAGCCGTCCGGATCGTCGAGGCTGCGGCGGTACAGACGGTCGTACTCCTCGTGGGACACGCGGGCGCGGGCCACGAAGCCCTCGGGGGGCGCGATGACCCGGTGCTCGTGCAGCAGGGTGTCGATATGGTCGTTCGTGGACGGGTGGGTCATGGGCGAACCTCCGGGAAGGGGGCAGCGGAAAGGAAGCTGTGGAGGCCCTCACTGTAGTGCGGGGCCGGGGCGGCCGTGAGGGTGTGCCCCGGGCCGAGGGTGCCCGGCTCGCCAATTGTCCCGTGGGGGGGGGCGTATGGTGAGGGCTGTGCTTCTCGACCGGCTGAACCGGCCCCTGCGTGACCTGCGCGTCAGCGTGACCGACCGCTGCAACCTGCGCTGCACGTACTGCATGCCCGCCGACGTCTTCGGGCCGGACTACGCCTTCCTCCCGCGCGAGGAACTGCTGTCCTTCGAGGAAATCGAGCGCCTGACCCGCGCCTTCGTCGCGCTGGGCGTGCAGAAGCTGCGCCTGACCGGGGGCGAGCCGCTGCTGCGCCGCGACCTGCCGGAGCTGGTGGGCCGACTCGCAGCGCTGGAGGGCGTGGAGGACATCGCCCTCACCACCAACGGGTTGTTGCTGCCCCGGCTGGCCGAGCCCCTGAAGGCGGCGGGATTGAAAAGGGTCACCGTCAGTCTCGACAGCCTCGATCCGGAGGTCTTCGGGCGCATGAACGGGCTGAACGTGGCCCCCGAGCGCGTGCTCGACGGCATCGAGGCGGCGCTGCGGGCGGGCCTGGGGGTGAAGGTGAACACGGTGGTGCAGCGCGGGGTGAACGACGCCGGGCTGCCCGAGCTGTGGCGGGCGCTGCGCGACCGGGCCACCGTGCGCTTTATCGAGTTCATGGACGTGGGCAACCACAACGGCTGGAACATGGACGCGGTGGTGCCCTCGCGCGAGGTGCTCGCCCGCCTCGCGGACGCGGAACCGGACCTGAGCTTCGCCCCCGTGAACCCCGCCTACCGGGGCGAGGTCGCCGCCCGCTACCGCGACGGGCAGGGGCACGAGGTCGGCCTGATCTCCTCGGTCACCGCGCCCTTCTGCGGCGACTGCTCGCGGGCGCGGCTCTCGGCGGTCGGCGTGCTGTACACCTGCCTCTTCGCGGGGTCAGGCACCGACCTGCGGGCACCGCTGCGGGCGGGCGCCAGTGACGCCGAGCTGCGGGAGCGCGTCGCCGCCGTCTGGCAGGCCCGCCAGGACCGCTACAGCGAGGAGCGGGGCGAGGCCACCTCCGGGCGGGCGGCGAGCAAGGTCGAGATGTCGCATATCGGGGGCTGATACGGTTTCCGTTCAATCCGTTATCCCAGCAGGAGGGCGCCGCTGGGATAACTCCTTTCCCGGCAACCGTTTCTTTCCTTCTCGCTCTCCTGCGGAGCTGTACCAGTCCGCTCGGGTTGAACAGTTTTTGTAACTGTTCAACCGGAATCCGTATGATTCCCTGCGGATGGGGCTGTTCCCCGCCGCGTACCCGGTGCCGCGCGGCCCGGCCGCTTGTGTCCGCTGAACACCAATCCGTAAGATGAGCCCTCAGGAAAGCCCCTGCGCCCGCAGCCGGGCTGGGAGGCGAGCATGGCGAAATATCCGCTGATCAAGACCACCCTCAAGGACCGTCTGCTGGGCGGCCACTACGCCGAGGGCCTGCCCCTCCCCAGCGAACCGCAACTCGCCCGCGAGTTCGAGGTCTCGCGCATGACCGCCCGCCGCGCCATCGACGAATTGGAGCGCGAGGGCTACGTCTACCGGGTGCAGGGTGCAGGCACTTTCCCCACAGGGAAGCGCTTCCGCCAGGGCATGTTCCGGGTGCGGCCCTTCAAGGAGTGGGCGCGGCACCCCGACCACCGCACCCACGTCCTGCGGGCGATGACGGTGGGGGCGACCCCCGAGATCGCCGCCGTGCTGCACCTGGAAGCTGGGGACCCGGTGCTGTACGTTCACCGCCTGCGCACGGCAGGGGACGAGGCGCTGGTCATCGAGAAGCGCTACATCAATTCGGCGCTCGCCCCCACGCTGCTCGACCACGACCTGGGCTCCGAGAGCATCCACGAGGTGATGATCGGGCTGGGAGTGCCCATCACCCGCGTCGAGCAGAATCTGGAGGCGGTCAACCTGCGTCAGGAGGAAGCCGAGTTGCTGCGCGTGCCGCTGGGGACCGCCGCCTTCCTGCTGAGGCGCACGACCTACAGCGGGCCGCAGCGCGTCTCCTACGTCAACTACTGGGTGCGCGGCGACCGCTACGCCTTTCAGGACAGCTTCGAGCCCTGAGGCGGGGAAGACCCCTCACCCCCTGGCTTTGCCAGGCCCCTCTACCAGGGGGAGAGGGGAAAATGACCCTCTCCGAGGGGTGACTCGTAGAGCCGCGAAGCGGAGGGCCTCGCGCAGCGAGGGGTGAGGGGTCCCTTCCGCCGAACGCCCCAGACCCCATGACCTCCCCGCGTGAGGGTCGCCCCAAGACGTCCCTACCGTGCCCGCATCTGGAACTCTGTTTGGATGGTGACCTGCCCACCGGACCTTCACCGCCCGGACAGTCTCAGGCTGATGGAATGGCCCCCGACTGACCGCCCGGCGCGGCCAGACGGGAGGCTCCATGTTCTATTACGACGGCAAGTTGCAGTACCCGGTCCGTGTCGAGACGCCCGATCCCCGCTTCGCGCGGCTGCTTCAGCAGGCCATCGGCGGCGTGGAAGGCGAGATGCGGGTGTGCCTCCAGTACCTCTTTCAGGCGTTCGGCGCCCGCGGCCCCAAGAAATACCGCGACATGCTGCTGGCGACCGGCACCGAGGAGATCGGCCACATTGAGATGCTGGCGACGGCGGTCGCACTGAACCTGGAGAGCAGCCCGGCCAGCGTGCAGGAAGAGATGGCCCTGAGCAACCCCATCGTGGGGGCCGTGATGGGCGGGGACCCCCGGCAGTACCTCTCGGCGGGCCTCGCGGCGCTGGCTGCCGACGCGAACGGCGTGCCCTTCGACGGCTCGCACATCTACGCCAGCGGCAACCTCGCCGCCGACATGTACGCCAACGTGACTGCCGAGGCGACCGGGCGGGCGCTGGCCTGCCGCCTCTTTACCCTCACCGACGACCCCGGCATGAAGGACATGCTGCGCTTCCTGATCGCGCGGGACACCATGCACCAGCAGCAGTGGCTCGCCGTGATCGAGGAACTCGGCGGGCATCAGGGCACCCTGCCCATCCCCAACTCCTTCCCGATTGAGGAGGAGCTGCGCGAGGTGAGCTACACCTACTTCGCGCCGGGGATCGAGGGCGTGCAGCCCCCGCAGGGCCGCTGGACCCAGGGGCCGTCCCTCGACGGCATGGGCGAGTTCAAGCTGGAACCTGCCCGCCCCTTCGGGGAAGAGCCGATGCTGGGGCCGCCCGATCCCCTCGCCTTCGCCGAAGCCCAGCAGATGATGGGCGAGGGCAGCATGGGGACGACCGCCACGGCGTCCCCCTCGGACGACTGACCAAAGGAGACGAGGGCCGCGCTTCCGGGGAGTTCCCGAAGGCGCGGCCCTTCTCTGCCGGGGTGCTCAGGCGTCGGGGTCGGCGGTCCAGTCCGTCAGGGCGTAGGCTCCGGACACCATCCCGGCCAGGCCCAGGAAGTAGGCGCGGTCGCGGCCCTCCATGCGGGCGCCCAGCAGCAGCAGCACGGGCAGGGTGCCCAGCTCGATCTTGCCGTGCAGCGGGAAAGGGATCATGCGGCTCACGGCGGGCGGGTAATCGGTCAGGGCGCTGACGCCCAGGTACGACCCCGCCAGCGCGTAGGAGGCGGTGCGGGCCTGCGGGCTGAGCCGCAGCAGGGCGGGGGCGGCCAGCATCAGGCCGCAGGCGGCGTAGTCCACGAAGCCGTGCAGTCGGGGCGTCAGCGGTTTCATGGGTCCAGCATGGGGGTCACCGGGCGGCGGGGGACAGACCTCTCCTAAGTCGACCTTGAGCGTTGACGGGGCTGCGCCTTCACTGGACGGGGTGCAAATTTGGACCGCCACGCGCTATATGTGAAACATCATGGATTCGTCGTCGCTCCGGGAGCGTCAGAAAGAACGCCGCCGTGCGCGGATCTATAGCGTGGCCCTCGACCTGTTCAAGCGGGGCGGTTTCCAGGCGACCACCGCCACCGACATCGCGCGGGCCAGCAACGTCTCGCGGGGAACCTTTTTCAACTACTACCCCTACAAGGAAGCGGTACTGCTCGACTACGGCTCGGAGGTGATGGAGCGCCTGCGCGACAAGGCCGAGGCCCGCCTCGCCCAGGGTGCCCCGCCCCTGACCGTCCTGTACGAGATCTGGGACGAACTCGCCGAGGAAAATGGCCGCGAGCGCGACCTCTTTCCGCCGCTGGCCTACGAGGTGATGAACCCCAACCCCGAGCGGGCCAGGACCGCCTACCAGGCCCTGCCGCTGAGCAAGGTGATCGAGCTGATTTTGAAACCGCTGCACCAGGCCGGGCAGATTCGCACCGACCTCAGCCTCCAGCGCATCAGCAACCTGATCGCGGACACCTACCTGCTCGTCGCCCTGCGCTGGAGCGCCTACGGCACCGACCGCACCCTGCAGGAGGAAACGCGGCTGGCGCTCAACCTGCTGCTGGAGGGCGCCCTGCGGCCCGACGCCCCGGCCCGACCGTCCTGAAGGGGGCGGACACGGTGTGACCCAGCCTGAACTCAGCATCGGCACCTCCCGGCACAGTTGGCCCTTCAGCCGGGGGCTGGTCGTGGAGTCGCTCGTCAACGCGGGGGCGAGTGCCCCGGCGGCGGCCACCGTCGCCCGGCGGGTCGAGCAGGCGCTGCGGCACGCCCGGCGCACGCCCGTCACTCCGGCCGAGTTGCAGGCGCTGATGGTGGACCTCGCGCGGGACGCGCTGGGGGAGGAGGTCGCGCAAGCGGCTGCCCAGCAGACTCCCGCCTTCGTGGACATCGTCGTGCAGGCCAAGAAAGGCACGCTGCCCTTCAGCCGGGGCGTGCTGGCCCGCACGTTGGAGGACACTGGCCTCTCGCCGCGCGACGCCTACGGCACGGCGAGCGCGGTGGACGTGCGGCTGCGGCAGTCCGGGCGGCGCGAGGTCACGGTGCCCGAACTCGACGAGGTCACCGAGGACGTGCTGGCCGGGCGCTACGGCGAGCACCTGCGCCGCACCTACCGCTTCCTGAAGGGCAACCGGGGCCGCCTGGGCGTGGTCAGCGGGGACGGAGGCACGCCCACCCCCTTCAGCAAGGGGCTGCTGGTGCAGTCGCTCCTCGCGGCGGGGGTGGCCCCCGACGTGGCCCGCAAGGTGGCCCGCGTGACCCAGCGCGACCTGCGCGGCAGCGAGGACCGCTTGGTGACCCGCCAGGCCATCCGCGAGAAGGTCGAAGCCCTGCTGCGCGACGAGGTCGGCCCCGACGTGAGCGCCCGCTACCGCCTGCTGCGGGTGATTCGCCGCCCGCCGCGTCCCCTGGTCGTCCTGCTGGGGGGCGTGAGCGGCACGGGCAAGAGCTACCTCGCCGCCGAGGTCGCCTACCGCCTCGGCATCACCCGCGTGATCGGCACCGACGCCGTGCGCGAGGTCATGCGGGCGATGGTATCGCGCGAACTCGTGCCCGGCCTGCACGCGAGCACCTTCAACGCCTGGGAAGCCCTGCTGCCCCCCGGCGTGCCGCGCCCCGACAAGCCCACCCCCGCCGAACTGCTCGCCGGGCTGCGCGATCAGGTCCAGCAGGTCAGCGTGGGGCTGGGGGCGGTGGTGCGCCGAGCCATCGAGGAGGGCACCAGCCTCGTGCTGGAGGGGGTCCACCTCGTCCCCGGCTACCTGCGGGCGGCCGACTACGCGGGGGCGCTGGTGGTGCCCATGCTGGTGACCCTCCCCGACGAGGGCGAACACCGCCGCCACTTCGAGTCGCGCGACCGCGAGACGGCGGCCAGCCGCCCCCTGCACCGCTACATGGCCTACTTCGGCGAAATCCGCACCATGCAGGACTACCTCGAAGAACTCGCCCGCCGCGAGGACGTGCCCCTGCTGGACGGCCTGACCCTCGACGAGAGCGCGGAGCAGGCCGTGGACGTGGTGCTGCGCCGGGTGATGGCCGCCCTGACGCCGCAGGAGCGGGCCGCGCTGCTGGGGGAGGAGGGGGGCGGGGAGTGAAGGCGGCCTGATCCTGCCTAGCGCCCCCTGACTTGCCTCACCGCCGCCCGCAACTCCGCCACCGCTCCCCCGTCCCCGCCATAACGGGCGCGGTGGTACGCGCTCACCGCCGCGCGGATGGTGTCGGCCTGCTCGGGGTGGCGTTCTATGGCCCGCTCCCCGTAGGCCGCCGCCGTCTCACCGGGAGTGCGGGGCAGGCGCAGGCGCCGGGCGAGGTCGTCCAGCAAGCGGGCGGCGGGGTCGGGGGCGGGGGAGCGCCGCCGCGCCACGAGCAGCAGCGGCAGCGCGGCGAGCAGCACCCCGGCGACCCCCAGCGCGAGCAGCGCAGGCCGCCCGCCCACCCCGGCCTCCACCCGACCCAGCAGGTCACGCTGGCGCGGGCCGTCGTAGCCCGCCACCCAGTTGTTCCAGCGGGTCTGCCAGGCGTCCACCCGCAGGGCCACCCGGTCCAGGGCGGCGGGGGGCGGGGGCGTGCTCGCCTCCGGTCGGGCCAGGGCACTAGGTAGTCCAGCGGTCACCCGGCCCGGCGCGACCTCGGCGGTGGGGTCCACCCGCACCCAGCCCTGGCCCTCCAGCCAGACCTCCACCCAGGCGTGCGCGTCCTGCTGCCGCACGATCAGGTAGCCGCCGTCGGGGTTCAGCTCCCCGCCGAGGTAGCCCCCCACCACGCGGGCGGGCACTCCTGCCGCCCGCATTAGGAACGCGAACGAGGACGCGTAGTGCTCGCAGAACCCGGCGCGGGAGCCGAACAGAAAGGCGTCCACCCGGTCCCGCCCCGGCAGAGTGGGCGGCGTGAGGGTATAGCGGAAGTCCCCGGCCCGCAGCCACTCCAGGGCCGCCTCCACCCGCTCCGGCGCGGGCAGCCCCGCCCACGACGCCGCCAGCGCCCGTGCCTGTGGACTCTCCCCGGACGGCAGCCCCAAGTTGAGGGTCAGACGCTCGGACGCCTCCCGCACCCCCAGCCGGGCGGCGCGGCCCTGCACGGCGTGGCGGGTGCGACTCCCCCCCACGCTGAAGGAGACGGCCTGAAACGCGGTCGTCAGGAAAGCCCCCGGCGGCAGCGTGGTCGGCGTGTCCAGCACCGGAATCCAGGGCGGGTTGCCGGGTTCCAGGGTCAGGCGGTAGGCCAGCGTCGGCCCATAAAACTCCACCGTCGGGGACCCGAAGCGTTCACGCACCTGCCCCCAGCGCACCCCGTCGTAACGCTCGTAGACGGGGCCGCGCCAGTAGCGCTCCTCCGGGGTGGGGAGGGGGCCGCTGAACTCAGCGCGGAAGGCCACGTCCCGGCTCTGCGCCAACTGGCTGTATTCCCCCGCCGTGATCTCATCGGCCAGCCCGGTCTGCGCGGCCTGCACGGGGAGCTGCCACAGCGGTCCGTCGGGGCGGGGGAACAGCACGAACAGCACGGCCATCAGCGGCGCGGCTTGCAGGCTGAGGCGGCCAGCCTGGCCCACAGCGGCCAGCCCCGATTCTGGCCCCGGCCCAGTCCAGCGCCCCAGCGCGGCGAGCAGGCCCACCAGCCCCAGCGCGACATGCGCCGCCGCGAGTGGTCCCTGCCCGAAGAAGAGATGCGTCAGCAGCACGAACACCCCCAGCAGCGCGAGCAGCCGCCCGTCCCGCCGGGTGCGCGTCTCGGCGGCCTTGAGGCACACCAGCAGCCCCAGCAGCGCCGTCCCTGCCTCCCGGCCCAGCAGGGTGCCGTAGACGGCGTTCAGCACGACGAATCCCAGCCCCGCGAGCAGCCCCAGCGCCCAACTTGGCGGGGCGGGCAGCGGGCGACGGGTCCGCAGGGCGGCGTAGCCCAGCAGTACGGCCTCTAGCCCGGTGAGCCACGCGGGTTGCCGCAGGGCGGCGGGGGCCAGCGCGAAGGCCAGCGCGAGCAGGGTGAAGCGCAGCGGGGCGCCCGGCAGCGGGGCCGGGGCGAGGCGCCGGGGGGCGGTCGCCGGAGCGGGCCAGGGCTGCACCTCCGCCAGTGCCGCGCGGGCCGCCGCCGCGTGCGCCTCCCCCACGCCGGGGGGCAGGGCGCGGCCGGGCAGCGTCAGGCGAAAGGGTGCTCCCATGCGCCGCGCCTCCTCCACCCAGGCGGCCAGTCGCGAGAGCCGGGCTTCGGTGCCTGTAAGGGAGGCCGTCTGTGCCCAGTCCAGCGCGAGGATCGTTCCGGCGGGCGCGTCCGTCTCGCGCACCACCAGCGACCCGGTGCGGGCCGCGTGCCGCCACGACACCTGCCGGGGCGAGTCGCCGGGCTGGTAGGGCCGCAGCCCGCTGAAGTCGTCCGGGCCGGGGCCGCGCCGCTCGGCCTCCTCACCCGCGCCGGGGGCCGGTGGGGGCGGGGGTGCTCCCTCCTCCAGCACCGGTGCGACTGGGAGGGGGGCCGGGGTCGGGAGGGGCTGCCACACCGCCCACAGCCCCAGCGGGTCCAGCGCGGCGACGGCGGGCCGGGTCAGGTGGAGCAGGCCACGGCTCGGGGTAGACACCGGAACCGTCACCTCGGCGGTGCCTCCTGCCGGGACACGACCCAGCCCGTCGGCCCCCGACCCCAGCCGCACGAGGACAGTCAGCCCCGGTCCCCGGCTCTCCACCCGCACTGCGAAGGGGGCCGTGCCGCCCGCGACCGCCGAAGCCGGAGGGGTCACCCGCCCGGACAGCGCCCGCCCCGCCCGCGTCGCCTGCGCCGCTGCCGCCACCCACACGCCCCCCAGCAGGAAAGTGACCGCGTACCCCAGCCCCAGCGCGTAGTTGATGCAGCCCACCAGCGTGACCACGATCAGCCCCAGAAAGGCCACACCCAACCGGGTGGGGCGCAGGGTGCCGGAGGGGGGCGGAGCAGAGGCCATCGGGCGAGGCGAACGGGTCAAGGAATGGGCGTCTCGGCAATCAGGCGGGCCAGCACGTCCGGCCCGGTTCCCCCATGCGCCGGGAGGCGGTGGCCCGCGACGCTGGGGAAGACCGCCTGCACGTCCTCCGGCAGCACCATCGTCCGCCCGGCGAGGTAGGCCCATGCCCGCGCCGCCGCCAGCAGCCCCAGCAGGGCGCGGGGACTCAGGCCCGAGTCCAGCGCCGGGTGTTCGCGGGTCGCGCGGGCGAGCACTTGCAGGTAGTCCAGCAGCGGCCCCGCCGCGTACACGGCGTCCACCTCCCGCCGGGCCGAGCGCAGCGTCTCGGCGTCCAGCACGGCGGGCAGTTCGCGCACCACGTCGCCCCGCCCGCCCGTCTCCAGCAGGGTACGCTCGGCGCGGGCGTCGGGGTAGCCCAGCGTCACCGACATCAGGAAGCGGTCGAGCTGCGCTTCGGGCAGCGGCGACGTGCCTGTGTAAGCCGCCGGGTTCTGGGTGGCGATCACGAAAAAGGGGTCCGGCAGTGGCCGGGTCACGCCGCCCTCGCTGACCTGCCGTTCTTCCATCGCTTCGAGCAACGCACTCTGGGTGCGCGGGGTGGCGCGGTTGATCTCGTCGGCGAGCAGCACCTCCGAGAAGATCGGCCCCGGCTGGTACCGGAAGATCCCCTCGCGTCCGTCCCAGACGCTCACGCCCAGCAGGTCGGCGGGCAGCAGGTCCGCCGTGAACTGCACCCGCCGGAAGCTCAGGCCCAGCGTACGCGAGAGCGCGTGCGCCAGCGTGGTCTTGCCGACGCCGGGCTGGTCCTCGATCAGGAGGTGACCCCCCGCCAGCAGGCAGGCCAGCGAGAGGCGCACCTGCCCCGGTTTGCCCAGAATCACCCCGTCCAGTTGCGCCAGCGCACGGGTCACCGCCGCCGCACTGGTCGAGGGGGAGGGAGCGGCGGGCACGCGCGTCATGGGGGCGAGTCTAGCCGCGCCCCTCTGACAGAACTGCGACATCGGGCGCGGGCTAGGCGTGCAGGTCTTCGCGGTCCTCGCAGGGCTGCCCCTCCGCCTCGGGTTGCAGGGTGACGTGCCGCAGGCCGTGGCGCTCGCGCAGGACCTGCCGGGCGCGGACGAGCACCTCGGCGTGGTCCGCCCCCCCTGCCACCTCCACATGCGCCGTCAGAATCGGTTGCCCCGCCGTGATCGCCCACACGTGCAGGTCGTGGACGCCCTGCACCCCCGGCACCCCGCCCAGGGTGGCCCGCACCGCCCGCACGTCCAAGCCCTTGGGGGTTCCCTCCAGCAGCACATTCAGGCTGTCCAGGAGCAGGCCCCACGCGCTGCGCAGGATCAGCAGGCCGATCAGGGCGCTCACGATGGGATCGGCCACCGTCCACCCCGTTCCCAGCACCAGCAGCGAGGCGACGATCGCCCCGACCGACCCCAGCAGGTCGCCCAGGACGTGCAGAAAGGCCCCGCGCACGTTCAGGCTGTCCCGCTGTCCCCCGTGCAGGACGGCGGCGCTCACGAGGTTGGCGACCAGCCCGGCCACCGCGACCGCCAGCATGACCCCGCCCTGCACCTCGGGGGGTGCCGAGAGCCGGGTGTACGCCTCCCACAGAATCCAGAGCGTGAGCAGCAGCAGCGCCGCCGCGTTTACGAAAGCCGCCAGAATCTCCACCCGGTAGAAGCCGTAGGTGCGCTCCGGAGTTGCCGGGCGGCGGGCGAAGCGCACCGCGAAGAGGCTCAGCGCCAGCGCCGCCACGTCGGACGCCATGTGCCCCGCGTCGGAGAGCAGGGCCAGGCTCCCTGACACCAATCCCCCCACGATCTCCACCACCATGAACGTCGCCGTGACCCCCAGTGCGATGCCCAGCCGCCGCGCGTCGGCCCCGTGCCCGTGGCTGTGGCCGTGCCCGGCGTGCTCGTGGTCATGCGGGTGATCGTGGTGGTGGGAGTGGGCGCTCATCGGGCCTCCGGGGGCGGGGGAGACGGGGGCAGACCGGGACAGGCTAGCGCAGAGGTCCGCCGAGCCTTCTGGGTCCGGCTCGGAATCGGATGGACACTGGAACTGGTGGGGGTACCCTTGAGGCGCAGAGCCAAAAGGAAAAACCCCGTCCCAGAGGGAGCGGGGCTTGGTCTGGCTCGGCAGGTTGGGGTCGAACCAACGACCGTCCGATTAACAGTCGGATGCTCTGCCACTGAGCACATAAACCTTGTCCCAGGCAGCATATTATGGTTTCTCTGAATATTCAACCTTTATGGGGAGCACACGATCTTCATGCTGGGCACATGCGCTTGATATGCCCTTGAGGCGATGATCTCGTTGCGTCTGCTCCATCCCAGAAGCAGGAGTGGCGACGTTTGGCGCAGCAGCTGTTCGTGTTGAGGGTCTACAGGCTGCCGGTCGCGCATGTTGGGCTGCCTGCACTCAAGCAGCTACCTATACTCGACGCGCCGCCCCGCTCGACAGCCCCACCCAGCGTGTGCCGCAGGAAGAGGTAGACCATGGATGCGATGACGCGCGACCGCACCACGCGGATGTTCCAGTTCTTGCAGGAGTTCACGCAGCTCAAGTACAAGCCCCAACGTACCAGTGACGCTGACAGCGTGCTGTGGCTGCACAGCCTGCCTCAGGAACCGGAGATTCAGAACGCCGCACGCCTGACCGAGCGGGAGGTGCCGCCCGACGAGTGGCTGGTGATCCGCAAGCCGAAGTTCCGGCCGGCACCCTCAGTGCCGGACGCCCTCACGGAGTGGGTGAACGGGTCGGCCAATCAGGTCGAGAAGCCCCCGACCGTGCGAACCCAACGGGTGGTCACCACTGAGGTCCTAGACGACGACCTGCAACCCCAGCAGATTCAGGAGACCCTCTTCCTGGATGACGACAAGCCCCTGCTGGCTGCCTGGGAGCGCTACGAGCGGGAGTGGCAGGTGTGGGCCGCCGAGGAGCGCCGGGCGCGGGCTGTGCAGGACCGCTACTCGCAGCTCTTCGACTTTCATCAGCGACTGGAGTCTTTCGGTGAGACCTACGAACTGCGCCTGGGATTTGGGTATCTGGCCTGGCGCACGCCGGGAGGCGCAGAGGTGCGCCGCCACCTCCTGACGGCCCGCGCCGCCCTAACTTTTGACGCCCTCCGGGGTGTCCTGACAGTCACGGCCTCGGGCGACGGAGCGCGTACCTCCCTGGAACAGGACATGCTGGACGCGGACGAGCGGCCCCTGCCGCAGGTGCAAGACCACATCCGCAAGGCGCTGGAAGACAGCGGCGAGGAGGTCTGGAGTGGCGCCGTCCTGCCCGACCTCCTGAAGGCCTGGGTCAACGCTGCCGGGGAGCGGGGGGTCTACGCGCCTGACCTCATCCCTCCCCGCGGAGCACCCACCGACCCCACTGTGCACTGGGCACCGGCCCTGGTCCTGCGGCGCCGGGGAGAGCGTAGCCTGGCCGCCGCTTTCGGCGACATCGTGAAGCAGGTCGGGCAGCTCGGCGCCCTGCCGGAAACCCTGCGCCGCTTCGTCGAGGTGTCCGACGCTATGCCTGAACGTGGCGGTGACGGTGAGCCCTCCGGCCAGCGGGCCGCCGAGGTGTACTTTCCGCTTCCGGCGAACGACGCCCAGATGGAGATCATCCGCAAGCTGAGCCGTCAGCCCGGTGTGCTGGTGCAGGGACCGCCGGGCACCGGCAAATCGCACACCATCGTGAACCTCGTGTCCCACCTGCTCGCCACCAACCAGCGCGTGCTGGTGACCAGCCATACTGCCCGGGCGTTGAAGGTGCTGCGTGACAAGTTCCCGCCTGAACTCGCGGCGCTGTGCGTGACGCACCTGCGCGGCGAGGAAGGTTCGAAGGCCATGCTGGAACGCTCGGTGCAGGAGATCACCCACCGCGCCAACAACCGCGAGCCGGAAGCCCTCGAGACGGCGCGGCTGCATAGCCTCTCGCAGAGCTTGGAAACGGCGCGGCAGGAAGAGGACCGCTTGCTCGACGAGTTGCGGAGCATCCGGCAGGCGGAAGTCGGCGAACTGGACCTGCACGGCTACCAGGGCAGCGCCCAGGAGACCGGCGAGCGGCTCCGGGCACAGGAGCCGCTCTTCGGCTGGTTGACGGAGCTGGGTAACCCGGCCGACCCGGCTCCCTGGACGGACGCACAGGCGACGCGGCTGCTCGGGCTCCTGCGGGGCTTTACCCCGGCGGAGGAAGCCGAGCTGGCTCAACGCTGGCCCGCGCCGGAAGACTTGGTGCGCCCAGAACAGTTTCTGGGCTTCGTGCGCGATGAAGCCGAAGCTGCCAACGTAACCCAGCGCCATGCAGGTGCCCAAGCGCACCCTCACTTCGGCCTGCTGCGCGAGGCAGACCCGGAGGCCCGAGGAGAGCTGCTTGATGCCCTCCGCACTCTGTCTGGCCTGGTCTATACCTTGCGCGGCCGTCCGGAGGCGTGGCTGGCAGGAGCCGTGGACGCCTTGCTGCGGGGTCAAGCCGGACTGTGGCAGGAAGTCCGTGCCCGCACCGATGAGGCGCTTCCCACGCTCCTGGAGCGCGGCGACTGGCTCGGCCAGGTCAGCGTCAGCGGCCTGGGCCAGCGGGACCCCTTAAGCGTGCGCGCCGATGCGGAAACGGTCAGGGACCACTTGCAAGGGGGAGGGGGCTGGGGCAACTTCCTGCGGAAACCCGCAGCCGTCAAAAATCGTCAGTACCTGCGCGAAGAGATCAAGGTCGGAGGACGCGCGGCCGACACCCCGCCTGTGCTGCAAGAGCTGATCGACGCTTTCGACCTGAACGGCAGGCTGGGGCGTCTCGAAGAGTTGTGGAGGGGTGTGGGCGCTCCAGTCAGCGGTCCCGTGAAACTGCGCCTGGTGGCTTTGCGCGAGCAACAGGAGGCGCTTAAGGGACTGGACGCGGTCATGGACCGGATTGCCCGAGCCCGGACCGCCACGCGCAAGGTGCCTGGCCTCCCCGAGCCGCGCTGGTGGGATGCCGCTGAGCTGGACAGCCTGATGGCGGCGCTGCAGGCAGCCAGCGCAGAGGCCGCGGCTGCGGCCAGTCGCCGGGTCCTGAACGACCTGCTTCCGGCTCTGGAGTCCTTGTCTCTCCTGCCTGGGGCACACCCGGTCCTGGCGGAGCTGCAGCAGGCCATCCAAGCCCGTGACGCTGACACTTACGGCCAGGCCTACCTCCGAGTCGTCCAGCTCTCGGCCCGGCGGGAGCTTTTGCGTGAGTGCGAACAACTGTTGGAGAAGCTGTGCGTCAGCGCTCCGGTCCTGGCTGATGAACTCCGGGGAAACCCGGAAGCAGCGGAGTGGGACGAGCGGCTTGCCTCCTTCGAGGCCGCCTGGCGCTGGATGCGGGCAGACGCCGAGTTGGCGCGGATCTCCAATCCCGACACCGAGGTGGAGGTCCGCCAGCAGTTGGCCGCGTGCCGTCAGCGCATCCGGGACACCCTGCGTGACCTCGCCACCCACCGGGCCTGGACCAACACGCTGAACCGCCTGACGCAGCGTGAGCAGCAGGGCCTAGAGCGGTGGAAACGGGCCATGAAGAGCCTGGGCAAGGGGAACGGTAAACACGCCGAGCGGCACCGGCAAGCAGCCCGCGCCGCGCTGGAAGATGCCCGGAGCGCCATTCCTGCCTGGATCATGCCGCTGCACCTCGTCGGCGAGACCTTCAGCATGAAGCCGGGCATGTTCGACGTGGTGATCGTCGACGAGGCCAGTCAGGCCGGGCCGGAGAGTCTGTTCCTGACCTTCATCGCCAAGAAGGTCATCATCGTGGGCGACGACAAGCAGATTGAGCCGGAAGGGGTGGGCCTTCAGACCGACCGGGTGGATGCCCTGGTCAAGCAGTTTCTCTCGGATCTTCCCGCCCCCGAGATTCTGGGGGAGCGCAAGGCCAGCCTCTTCGGCTTTGGGGCGTACACCTACGCCGACCGCATCAGCCTGCGGGAGCACTTCCGCTGTATGCCGGAGATCATCAAATTCTCCAGCGACCTGAGCTACGAGGACCAGCCGCTGATCGCCTTGCGGCAGTTCGGCGCGAGCCGTCTGGAGCCGCTGATGATCCGGCATATCCCGGAGGGGTTCAGATACGGGAAGTCCAACCCGGCGGAGGCGCGGGCCATTGTCGACCAGATCAAGAAGTGCATCCAAGATCCCCGCTACCGCGACGCGGAGGGGAGACCCAAGACCATAGGCGTGATCAGCCTTGTGGGGGATGAGCAGGCAGAGGAGATTGCCTCGCTACTTCGCGCTGAGGTGCCCGAGCGGGAACTGGAGGAGCGCAAGGTCGTGTGCGGTGACGCCTACAGCTTCCAGGGTGACGAGCGCGACGTGATGTTCCTGAGCATGGTGGACAGCCCCACCGACGGGAAGCGAGCCGCCAAGCGCTCCAGGGACGACGCCATCTTCCAGCCCCGCTACAACGTGGCCGCCAGCCGTGCACGCGACCAGCTCTGGCTCTTCCACAGCGTCGACCTGCCCGACCTCCACCCCGACGACCTGCGCGCTTCGTTGATCGGGCACATGCGAAATCCGGAGCTGGCCCAGTTCCAGCCGCTGCAAGCTGCACGCATCCGGGACCTGCGGACTGAGGCTGCTCGACCAGGGCGCGCCCGCAACAATGCGCCCAGACCGTTCGACAGCTGGTTCGAGCTGGACGTGTACCTGCGGCTGGTGGAGCGCGGCTACAGCGTGATCCCGCAGTACGAGATGAACGGCTACCGCATCGACCTAGTGGTGGAAGGGCTGCGGGGCCGCCTCGCCGTAGAGTGCGACGGCGACCGCTGGCACGGCGCAGAGCAGTTCCGGGCAGATCTTCACCGCCAGCAGGTGCTCGAACGTGCCGGGATGCAGTTCTGGAGGGTGCGCGGCAGCACCTACACCCGCGACCCGGAAGCAGCTCTGGAAGACCTCTGGCGTACGCTGGACGAACGCGGTGTGTACCCGGAAGGCGATCCACGCAATTTCGCGCCTCAGGCAGAACCGGAGGGAGTCGCTGGTCACGCCACTATCCCCGGCGCAGACATGGAGGGCCTGCCTGCTAAACAGACCGCCGACATGAACGGCTCAGACAACAAGGTGACCCTAGAGGAGCCGCTCAGCCTGGTCAGCCTGCCCGACGTGATGCTCGCGCCCTACACCCAGGCAGTACTGGATATCCTGCCCGATCCGCGCGACCTGCCGACGCTGGAACCGGTCGTCGAGGGTCTGAGGCAGATCATCGAGGCCGAAGGGCCGATGCTGTGCCGGGTGGCGTACCGTAGCTATGCCAGAGCCGCAGGCCTGGCCTACGGCAAAACCCTACAAAGCCAGCTCAACAAGGCCGCCGCGCTTGGCGTGCGGCTTGGGGTGTTCGAGCAGAATGACGAGAACGGCCTGCCCGGACAGGTCGAGAAGGTCGTCCGTGTGCGGGGTGCGGCTCCCGTCCGCCTGCGTGAGCGTGGGCCCCGAGAACTGACGGACATCCCGCCCCTCGAACTCGCCGCCCTGATGCGCGAGTTGCAGCAGACCGAGCCGGAGTTGGCTGAAGAGCGCCACCGCGAGGACCTGTTCCGCCGGGTTTTGGTGACACATGGCGGCGAGCGGCTAACCCTGAAGAGGCGGGAGGTGCTGGAACTGTCACACCGTCACCTGCTGCAGGGACAGGAGGTGACGCTACTTCTGTCCTGAGGATCAGCGCGTCCCGTTGATCCTCGGGACAGTAAATTCAAGGCTCGCTCTTACAGGTCTAGAGCCTCATCAAAATCAACCTCGTCGAGGTCTCCTTGTTCACGCAGGGAGTCGATCAAGCCATCCAGGGAATCTACAGCTCCCTCGAGTTTTTGCCCTGTCTCCGCCTGCTGTAGCCCCTCACTTAGATTATCGAACTTCTCTTGCTCTTCTTCCTTAAGCTGCTCTAGTTCGTCGATCACCTGCTCGACAGTGTCCTTGAAGACCTGAAGTGCATGTTCGTACCTTTTGGCTTGTGCCTTAATCACGGCGCGTCCTGCTTGATTCAAACCAGCCTCCTTTCGCTCCAGCCGAATGCTCTGGGCTGTGTCAGGTTATCAACGGATCTCGGTGTAGATGTGCTCATTTCTACTCCGGTACGCCTCGTACACGTGGGCGTACACGGCGGTCACCGCGGCGTCGTACTCGGTCTGGTTGTACTGCTCGGGCAGGGCGTCGAGTTCCTGACGGATGGCCTGCCGCACCAGAGCGCGGGCCTGCTGCTTCTTGCGCCAGTCGAGCACCAGGCAGTTGGCCTTGAGCTTGGCGAGGAGACCCCGTGCCACCGCCTTCACGGCCTCGCGGTCAGCGTCGCTGAGGGGGGCCTCCACCGCTGTGATCTGGTCGAAGACTGCCAGCTCTTCTTCGGTCAGCCCTTCACGCACGGCACGCCTGACCTCCTCGCTGAGGTCGCGGCCCAGGCGCATCAGCTCCTCGAAGAAAGCCTCCACGTTGGCGGAGCCGGAATTGTACTCCTGGATCATCGCTTCAAGCCGGGCCGCGTAGTTTACGCGGGTCTTGTTGAGCCGGGTCAGACGCTGCACCTCGCCGTTCAGGGCCGCGCGCAGCTTCTCAGCCTCAGTGCGCTGGCGGGGCGTCTTCTCGAACATCGCCCGCAGCTTCTCGAAGTCCACCTGGCTCAGGTCGAGACGCGAGGTGCCGTCGCGGATGACGTAGCCGTAAGCGGCCACGGACGTGTCGAGCAGATCTTCCACCTGCTGCATGACGCCTTCCACCTCCGGCTCGTCGTCCTCCAAGTGCAGGCGCTCGGCAAGGACGAGGTACAAGGCACGCTCGGCCGCGAAAGCCTGCGCCGCCGGGTCGGGCAACACCGCCTTGAACAGTCGGTTCACGGTGTTCGCCGTATCCGTGAAGCGCTTACGCACGTCGTCTCCGGCCAGCAGCGCGTCGGTGGCGTCGCGGATCAATTCAAGCTTGGTCTCACCGCTGGCCGCGATGATGGCCTCAGGAGCCACGCCGTGCGCCGTGACGATGGCCTCGGCCTCCCCGATGGCGGCGCGCAGGGCGGCCAGCAACTCGTCCTTGTTCTTTACCGGGGTCTCGCCTGTGCCGACCCCCGAGCCATTCCCAGCGCCGTAGATGGAAAGAGCCCGCTGGAGGTTCCGAAATACACCCACGTAGTCCACGATGAGCCCGCTGACCTTCTCCTCCCACACGCGGTTGGCACGCGCGATGGTCTGCATCAGGGTGTGGTTGCGCATCGGCTTGTCGAGGTAGATGGTGCTTACGCTCGGCGCGTCGAAGCCGGTCATCCACATCGCGCACACAAACACCAGCCGCAGCGGGTTCGCCGGGTCCTTGAACTTCCCCTCCAGGTCCTCGGTGACCATGCGCCGCCGGTGCGGGGTGATGTCCAGCCCCTTGTCGCGGAAGTCCGCCACCTCGTTCTGGGCCTGCGAGACCACCACGGCCATGTCGGTCTCGCGCAGGAAGCGCAGGAGGCCCAGCAGGGCGTCGCGGGCGTCACCAGAGGCGGCGGACAGCTCGGCCTCGGTCGCCGTGATCTCGTCCTGCCAGTGGCGCTGGACCTTGTCGTACATCTTCACGGCGGTGGCCTTGTCGAGGCTGACCACCATCGCCTTGCCGAACTGGCCGCGCCCCAGGAAGTGCCGCACGAGGTCCCCGGCGATCTTCTCCAGGCGGTCGTCCCGCGTGAGGAGCTGGTACTCGCGGGAGAACTCGCGCTCGACCAGGCGCTCGGCGTCCTCGTCCACGCCCTCGCGGTCGAGCAGGTCTTCCATGTTCGCCTGGAGGTCCGCGTTGGTGAGCTGGAGTTCGGGGATGCGGTTCTCGTAGTACAGCGGCACCGTGGCGCGGTCCTGCACCGCTTCGGAGAAGTTATAGACCGAGACGTAATCACCGAAGACCTCGCGGGTCTTCTCCTCCCCTTCCATCAGGGGGGTCCCCGTGAAGCCGATGAAGGAGGCGTTCGGCAGCGCCGCCCGCATGTTCCCGGCGAAGAGGTCGTACTGGCTGCGGTGCGCCTCGTCGGTCATCACGATGACGTCGGACCGGGCCGAGAGTTGCGGGTAGACCTCGCCCTGCGGCGCATGGAACTTCTGGATCAGGGTGAAGAGGTAGCGGTGGTCCTCGCGCAGCAGCTCCTTGAGGTGCGCCCCACTTCCCGCCCGGACCCGGTCTTCGGGTTCCTGCACGGTTCCCGTGCGGGCGAAGGTGGTGTAGATCTGCTGGTGCGTACGCTGGCGTAATCCGGCGGGGGTCGCTGGAGTTATCCGGCACCTTCCGCTGGTCTAATCCGGCACCCTGCGCTGGTTGATTCCGGCACCCTCCGGTCGCGGACGAGACTCCCCTGGTCATCCTTGCAGGATGACCAGAAAGCGAGCGTCCATGCGAAAAATCAGGGAAGTCTTGCGGTTGAAACTGGAACTGAAGCTCAGTGACCGCCTCATTGGACAAAGCGTCCAACTCGCCCGCAGCACCGTGCAGGATTACGTCGCACGCGCTCAGCAAGCGGGGCTGAGCTGGCCTCTCCCCCAGAGCTGGACGATGTCCAGCTCGAAGTGCTGCTCTTTCGTACCCGTGAGCAGGCTGCCGTCAGTGTCACCCACCAGCCCGACTGGGCCGCCATTGACCGGGAACTGCGGCGCAAAGGCGTCACTCGTCAACTGCTGTGGGAAGAGTACCGTCGGCACCATCCGGACGGCTGGCAATACGCAACCTTCAACGAGAATTACCGGAAGTGGAAGGCCACAACGGGCCTGACCATGCGCCAGACCCACCGGGCAGGTGAGAAGCTCTTCGTCGACTACGCCGGACTGACGTTGCCCTTGACCGACCCGAGGAATGGGGTCGTCCAGGCTGGCCAGGTGTTCGTGGCCACCCTGGGTGCCAGCGACTACACCTACGCCGAAGTGACCCGAACCCAGGGCATTCACGATTGGATCGCGTCGCATGTCCGGGCGCTGGACTTCTTCGGTGGAGTGCCCGAGATCATCGTCCCGGACAACCTCAAGGCTGGCGTGACCCACGCCAGCCGCTACGAACCCGAGCTGAACCGCACCTATCAGGAATTCGCACAGCACTACGACGTCGCCGTCATCCCTGCCCGGGTCCGCAAACCCAAAGACAAGGCCCTGGTGGAAGTGCACGTGCAGATCGTGGAACGCCGCATTCTCGCCCCGCTGCGCGACCGGGTGTTCTTCAGCCTGTCCGAGGCGAACGAAGCGGTCTGGGAACTGCTGAACACCCTCAATGGGCAACCCTTTCAGAAGAGGCCAGGCAGTCGCCGCAGTGAGTTCGAAACCCTGGATCAACCCCTGCTGCGCCCCTTGCCCGCCCAGCCCTTCGAGGTGGCCGAGTGGAAGCACGCCACGGTCGGTCTGGACTACCACGTCGTCGTCCAGGGGCACGCGTACAGCGTGCCCCATCACCACGTCAAGACCCGGGTGGATCTGCGACTCACCGCGCGGTTGATCGAGATCTACCGTTCAGGCGTACGGATCGCGGTTCATCACCGGGTCCCCGACGCGCTGACGTCGGCCCGGCAACAGACCACGGTGCCGGACCACATGCCCGCCCACCACCGGTACTACCGCGAGGTGGGTCCGGACCAACTCCTGGGTCAGGCTCAGCAGATTGGGGAGGCCACGACGACCCTGGTGCGCGCCATCTTCGACGGAGATCAACATCCTGAACAGAGAAAGCGCGTCGTGACGGGTCTGCTTCGCCTGCACCGCGAGTACGGGGAGCGGCTGGAAGCGGCCTGTCGGCGGGCGTTGGCTCTGCAAGCGCACAGCTTGCAGAGCGTGAAATCCATCCTGAAGCACCGTCTGGACGAAGCGCCACTCCCCGATGCCCCCACCGCACTCCCTGTAGCCGACCACAGCAATCTGCGTGGTCCTGGGTACTTCGCAGAGATCGACGAACCGGGTGCCGAGCGCACCCTGAATTGAGGTTGACATGTTGCCCCATCCGGTGATTCAACAGTTGCGCGCCCTGAAGCTCGATGGCATGGCGCTCGCTTTGCAAGAACAACAGGAACAACCTGGTCTCCGCGAGCTGAGCTTCGAGGAACGACTCACCTTGCTGGTCGACCGTGAGCGGGCCTGCCGGGATACCCGGGGCTTGCAGCGCCGCCTGACGGCGGCGCGTTTGAAGGTCAATGCGAGCCTGGAAGAGGTGGATGTGAAACACCCGAGGGGCTGGATGCCCGGTTGCTGCGTTCACTGGCCCAGGGTCAGTGGCTCGCCGAAAAAAGGGGGGTCATCATCACCGGCCCCACGGGCGTCGGAAGACGTTCATCGGGTGTGCCCTGGCGCACCAGGCTTGCCGTCAGGGCTTCACGGCGTTGTATGCGCAAACCGGGCGACTGTTGCAGGAACTGACCCTGGCGAAAGGGGATGGACGGTATCTGAAGCTCCTGGCGAGCATCGCCAGGGTGAACGTCCTGATTCTGGATGACTGGGGGCTGGATGTGCCCACAGCGGAAGGTCGAAGGATTTTGCTGGAGATTCTGGATGACCGCTATGAACGGGCTTCGACGATCATTACCAGTCAGTTCCCGACCCCGGCCTGGCACGCGAATCTGGGAGATCCCACGCTGGCGGACGCGATCTTGGATCGCGTCCTGCATCACGCCTACCGGATCGAACTTCGGGAGAAAGCCTCAGAAAGAAGAGCAGGAAGTTGACCCCGGAGACGGTCAGCCTTTCATAATGGGGACAGCTCGTCCGTTGGCTGGGAGGGTGCCGGATAACTCCATTCCTGGAGGCCGGATAACTCCAGCAGCGGGTGCCGGATTGGCCAGCATACGCAGGCTGGTCCAGCTCGTCGCGGTCGGTGACGACGAGGAAGCTCCAGTTGCCGGGAACCTTGCGCAAGACCTTGCGGGAGAAGAAGACCATGCTGAGGCTCTTGCCCGACCCCTGGGTGTGCCAGAAGACGCCGAGGCGCCCCCGATTCTGCCCGGCTTCTCCCAGCGCCCGCAGCGCGTTGTTCACCCCGAGGACCTGGTGATTCTTGGCCAGGATCTTCGCCACGCCGCCCTGCGTTTCTAGGAAGACAGTGAAGTTCTCGACGAGGTCGAGGAGCCGCGCGGGAGCGCACACCCCGCGCAGCAGGGTCCCCAGCCCCACCCGGCGCGGCTCGTCCTCGCTCTCCACCCGCACCCACTCGGCGAAGTGCTCCCAGCCCGCGGTCATGCTGCCGACCACCGCGTCGGTGCCGTTGGAGAGGACCTGCACAGCGTTGGGGTGGAAGAGATGCCCGATGGTGTGTCGGTAGTCGCGCAGGTTGTCGCGGTAGGCGTTCTTGAGGCGGCGGTGGCTGGACTTCAGCTCGATGAACACCAGCGGCAGGCCGTTCACGAAGCCGATCACGTCGGGCCGGCGTGTGTAGAGGTCACTCTTGACCGTGAGCTGCTGCACGGCGAGGAAGGCGTTGTTCTGCGGCTGGTCCCAGTCGAACACCCGGACCCGCTCGGTCTTTTCGCCGCCGCTCTCCTCATCGGGGATCAGCACGGGGACGCCGTCCAGCATCAGGCGGTGTAGGTCCTGGTTGGCGGCCACTGCCGACAGCGCCGAGCGGTCCTGAGTCAGGACTTCCACCGCCTGCTCAATGCCCGCGCGTGGCACGCCGGGATTCAGCCGCACCAGGGCCGAGCGCAGGTCACGGGTCAGCACCACCTCTCGCTGGCTCTCGCGGCCCAGGGTGCCCTCCTGGCCTAGCACCTCGTGGGTGGCGTCGAGCGTCTGCCAGCCCAGCTCGCGCAGGATGGTCAGGCAGGTCTCCTCGACCAGCCGCGCCTCGGAGTAGTCACGCACGCTCTGCCTCCACTGCACCGCCGGGTACCATGCCCTCGGCCCTGGCAGCGCTGGCTAGCACTTTGCGCGCGTATGCGGCCTCGATCAGTGGTCGGAAACGGTCGGCGGCCTGAGGAGTGTGGAGGTGAAGGTACAGGAACTCCTGTCGCACGGCAGCCTCCTCTTCAAACCCGACCACATCGGTTTCACTAAAAGCCCCATACAGATACAGCCTGACCCGGTCCTCGGCCTTCGGCTCCAACTCTAGGAGGGGTATCCACCTGCCCCCTGCCTGTACGTCGAGGCTGAAGGACTTTTGCGCCCTGTTGACCCGTGTGCGCTGGGGCAAGAAGGGCTCACTCTGGGCGAGGACAGCCTGGAGAATGGCCTGCACCTGCGGCGGCTGCGCCTGGATGAACTCTTCCACCGTGGGCAACACTTCAGACCGACTTTCACTTTCCACTTGCGCCTCGAAGGCCGCCTGCACCGCAGGCCACGTCGCGTCGAGGTCCGCCACCGTCCGCAGCCGCCGACGCCACCACTTCGTCCATTTAGTTGGTTCCCAGCCGGGCCGGTCTGACTCCGGAATGCCGGTACCCTCCTCGCCCACGCGTGTCCAGACGGATAGAGAATCCACGAGCGGCTTCAACTCGAAAAACGCTTGGCGCTGGCGATAGGACAGGTACCACTTATTGCGTTTCAGGGTCACGTCCGGGGCCAGGGCCAGCACCCGACGTTCCAACTCGGAGAAGACCTCGCGGACGGGAGCTGGCAGCTTCTCCAGCGCTTGCTGAACGCCGGAGGGGGTCGACTGCTGGCGAGCCACCTGATAGGTCAGCGCCTGCCCTGCCAGGCCCAGGAACCACTCCACGTCGTCGCCGGGCCGCAGGATGACCTCGGCGTCACCGTTGCCGTGATGACCGATGTTAGTCACGTCGCGCACGCGTCCAGTGGCGTCGACCAGGCTCCCGTAGGGCAGGTTCAGCCAGCAGCGCAGGTTGTTGGCTCCTGTCTGCACCGTCAGGTCGCAGAAGTTCGTCCCGGCCTTGTACCCGATGTAGACCGCCAGCGGGTGCTCGGCGGCGTCCTCATGCAGGTTGAGCAGCCCCTCGCGCACGTCCTCGAACAGCTCGCGCAACTCGGTGCTCGCGCCCTGGAGGTGATCTTCGACGCTGCGCTCGACCTTCGGGGGTTTGCGCCCCTTCTCGTCAGCCCGTGCCCGCGCTTCCTCGGAGGGTTCCAGGGGTTGCCAGACCTTCACGGCGAGGGCGGCAAGGCGCTCGGCCCGTGCCTGAATCTGGGCCTCGTTCCACTCGTCGAGCTTCGCCAGGTCGGCATTCAGGCGCAGGTGGCTGTCCTTGAAACCGCCCTTCATGTCGCGCTTCTCGACGAATGGCCGGGCGCTGAGTTCGCTGTTGTAGCCAGTCAGCGTCAGGTTCCCCAGGGTGTGCAGGTACCGGCTCTGCACCCGCTCGGCATCCGGTCCCAGCATCGCCTGCCATTCCGGGGCCAGGTTCTCGGTCTGAGGCAGCACATGCTCGATGGTCAGGCCACCGAGCGAGATGGGTTCCTTGTGCTCGAAGTTCTCCAGCTTGAGCAGCGCGTACCCGCACAGCCGCTTGACCTGATAGAGGTCGCGGTGCGCCAGCGCCTCCCGGAACTCGCCGTCGCGGGGGAAGCGCAGGTAGGTCTTGAGGTCAAAGAGGGCGTCCTGAAGGCTCTGCACGTAGTCGGTGGGGTCGATGCGGCGCGGCAGGTCCGGAAAGAGCTTGTTCAGCCCCTGCGAGTTGATGCCGCAGATGCTCCGCCGGAACAGGTAGGACTCGGTCAGGCGCAGCACCTGCAAGAACTCCGGCTTCCCGATCACGCCCTGCTGCCAGTCGGCGTACACCTGAAGCAGGAACGGGAAGGCCACCTCCAGCTTCAGGGCCGCCACGTCGAGCAGCGCCCGGCGCACGTCGGCGTCCTTCTCCACTGCCGCCGGGTCGAGGATGGCCGCGTAGTAGCGGGACATCTCGGCCAGGTCCTGCACCAGCGCCCCGGTGTCCTTGTGCCCCAGGGCGTACCGCTTGAAGGCGGCGTACACCTGATCCAGTCGCGCCGGGGTATTCGTCGGAACCCGCAGGCTGAGATAGTCGCGCACGAAGCGGTCGAAATCCTGAGGGTCCCGCCCCGCGAAGCGGTCCTCCATCGGCTTCCAGTACCCGGTGTAGAGCTTGGTCTGCGCTTTCGGCTCTAGGCCCATCAGCACGAAGTTGCGGATCAGGTCGGCCTGGGTCAGGTCGAGGCCGGTGCTGTTCATGCTCTCGAAGATGAGCTGCGGGTTGTCCTTGCCCTGCTCCAGCGCCACGTCTACGATCACGAGCTTCTGGAGGCCCCGGTACACGTCCCGCAGGTCCACGTCCTCGTTCCCCAGGCGCTCCTCGAAGAAGCGCAGGTTCTCCAGTACGCGGGGGCTGGCGGTGTCAGGCAGTGGGCCGCCGTCCAGCAGGCGCCGCAGCGTCTCGCGGTCGGACTGGGTCAGCAGCAGCTTGTAGAACCCGTCGCCGCCGTCCTCGTGCCGGTTGATCAGGTGGTTCTCGCGGATGCGGGCCGCCGTGATCCTGGTCTCGCTGACCGAGCCGTCCTCGGCCTCGCTGGTGAGCACGATCTCGCCCGACGGTCCCAGGTGACGGGCCAGGGCCAGCAGGAGCAGTGAGGTGGTCGTCAGGCGCTGCTGGCCGTCAATCACGAGGTACTGGGAGACATCGCTGACCTGGTGGATGCCGCGCCCGATGTACACGACCGCCCCCAGGAAGTGCGCTTCCACCGTGGCGTCGCGGCCCGCTGTCAGGAGGTCGTGCCAGTACTGCTCACACTGGGGGCGCAGCCAGGAGTAGGTGCGCTGGTAGATAGGCACATGAAACTGCTTCTCGCCTTGCAGGAACTTCAGGAGCTTGGATTCCTTCGCCTTCACGCCACCGCCTCCTCTCGCGTCTGCTCGTCCTCGGTCTCCAGCCCTGGCCCCCGCACGTTCAGGGCCGACACGTCCAGCTCGCCCGACACCAGCCGGGGGAGGAGCAGGTCACGGGTGCGGCGGAGGTTGGCGTTGCGGAGTGTGAGAGCACCTCCCTGCTTGACGACCGATTCGATCAACTCGTTGAACCGCTCAAGGAGGGGCGCAGGCGGCACATTCACCCTGTACTTCACGAGCACCGACCAGTTGGCCCGCGGCATCTTGGTACCGTTCGACGTTTGCACCGAGTGCGCCACGAACTCGTCACTCGACACAGTCATGACCGCAAGCGGCCACCACTCGGGCCGCAGGGCCTTAATAACGATGGCATCTGAGGAGCAGACGCCGCTTACAGGCGCGACAGACACCTTGTGGAAGTAGGGGCGGATCTTGCCAAAGAGGATGTCCCATTCATCAAACTTGAGCTTGGTGCTCTGCACGTCCGCCGCACGGCCCCAGTCCCCTAGTGCCAGCAAGCGACGAGGAATGTGCTCAAGGCCGACATACCGTGTCTCAGGGTCAAGGTTGGCTGGGTCTACGGCACGGCGAGTCTCGAAGGCGATGTCTCCAAGCGCCTTAGCTTCCCACCCCTTCGGCCTCCGCCCCTGCTCGTCTTCCACGAACTCGGCGGCTTCATGGCCGGGGAAGCGGAACTCCACGAACCACTCGCGGTACAGGGCGCGGGCCATCTCCTCCAGCACCCGCACGCGCCGCGTGTTGTTCTCGATCAGGTCGTCGTAGGCCGAGAGGATGGCCGCGATCTTGCGCTGGGTGGGGAGGGGGGGGAGCTTGAGCGGAAAGGAGGTCAGAACTTGGGCATTGGCGTTCGGCTGTGCCGCACCCCCCATATGCTTCTGGATGAACTCCTTGTAGGCCGCCGACTCGACAACAGCCCCAACGAAGCCAGCGTCCACACCCTTTCTAAGCTGCAAGCGCACAAGGTAGGAGGCAAAGACGGCTTCCGGTGGGTTCTTAATTCGCTTCGCCCAACCTGTTGTTGCGCCCGTGCGAGCGACAACGATATCCCCTTCCTTGAGCAGGTATTTTCGCTGCTCCTTCTCGGTCAACTCGCAGTAGGGAACGGCCTCCCAGTCAATCAGAGCAGGCACGATATCGGTGATTCTGAGGAACTTTGGACCAACCTCAGTTTTACTGGCGCTTGCTGTATGACCGTATTGGACGTTGAAGCATAGGTCTCTCAGGATGACTTCCGGCCATTCGCTCACGTCCCGACCCCTTCCAGCAACGCCTGCACGTTCTCGCTGATTCGCTCCTCCAACTCGTGCGCCTCGGCGTTCAGCGTCTCCAGCTCCTCGTTCAACTCACTCAAGCGCACGCTAAAGTCGAAGTCATCGGCAGCGCGGGCCTGCACCCCCACGTAGCGGCCCGGGTTCAGGCTCCAGCCGTGCGCCTCGATCTCGGCGCGCGTGGCGACCTTGCACAGCCCCGGCACGTCGCGGTAGGTGCCCTCCGGGAAGTGCTCGGCCATCAGCTCGGCGCTGCCGTGGCGGTCCTCGGTGGGTTCATTCCGGTACAGGTTGGCGATGTTCGCCAGGAACTCGACCTGCGTGTCGCTCAACTCCCGGATGGCCCGCGTAACTGGGGTGTAGATGTGCCGCGCGTCAATGAACAGCACCTGGTCCTCGCGGGGGGTGCCCTTCTTGCGGCGGTCCATGAACCACACCGTCGCGGGGAGCGTGACCGTATAGAAGAGGTTCGAGCTGGTCGCCAGCATGATGTCGACGGCCCCGGCCTGGATCAGTTGACGGCGAATCTCCATCTCGCTGCCGCGTGCGTCGCTGGCACTGTTCGCCATGACCACTCCAGCACGGCCCCGCTCGTTCAGGCTGGAGTAGATGTACTGCATCCACAGGTAGTTGGCGTTGTCGGTGCGCGGCAGGCCGAAGGGCAGGCGCGGGTCCACGCCGATGCGGTCCTTGTCCACGCCGGAGACGTTGAAAGGCGGATTCGCCAGCGCGAAGTCGAACTTCCCGGGGCTGGTGTGCGGGTCCTCGTAGAAGGTGTTCGCCTGCCGCACGTCCCCGCTCAGCCCGTGGATGGCGAGGTTCATGCGGGCCAGCTTGACGGTTTCGGCGGTCTTCTCCTGACCGTAGACGCTGATCTCGGCGCTGGGGTTGCGGCGGTGCTCTTCGACGAAGCGGGCCGACTGCACGAACATGCCGCCCGACCCGCACGCGGGGTCGTAGATGCGCCCGTGGAAGGGCTCCATGATCTCGACCATCAGCTTGACGAGGCTGGTGGGGGTGTAGAACTCGCCGCCCTTGCCGCCCTCGTCCCGCGCGAACCGGCCGAGAAAGTACTCGTAGATCTTGCCGAACGCGTCACCTTCAAGGTCCCCGGCGATCTGCGAGAAGTTGAAGGACTTGAGCAGCGCCACCAGGATGGAGTTGTCCAGCCGGTTGTAGAGCTTGGGCAGGACGCCGCGCAGGTCCTCGTTCTCCTCCTCGATGGCCCGCATCGCGTCGTTGATGGCCTGCCCGACGTTGGCGCCCTCCGGCAGGTTCAAGAGCGCGGAGTACCGGGCCGTTTCGGGCACGTAGAGCACCCCCTCGGCCTGATAGTCGTCCTTACTGACCCCACCCCGGCGGCGACTGCCGCCGCTGGCCAGCCGGGCCTCGGCCTCGGTGAAGCGGTGGTCGGCGTAGGCCAGGAAGATCAGGCCCAGGACTGGGGTGCTGTACTCGTGACTGCGAAGCTTGCTGTTGGCGCGGAGGTTGTCGGCGGCAGCCCACAGGCGGCGCTCGATCTCGGTGGTGTTGGCTGGCATCGTGTGCTCCAGAATACGGGCGCTGCTCAGCCCTGCGGGCCGCATCTCGGCACGCGTTGGTGCGATGTCGGGGGTGTGCACACGCAGGCAGAAGCTCCGCACGCGCCAAGCGGTGTGTAGCAACGGACAGGTTCAGGGCGCCTGACGACCACACGTGCGTGGTGACACCTCTCGACAATCCGCCAGAGCTGGCGCGAGAAACGCCCGATCGCCGCTTGAAACAGGCCGTTACACCCTGGGGCAGGGACGGTTGGGCCTCTACTTCCGGTGGATCTCGGCTTGACGAGGGGCAGCACGTGAGGTCAGGCCCCGCATGCCGGGCTGCGCAGCTTGGACAGCAACTCCACTCCAGCTCACGCCAGGACCGCGCCGTCCGGTCCCACACAGCGTGCCCCGCAAGGCTGGAGTTGAAGCACGTGTTCTGGGCGGAAGTAGATGAATTCGCCCGCAGCAAGGTCCGAGAAGCTCTCGGCGGTCTGGAGGGTGCGGGCACGGTGTGTGGATGCCTGGAGGCAGTCGGTGACCTGCACCCAGATCAGCTCCTCGCGCCAGTCATGTTCTCCAACGGCCAGCAGCAGCGCGTGGTCACCGGGGGTGAACTCCGCAGCCGAGGATGGAGCGACGGTGGCCAAGGTATAGGTCGGTTCAGGAATACGCATGGAATCTCCTTCAGGGCCGTGCGCCCTGATCGTGAAAGGTGAAGAGGATGGAATGACACTCGGCTCCATCCAGGGTGCGCCGTGGCTGGAAGCCTCGCCCCTGAATGTTCCGGGCGCGAGAGCGCCCTAAGCCGAACCGCCCGGCAGGCAGGAACAGCCCGCAGCGTGAGGGCAGGCGCCTGTGCGTGGACACCCCCACAACCCCACCTGGACTTGCGTGGAACCGCGAGAGTTGGCAGGGCCAGGAGGCGGACACCTTCGTAGTGCCCTCCTCTCTCGCAAAGTGCGTAGGCCTTGCACTCCAGGACCCCAGGGGGAGTAGGGGGGAGTCCTGACAACCTTGCCGGGCGCAGGGTTGCGGGGCGACCTCGCCAGAGTTCGGGGGTGTGGGTGCTCGCGGAGACAACCCCTTGTGGGTCATCCCCCAAAATCCTGCCCTGGGCGGGATTTTGAAAAGAGAACCGCACCGCACGCGCCGACACTGTGCGCCAGGTGCTCACGCACCTGAACCGTTCAGGGGTGAGATCGTCCTCAGGCCAGCCCAAAACTGAATGGTTGGCGCCGAGAGGCGCCGCGAAACACGCTGCGTACTGTTCGCCCTACCAACCCTCGCTTCGCTCCGGTTGGGTTGACCTTCGGTCAACAGGATCCAGACCCCAGCCTGACCTCGCCAGAACCAGCTCTACTCTTGTTATGGATATGGCAGAACTAATCCGTAAGGCCCCAGAAAGCGGCTGTGCGGCATTTTAAGCCACTGTGACGCTTCCTGCCTTCGATGCCACCTCGCCAAGCGCCCTGATCCAAGATGCCCTTGCCGCTGATCCAGAGGTCCACGTCATGGTGGCATCACCAGGGAGTGGGAAGAGTCGGCATACCCGAGAGGCCATCAAGCAGCTTCTGCTGAGTGGCAAGGTGCGCCACGTGCTGTGGGCCGCACAGTCCACTCGTGATGAGACCTCACTGGGGAAAGAAGCACTGGACCACTTCCGCGATCTGGGACTCGACGCGGAGATCGTGTACGGCGAGCAGCACCTCCGGAAGCAGGGACGAGGGGCCGACTACCGGGGGCAGTTCGCCTGGCCCGCGGGTCCCGCCGTGCGCATCGTCAGCCACTCGCACCTGCCCTTGATCTTCGGGGGCGGGAGTGGACTCCAGGCAGCCCTGGCCAGTGCGGACCTGCTGGTCATCGACGAGGACCCTTTGGGCGCTCTCCTGATCGACAGCCTTACACCGGATGCCCCGAAGTTCACGGCGGACGCGTTGCTCACTCAGAGTGACCCTACAGCGCAGGCGCTCGGCAAGCTTCTCCGAGCCGCCGAGAGCGGAGAGCGGGAAGGCTACAGAGAGTTCGCCAAAGACGTGCGAAAAATCGTGTCAGGTCACGGCCTGTACGGGGAGGCGTTCTGGCAGCACCTCCTGGCCATCCCCCACGACCCTGTGAGCTTCGAGCAGGCGCTGCGGTCTATCGCCCCCCGACACCCACGCGTTGTCGAACTCCTTGCCCGAACGTTCGACGAAGATCTCGCCGCGGCCAAGACAGGTACGATCAGCAACCGCTTCGGGCTGCATGGTGTGCAGAGGGGGAAGACGCTGAACTTCCAGTTCCGTTACAACCTGCGCTGGCCGCTAGAGTTGCCGATGCCGACGATCATCCTGGATGCCTACGCTCAGCAGGAGCAGTACGAGGCCCTCTTCCGGGAACACAAGGTTCGTCTCCACCGCTTCTCGCTCGGCACACCTCTGGAGATCGAGGAGGCCCCGATGCTGGAACTTGATGTCATGGACGAGGGCCGCGAGCGTCGGCTGGAAACGCGGCGTCACATCGCTGGGGAGTTGCTGGCACTGCACAAGGAGAACCCTGAGCGGGGCCAACTTTTGATCACCCCTCAACGTCTCAAGCATGAGGGGGCGCAGTGGCAGGGCATCCTGAAGACGGTGTATGACCGGGCCGGTGTTCAGCTTGGCTCGGACGCGACGAGCGGCCACTGGTTCGCCGGACGCGGCAAAAACGAGTACCGGGGGCACGACGTGATCGCCCTCACGGCGCCGCGCCTGCCCAAGATGCACCGGGAGTACACGCTCTCCGCCCTTCTGCCCTACGACGAAGCGGGACGCAACCAGCTTCATCAGTACCTGGAAGCCACCGAGTATCTGCAACTCCTGCACCGTGGACGACAGCAGGCCGATGGGATCGTCCATAAGCAGGGAACACCGCGCGTTATCGCTGCCGACGCTGACGTTCTGCGTCTTCCTGCCCTGAAACCGTACGTCAACATTCGGCCCTACAAGACCATCCTGCCTTTCAAGCCCCACAGCAACACCCCCCGGTGGCGCGCGGCGACCGAGGCCGTCGCGCGCGAAGTCCTAGATGAGTTGGGGGGTGTACCTAGAGAAGTCCTGGCCGCGGTCGGATTCGTTAAGTCCAAGAATGCCAAGGAGACGCTGGAAAACGCTCGGGACACCCTTGAAGTCCTGGCCCCCATGTGGTCCCCGACGAGCGCCATGTACCGGGCGTTTAGGGAACGGGACACCTGGGAGTACGGTGATGTTGGTCCGGCTGGAGACAACAACGCTGACGCAGAGAAGGAGGTCATGGCAGGGCTAGGCCTGACGGCGTTCAGGATCAAGGTACGGGGCGGCTCCCTCGTCTATGCCCGCACCCAGGAGGACGCCGACCAGGCCTACGCCCTCTTCGCCAGGAAGAAAGCCATCGTAAGAGGCGAGGTGGACATCATGCCACCAACCCTGAGCACGGCGTAAGCGCTGTCCAGTCGTTCTTGAAGGCGTCGTACACGCCCCCCGGCCGCAGCACGATGGTCGTCGGTGCCGCGGTGCTCTCCACGAAATACACATCTGGCCCCCTTTCATCCGGGTAGAGGGCGACAAGCGCGAGGTACTCGCAGTCGGAGGCATAGTTCTTGGGATAGGTGTACTCGCCGCTGAAGCTGGTTCGGGTTCCTCGGAGCCGGAAGCGCCACGTCCCGTCGGAACATTGCATGGAGGTCTTGACGTCTACGCGCACGCCCTCGACGAGGAGGTCGTACTCCGTGTTGTGCTTGGCTGCCCATGCCACATGCAGACCCCGCGCACGCGCTTGGGCTGCAAGGAGGCGTTCGCCCTCCTTCCCGCGCACTTGGGGCACGAAGGTAGTGTTCAGTCCGAGCCGGGTGCGGCAGCGCTTGACCGAACTCAGGCTTACGCCCGCATGTCGGGCAATGGCGGCGTCAGTAAGTCCACGGGCGTGGGCTTCAGAGATGAGCGTGATCTGGGTGGGGGAAATGGGCGTGGTCATGGGGTGTTCTCCTGAGGGCGTCCGGAAAGCCGGGCAAGAGGCGACGACAGAGACACCCCGGAGCGGGTTCTCCGGGGTGCAGGGGTGCTGTCTGGGTTGTGGAAGGACGGCAGGCTTAGCGTCCGGTTACGGTCACTCTAAAGGCCCTGTCAACCCCACCGGGGGAGCGAGGTCCGCTGGAGCAGGTCTTGGCAGACCTCGTCAAAGTAGAGCCGCACCTCACCTCTGAATGATCTAGCGGCGACAGCCGCTCCTCGAAGTGCTCTGGAACGCAGCGAGGCTCACCGCGGGGGCTCAAGGGTGTGCACAAATCTCTCGAACTCATCGGCCAGAGAAAGGGGCCGTGTGGTGTGCGGCTCCTGCGCACTCGTGACTAGTTGGCTCAGCTTGGCGCGCAGGAGCCGCGGGAGGCCGTTAGGGCCATAGCCGTTCAGCACATGCTGCACGACCTCGGGAGGCACCCAGAGCAGGTCATGGCCCGGCTCACGGTGCTCCGCGATGCTCCACTCGGTGAGTCCCAGCACGAGTTGCCGCGAGGGGTGAGCCACGATCCAGGCAGGATGGACGTAGCCGTGGGTCAGGACCCGCTTGCCTTCGCAAGGTAGCAGGGAGCGCCAGTGCCGCAGCCAGCGAGCGTCCTGCGGGCCGACCTCACCGCGCCGTTCCAGGCTGCGCAGCTCCTCCTCCCAGGCTTGTTCCGGATGCTCTGGGTTGAAGTCCGGGAGTTGAAGTCGGTCCTGATAAGCGCGGATGTAGGCGCCCAGAGAGCGCCAACCGGCCTCTTCCAGACCGACCTCGGTGACATCGCACAGGGCTGTGGGCATCAGCAGGGTCTGCACACTCACCACGAAGCCCTCGCTCTGGTCCAGGGCCAGGAGTTGGGGGGCTGCGAGCTGATGACGTTCCAGGACAGCCAGCATGGCCGCATCCCGCAGGATGTGGGGCGCTGAGCTTGAGTCTGCCAGAGCCCAGCGCAGCAACCGCTCACCACTGCGGACATGCCAGAGGCCGGACTTCGCGTGGTGCAGAATCTTCAGGACGTCCGGGTCGAGGCGGTAGCGCTCCACTGCCTGCTGAACTTCAGGCGGTATCACAGCCGGTCCCCGGGCGAGAAGCGCAGGTGTGCGGCCTTGAGGTCTTCGTCGAGAAAGGTGACGTAGCGCCGGGTCATCTCCAGGCTGCTGTGGCCGAGGATCTGCTGGAGGGTGAACACGTCGCCGCCGTTGCGCAGAAATTCCACGGCGAAGCCCCGGCGGAAGGTATGAGGGGCGCAGTCAGCACGTGGCACGCCGATGTCCAGGGCCAACTTGTGCAGCCGGATGCTGATGCCGCTCTTGGTCAGTGGCTGGCCGGAGCGGCTGAGGAAGACGTTGGGTACACCCGCATGTGCGGGACGACGTTCCCGGCGGAGGTAGATGTTCAAGGCCTGCATGGCTCTGGCCCCAATGGGGACGAAGCGTTCCTTGTTGCCCTTGCCGTGGATGCGCAGCAGCCCTCGCTCGAAGAGGAGGGCGCTCAGCTGAAGGTTGACAGCCTCCTGAACGCGGATGCCGGTATCGAAGAGGGTCAGGACCAGCGCGCAGTCACGCAGAGGCTGTGGCCCTTTGCGGCACGTCTTGAGCAGAAGCTGGACCTGCTCCCCCGAGACCGCAGGAAGGCGCTGCCGGTCCACTGTAGGCATCTCCAGGCGCTTCACAGGGTTGGTGCTCAACAGCTCTTCCCTATACGCCCAGGTCAGCAATGCCCGCAGAGCCCGGGCATGAGCGTGTACGCCCCCAGGGGCGAGGCCATCGGCCTCCAGCTTCCGCAGGAAGGCCCGCAGGTGCTGCACCGTGAGGGCTTCTGCTTCCTGCGGAAGGCCGCCCTCCTGCACGAACCGCCCAAACGAGGTCCGGGTGGTGGCGTAGTACCGCAGGGTAGCCTTGGTGCGGCGTTTGGCCTGGAGGTGGAAAAAGAACTGCTGCCAGAGTTCGTCGGTGGTCATCCCGTCTCCTTCTGACAAGGTGTCCGGCGCTCCCCGGAGAGCACACGATCACGGCTGCGCCTCGCCTGCTGTCCCCAAGACACAAAAAGAGAAAACCCCGTCTAGGACGAGGTTTCTCTCTTCTGGCTCGGCAGGTTGGGGTCGAACCAACGACCGTCCGATTAACAGTCGGATGCTCTGCCACTGAGCTACTGCCGAATACCGTGGCGCGTGCCGTTTCCGGCGCGAGAGGGAGAGTAACACGGGTCCCGACCTTTTGCAAGAGAAGGGCCGCGGATGCCCCAACCGCTCAGGCCTGCGCCCCGCCCGGCATGATCGTCCCCGGATTCACGCCCAGGCGGTCGAGGGCCGCCTGCCAGCGCTCCCCCACGGGCACGTCCCAGATCAGCTCCGGCATGTCCTGCTCGACCCACAGCCAGGTGCCCTCGCGGGCTTCCTCGGTAAGCTGGCCCGCGCCCCAGCCCGAGTAGCCCAGCAGCAGCATGTAAGGCTGGTCCGAGGCCATCACCGCGTGCAGCACGTCCAGGCTGCTCGTCACGTACAGGCCGGGGGCCAGCCGCACCTCGCCGGGCAGGTTCAGCGCTTCCCGGTACAGGCACCAGCCCACCCCTGGCTCAACCGGGCCGCCCGCCCAGGCGGTGCCTGCCCCGGTGGTGGGGGCATCGGGCAGCAGCTCAGCCACGCTCTGGGTCAGGGGCGCATTGACGAGCAGGCCCATCGCGCCCGACGCGTCGTGTTCCAGCAGCAGGATCACGGCGCCCTCGAAGGCGCTGCCGCGCAGATGGGGGCTCGCCACCAGGAACGTCAGCGGGACGGTCATGGGCTCAGGATAGTGGGGCCTGAGCCGGGCCGGGTCACAAGAACGGACCTCCTGCCGCCGGAAGGCAACGGGAGGCCGGAGATGAGGGAAGAAGACTTTACGCGCTCGCGCCCGTGCTGCGGCGGGTCGCCCGGCGCTTGGCGGGCGGGGCAGCGACCTCGGTGGCCTCGCCGCGCGGGGTTTCCAGGGCCTTCAGGCCACCCACCAGGGCCACGTCGAGCACCTGATCCACCGTCTCGCAGGGGTGGAAGCGCATGGAGGAGCGCAGATGTACCGGGATGTCGCGCAGGTCGCCCTCGTTCGCCCCCGGCATGATGATGTGCTTGATTCCGGCGCGGCGGGCACCCAGCACCTTCTCCTTCAGCCCGCCGATGGGCAGGTAGCGCCCGGTCAGCGTCATCTCGCCGGTCATCGCCACGTCGTGCCGGGCGGGGATGCCGCTCAGGGCCGAGATCAGGGAGGTGACCATGGCGCCGCCCGCCGAGGGACCTTCCTTGGGAATCGCGCCCGCCGGAACGTGGATGTGGATCTCGGAGTTCTCGATGCGCTCGCGGTCGATGTGGAAGCGTTCGGCGTTGGTCTTGATGTAGGTCAGCGCGGCGCGGGCCGATTCCTTCATCACGTCGCCGAGCTGCCCGGTCAGCACCAAGCCCTTGCCGGGCATCACGCTGGTTTCCACGAACAGGATGTCGCCGCCCACCGGCGTGTAGAACATCCCGGTCGAGACACCCACCTTGTCCTCCTGCCCCTCGGTCTCGGGCACGTGGCGGGCCTGGCCGAGGTAACGGTCGAGTTCCTTGTCGGTCACCTTGACGCGCTTGACCTCGCCCGTGGCGATGCGGCGGGCGACCTTGCGGGCCACGGTGCCGATCTCGCGCTCGAGGTTGCGCACGCCCGCTTCCCGCGTGTAGTGGCTGATCAGCCGCTCCAGCGCCGCGTCCGTGAAGCTGATCTGGTTGGGCTTCAGGCCGTTGGCCGTGAGCTGCCGGGGCAGCAGGTAGCGCTTGGCGATCTCCAGCTTCTCCTGCTCGATGTAGGAGGAGAACTCGATGACCTCCATGCGGTCCATCAGCGCCGCCGGGATCTGCTCAGGGTAGTTGGCGGTGGCGATGAACATCACTTCCGAGAGGTCGAAGGGCACACCCATGTAGTGGTCGGTGAAGTGCTGGTTCTGCGCGGGGTCGAGGACTTCGAGCAGCGCCGCCGAGGGGTCGCCCTGGTAGCTGCTGCCGAGCTTGTCCACCTCGTCGAGCAGGATCACCGGGTTCTTGGTGCCCGCCGTGCGGATGCCCTGGATGATGCGCCCCGGCATCGCCCCGATGTAAGTGCGGCGGTGGCCCCGGATGTCCGACTCGTCGCGGGCGCCGCCCAGCGCGATGCGGACGTACTTGCGCCCCAGCGACTTGGCGATGGACTGCGCGATGCTCGTCTTGCCCACGCCGGGAGGGCCGGTGAACACCAGAATCGGCCCCTTGTTGACCTCGGCGGCGTCCAGCTCGCCGCGCTCGGCCCGCTCGCGGCGCAGGCGGCGCACGGCCAGGAACTCCAGCACCCGGTCCTTGACCTTCTCTAGCCCGTAGTGGTCCTCGTCCAGGATGCCGGCCGCCTCGGCCACGTCGAGGCGGTCGTCGCTGCGCACGTTCCAGGGCAGTTCGGTGACCCAGGTCAGGTAGGTGCGGATCACGGACGCTTCGGCGGCGTCGGGGTGCATCCGGGCGAGGCGGTTCACCTCGCGGTCAATCTCCTTCTTGACCTCGGGGGACAGCCCCAGCGCGTCGATCTTGGCGCGGAAGGCTTCGGCCTCGTCGCCCTCCTCGCCGTCGTCGCCGCCCTGCAGCTCCTTCTGAATGACCTTCATCTGCTCGCGCAGGTAGTACTCGCGCTGGTTCTTGTCGATCTCTTCCTTGACCTGGGCGCGGATGCGGGCCTGCACCGCCTGCACCTCCTGCTCGGTATCGAGCAGCGTCAGCACCCGGCGCACGCGGTCAGTCAGGCGGGCGGCTTCTAGCACCGCCTGCTTGTCTTCCAGCTTGAAGTCGAGGTTAAAGGCGATGTGGTCGGCCATCTCGCCGGGATCGTCCTTGCCCTGAATGGCCTGAACACTCTCGGCCCCGATGCGGCCTCCCTGGGCCACCGTCTCGAACTTCTCGCGCAGCTCGCGGGCGAGCGCCTGAAGCTCGACAGTGTCGCCCGTCTCGGTGGGCAGCGCTTCCACATCGGCGGTGAGGTACTCGCCCCGCTCGTAGCGGGTCACGCGGGCGCGCGACACGGCGGCGACCAGCATCTGCACGGTGCCGTCGGGGTTTTTGCGAACGCGCAGCACGTTGCAGGCGGTGCCCACGTCGTACAGGTCGGCGCCCTGCGGGTCGTCCACATCCTTGTCGCGCTGCGACACGATCAGGATGACCTTGTCGCCCGCCATGGCCGCCTCGATCGCATTGATCGAAAGGGCACGGCTGGCGTCGATATGCTGCACCATCGTCGGGTAGATGACGCTGCCGCGCACCGGGCACACGGGCACGTTGGCAGGCAGCGGGGTGGGTTGGTTGGCAGTGGGCATGAAGGCTCCTTTGTAACGCCCGAGATGACTCTGAAAAGGGGTCTCTGGCGAGGTTGATGCCAGGAAACTTGAGCGCAACTATATCAACTTTTTAGGGAGGGGGCAAGCCTTGGGCCGCTGTGGCGGAGGGTCGGCAAAGCCCGTCCACCACGCCAAAATCCTACGCCCGCCCGGCTGACAGCGGCCTCACGGAGAGCTGAAGCGGCCTTCATGGGAAGTGTGGGCATACTGGGGGCCATGCCCCGTGTCCTCTTCCGGCTGCACACCCCACCCCCCACGCCGGGGGCCGTCCTCTTCCTGACCGGGACGCACCGGGGCTGGAGCGACGAGCCGGAGGGCTGGACCTTTGGCCCGGATGGGACGCTCACCGCCGAGTTGCCCCAGGGGGCGCTGCTGAACGTGAAGGTGAGGGCGCTGTCTCCGGACGGCACCGTCACCGAGGAGGGGGACGCCTGGGGAGGCCGCGCCCCGGCCCACCGGCTCGTGGTGCATGGGGACACCACCCTCGACCTTCCGGTGGCAGGCTGGCAGGACGGGCAGGGGGGCCGGGGCCGCCCCGCCCGCAGTGCCCCCCCGCGCGAGACGGTCGCGCTCGCGGCCCCCTGGGGCGAGCAACCCGTGCGGCTGTGGTGGCCCCAGGGGGCGGAGGGCAACCTGCCGCTGCTGATCCTGCACGACGGCCAGAACGTGTTCGACGAGGGACCCTCTTTTGCGGGCGAGAGCTGGGACGCGGCGGGGGCCGCTCAGGCGCTGGCCGACGCGGGCTTCCCCTGCCGCATCGCCGCCCTCCCCGTGAACGAGGAGCGCAGCCGCCGCTACGTGCCCTTCGCCTTCGAGCTGAACGGCTTCGAGTCCGGTGCGGACGAGTACGCCGACTGGCTGCGGGGCACGTTGCTGCCGCACCTGCGGGAGCGGTTCGGCCCCGTGCCGCCCCAGCGGGTCGCGCTGGCCGGGTCCTCCTTCGGCGGGCTGATCACCGCCTACGCGGGGCTGCGTCACCCCAGCACCTACGGCACCCTCGGCGTGTTCAGCCCCGCGATCTGGCCCGCCGACTTCGCCTTCCTGCGCTGGCTGGAAGGCCGCGCCGACCCCCACGCCCGCGTGTGGCTCGACATGGGCGACCACGAGGGCGACAGCCTGGAAAGCGCCGCCGCCCTCGTGAGTCTGACCCACGACCTCGCCTCCCGCCTGCGCCCGAAAGTGGCTGAGGTGCGCCTGACGGTCGGGGAGGGCCACTGGCACGACGAACCCGCGTGGCGCGAGCGGCTGCCGGAGTTCCTGCGCTGGTGGCTGATGGAGCTGGAGGCCTAGGCCAGCAGGTCCCGAGCGATGATCAGCTTCTGAATCTCGCTGGTGCCTTCATAAATCCGCAGCAGCCGCTGGTCGCGGTAGTACCGCTCCACGGGCGAGTCCTTCATGTAGCCCATGCCCCCGGCGACCTGCACGGCTTTGTCGGCCACCTGCGAGAGCATCTCAGTCGCGTGCAGCTTGGCGACGGACGCCATGCGGCGCACGTCCTGCCCCTGTTCCACCATCCAGGCGACTTTCTGCCACAACAGGCGCGAGGTCTGGATGGCGACCTCCATCTCGGCCAGCATGAACTGCACGGCCTGGAACTCCGCGATGGGCTGGCCGAACTGCTCGCGGGTCTTGGCGTGCGCCACCGAGAGATCCAGCAGCCGCTGCATGGCGCCTGTGGACCGCGCGGCGATGCCCACCCGCCCGTTCGTCAGGATGCCCAGCGCCTCGCGGTACCCCAGATGCTCGGGGCCGAGGAGGTTCGCGGCGGGAATCTCGGCGTCCTCGAAGATGACTTCGGCGGAGAGGGCACCCTTTTGCCCCATCTTCTCGTCGATCTTGCCGATCGTGATGCCGGGCGTGCCCTGCGGCTCGACCAGAAAGGCACTCATGCCGCGCGTGCCCCGCGCCGGGTCCGTCACCGCGATGACCGTGAGCAGCCCCGCGATGGGCGCATTGGAGATGTAGTGCTTGGTGCCGTTCAGCACGTACACGTCGCCCCGCCGCTCGGCCTTGGTCCGGATGTTGGCGGCGTCCGACCCGCTCGACGGTTCGGTGATCGCAAAGCCCGCGATGCACTCGCCGCTCGCCATGCGCGGCAGGAAGCGCCGTTTCTGCTCCTCGGTGCCCAGCCGGACCAGCCCGCTCGTGCCGATGCTCGCGTGGGCGCTGATGACCCCGCCGAAGCCCATGTGCCCCTGCCCCATTGCCTCGTACACGGCGCAGCGGCCCAGGGCGCCCAGCCCCACCCCACCGTACTCCTCGGGAATGCTCAGGCCGAACAGCCCCAGCTCGGCGGCGCCGCGCATCAGCTCGGGCGGCACCCGGTTGGTGTCCTCGATCTCGCGGGCACGCGGCTCGACCACCGCCAGCATGAAGTCGCGCACGGCCGCCTGCATGTCCCGCAGGTCCTCGGGCAGGGTGAAGTTCATAGGTGGGGAACAGGCTAGCGCGGGGAACGGGGCAGGGCACGCCCGGATTGACACCCCGCCCTGGCGCGTCTAAGATGTGTGGGCCTGCGAAAGCGGCGCGTGCGGTGGGTTTAGCTCAGTTGGTTAGAGCGCCGCTCTGTGGAAGCGGAGGCCGTGGGTTCAAGTCCCATAATCCACCCCAACCCCCCGGGAGCTGCCAGGTGCGGTTCCCGGGATTTTCTTTGTGGTGCGCGGGGATGGCGGAACTGGTAGACGCACCAGACTTAGGATCTGGTTCCCGTAGGGAGTGAGGGTTCAAGTCCCTTTCCTCGCACCAAAGAGCTGGCCTCCCCCGCTGCGGCGGGGGAGTTCTTTCGCGCCGCGCCCGCCTGCCCCGCGCCCGTGGACCCTCGCGCGAAAGGTGCGCGAGGCTCTATGATGCGCGGCGGCATGTCGCGTGCCCGCCGCCGCGCTTCATCTCCAGCGGAACGCGGAGCGGCACCGGCACACACGAGGAAGGCCGCCCCCTCCAGGGCACACGCGGGCAGACCCGCGCGGAGCCGGGAGGCAGGCAGCCGAACAGGGAGACGCAATGGCAGAGCTGATCAGCAAGGAAGGCAACAAGGTGCAGTTTCAGGTGGCGGTGCCCGCCGCCGAGGTCAACCGCGCCTACGAACAGGTGTGGGCGGGCCTCGCGCGCGACGTGCGCGTGCCCGGCTTCCGTCCCGGCAAGGCGCCCCGCAAGGTGCTCGAAGGCCGCGTGGGCAAGGGCTACGTCGAGCAGGAAGTGCGCGACCGCCTGCTGCAGGCCCACTATCCGCAGGCCGCCCGCGAGCTGAAGCTCAACCTCGTCGACGCGCAGATCGACCCCGGCACCCTCCAGAGCGGCCAGAGCTTCACCTTCACGGTGCGCGGCGAGACCTACCCGGAAGTTACCCTGGGCGACTGGCGCTCGGCGCAGCTCACGGCGGCGGCCCCCGAGATCACCGACGAGGTGCTGGAGCGCACCCTCTCCGATCTGCAGGAGCGCAACGCGACCTTCCAGACCGTGGAGCGTCCCATCGAGGCGACCGACCAGGTCACCATCGAGGAACTTGGCGAGGGCGACGGCGGGTCCTACCCCGTCTACCTCGACGTGGCCGAGGCGCACGTGCGTGACGCCCTCATCGGCAAGAACGTCGGCGACGAGGTCGAGATCACTGTGCCCGCCCACCAACACGGCGACCACGAGCACCCCGAGCACACCGTCCGCGTGCGGGTGCAGGGCGTGCAGACCAAGCAGCTTCAGGAGCTGGGCGACGAGTTCGCCAAGTCGCTGAACTTCGAGTCGCTCGACCGCCTGCGCACCGACCTCAAGGCCGAACTGGAGCGCCGCGCCCGTCAGGAGGGCGAAGCTGCCCGCCGCGAGGAGTTTATCGAGCACCTCGTCTCCGGGATGCAGGTCGAGATTCCCCAGGCGCTGCTCGACCGCCGCCGCGACGCGATGCTCGAGGAGATCAAGGACGACCTCGGCCGCCAGGGCGTGAAGTGGGGCGAGTACGAGACCTTCATGCAGGAGCAGGGCAAGCTCGACGAGTTCATGGCCGACCTCGCCAAGAACGCCGAGAGCCGTGTTCGCCGCGACCTCGCCCTCGAGCGCCTCGCCGAGGACCTGAACGTGCAGGTCAGCGACGCCGAGTTCAGCCAGACCATGACGGCGCTCGCGCAGGCCAACAACCTGACCCCCCAGCAGCTTCAGAGCCAGCTCGGGCCGAACGGCCTGAACGCCTACTACATCAGCATGGTGCGCGAGCGCGGCCTCCAGCAGGCACTCGCCGGGCTGACGGCGGGTGGGTCGGCCCAGGCCGAGAGCACCCCTGAGACTACCGAGGGCACCCAGACCGACGGCGAGGGCGGCACCGAGCAGGGCGCGGCCCAGCAGGACGGAACGGGCGCGGCCGAGGGCCAGACCGAGAAGTCGGAATAACACTACCCACACGCGCGGGGGGGCACGTCCACAGGGGCGTGCCCCCCCGCCCTTTGACCCCAGCCGGAACACTGAACTCGATTCATTGAACAGCTGTTCAAAGAATGCTAGCGTCGGCCCATGACGACCGATTCCGGGGCCAGCCCCCACCGCCCCAGCCTGGGCATCACGGCGCTGGGCGCCTACGCCCCCGCGCAGGTGATCCGCAACGCCGACTTCGAGGCGCGGCTGGACACCAACGCCGAGTGGATCGAGAGCCGCACGGGCATCCGCGAGCGCCGCTTTGCGGCCGAGGACGAGTACACCTCCGACGTAGGCGTGGCCGCCGTGCGCGACCTGCTCTCGCGCGACCCGGAGGCCCTGCGCGAGGTGGACGCCGTGATCTGCGCGACGGTCAGCCCCGACGCGCTGATGCCCTCCACGGCAGCACTCATCGCCATGCAGGTGGGCCTGACCGGGGCGGCCGCCTTCGACCTCTCGACGGCGTGCAGCGGCTTCGTGTACGGCCTCAGCGTGGCGCAGGGGCTGATTCTGGCGGGCACGGCGCGGCGGGTGCTGGTGGTCGGCGCCGAGGCCCTCTCCAAGATCGTGGACCAGGACGACCGCAACACCGCCATCCTCTTCGGGGACGGGGCGGGCGCGGCGGTCGTGGGGCCGGTGCCTGCGGGCTACGGCTTTCAGCAGTTCGTGCTGGGGGCGGACGGCGCGGGGGGACCGAGCCTCTACCTGCGCTGCGCCGCGCCCCGGCTGCCCGGCGGCTTCGAGATGGGGGAGACGGTGGGCATGAACGGCCGCGAGGTCTTCAAGTTCGCCGTGCGCGTGCTGGGCGACAGTGGCAATGAGGTCCTCGCCAAGACGGGCCTGGGGAGCAGCGACGTGGACTGGGTCATCCCGCACCAGGCCAACATTCGCATCATCGAGGCCGCCAACGAGCGCTTCGGCGTGCCCATGTCGAGGACGGTCGTGAATGTGGACCGCTACGGCAACACGTCGAGCGCGACCGTACCGCTGGCCCTGCGCGAGGCGCTGGACGACGGGCGCATTCAGGATGGGCAGCAGCTTCTCCTCGTCGCCTTCGGGGGTGGCCTGAGCTGGGCCGCCGGGACGATGCGTTGGTGGGCCGGAGCGCCCAGCCTGCAAGCCCGCGCCGCCGCCCCCGCCGAGGTGCCCGCGTGAAGGTCGCGGCCCCCACCATAGCGGTACTGTTTCCGGGACAGGGGTCGCACGCGGTCGGCATGGGCGCGGACCTCGCCGCCGCCTTCCCCGAGGCCGGGGCCGTCTACGCCGAGGCCGAGGCCACCCTGCCCGGCTTGCGGGGCCTGATCGAAACAGGACCGCTGGAAAGCCTGACCCTCACGGCCAACCAGCAGCCCGCGCTCGTGGCCGCGTCGGTCGCGGCGTTCCGGGCGTGGCAGGCCCACACAGGCCTGACTCCGGCCTTTGCCGCCGGGCACTCGCTGGGTGAGTATTCGGCGCTGGTGGCCGCCGGAACGCTGAGCCTCGCGGACGCCCTGCGCCTGACCCGCAAGAGGGGCGAGCTGATGCAAGCGGCCGTGCCCGTGGGGGCCGGGGCCATGAGTGCGGTGATGGGCGACCCGGAGGTGGTACGCGAGGTCTGCGCCGCGACCCCCGGCATCGTCCAGCCCGCCAACTACAACGCGCCCACCCAGACGGTGATTTCCGGTGAGCAGGCCGCTGTGGACGCCGCCGCCGCCGAGCTGAAGGCGCGGGGCCTCAAGGCCATTCCCCTCAAGGTGAGTGCGCCCTTCCACTGCGATCTGATGGCCCCGGCGCGGGACGGGCTGACGCCTGACCTGCACGCCACCGCCTTCGGGCCGCTCGCCTTTCCGGTGTACGCCAACGTGACCGCCGGGGCGAACACCAGCCCCGCCGCCCTCCCCGACCTCCTCGCCCGCCAGATCACCGGGAGCGTGCGCTGGGTCGAGACGATTCGGGCGCTGGCCGACGCCGGGGCCGAGGTCTTCGTGGAGTTTGGCCCCGGCACGGTGCTAACCGGGCTGGTGAAACGGATTCTGCCGGACGCCCAGACGCTGAATGTGGGGACGGCCGAGCAGGTGAGGGGCTTCCAGCTTCCAGCCGCCAGCCCCCAGCTTTGAATCTTCCCGGCTGGCCGCTGCATGCTGGCGGCTGGCCGCTTTCCTGCAAGGACTTCCATGACCCAATCTGAACCTCAACCCCAGAAAATCGCCCTTGTCACCGGCTCTAGCCGGGGCCTGGGCCGCGCGATGGCCCTCTCGCTCGCCCGTGCGGGCTTCGGCGTGGCCGTCCACTACGGCCGCAACCAGACGGAAGCCGAGAAGGTCGCCGAGGAGATTCGGGGCCTCGGCGTGCCCGCGCAGGTGTTCGGCGCCGACCTCTCCACGCCCGCGAACGCCGGAACGCTCGTCGAGGAGGTGATCAAGGCGATGGGCCGCCTCGACGTGCTCGTCAACAACGCCGGAATCACCCGCGACACCCTCGCCATCCGCATGAAGGACGAGGACTGGCAGGCCGTGCTGGACACCAACCTGGGCAGCGCCTTTGCCGCGAGCCGCGCCGCCATCAAGCACATGATGCGGGCGCGGGCCGGGCGAATCATCAACATTGCCTCCGTCGTCGGGCTGATGGGCAACCCCGGCCAGGCCAACTACGTCGCCAGCAAGGCGGGCCTGATCGGGCTGACCAAGGCGCTCGCCAAGGAATACGGCGGACGCGGCATCACCGTGAATGCCGTCGCGCCGGGCTTCATCGAGTCGGACATGACGGCGCAATTACCGGAGGACGTGCAAAAGACGTACCTGGGCGGCATTCCCCTCGGCCGCTTCGGTCAGCCGGAAGAAGTGGCCGCCCTCGTCGCCTTTCTCGCCTCGGACGCCGCCGGGTATGTCACGGGGCAGGTCATCGGGGTGGACGGGGGACTGTACCCGCACTGAGGTCAACTCGCGCTGTCCAGCACGGACGGGCTGCATGACAGGGGAACAAGCGAGCGGGGCCGTATTCGACGCGAAAGTGCCCGGAGCGGCCACTCCGGGTGCGGAAAGGGGGTGGGTGCTATGCGTCTGTCACGCAGGCAGCGTCCTACCACGCGCGGGAAGCGGAGAACAAGGCCTGTCAAAGCCGCTGAGATCGTCACGATCCTCGGTGCGCTCGGGGCCTGATCACCGCTACCTGATTCAAGCCCTGAAGTAAGCCCTCTCGCCCCTCCACATAACCCGCGCCGCGCTGGACGCCCCCGGACCACCGGGGGTTTTGTATTTCTGAACCCTGTTTAGTTTCGCGGGCAGCCCTGGGCGGCGCGTGTACACTGGCGCGAGACTTCAGGTTCAAGGAGGACTAAAAGCATGGCGACATTTGAAGACGTGAAGGACGTGATCGTCGAGAAACTCGGCGTGGACGCGGACAAGGTGACCCCCGAAGCCCGGTTCGTCGAGGACCTCGGCGCCGACAGCCTGGAGACGGTCGAGCTGATCATGGGCTTAGAAGACCGCTTCGGCATCTCCATCAGCGACGAGGACGCCGAGAAGATCCGCACCGTACAGGCAGCCATCGACTACATCGGCTCACAGCAGTAAACGCGGGCAGGGGGGCCGGGGAAGGCTTGCGGGAAACCGTGGCCCTGCCCGGCTCCTCCCTTGACCCCCAGGGCACAGGAGGCAGCATGAGCGTGACAGGACTCAGGCGCGTGGCGATCACCGGACTCGGCCCCGTGACGCCCATCGGCACGGGGGCGCAGGCCTTCGCGCAGGCGCAGCGCGAGGGCAAGAGCGGCATCGGCCCCATCACCCACTTCGACCCCTCGGATGTGGCCAGCAAGATCGCGGGCGAGGTCCGGGACGACCTCTCCGGGTTCGTGGACCCCCGCGAGGCCCGCAAGCTCGACCGCTACGTGCAGCTCGCGCTCGCGGCAGCCGAACTCGCCGTGCGCGACAGCGGGCTTTCTGAAGAGGAGCTGCGTGGCGAGCGCACGGGCGCCGTGATCGGTTCGGGCATCGGCGGGGTCAAGACCTTCGAGGAGCAGGCCAATGTCTTGCGGACGCGCGGGCCGGGGCGCATCAGCCCGATGTTCATCCCGATGATGATCGCCAATATGGCGACCGGGCACGTCGCCATGCGCTACGGCGCGACCGGCCCCAGCAGCACGGTGGTCACTGCCTGCGCGACCGGCACGGGGTCGGTGGGCGACGCGGCCCGCTATATCCAGCTCGGCCTCGCGGACGTGATGCTCGCGGGCGGCACCGAGGCGGCCGTCACGCCCATCGCGGTCGGCGGCTTTGCCAACATGAAGGCCCTCTCGACCCGCAACGACGCCCCGCAGGAGGCCAGCCGCCCCTTCTCCGCCTCGCGCGACGGCTTCGTGCTGGGCGAGGGGGCGGGTGTGGTCGTGCTGGAGGACTACGAGAAGGCCAAAGCTCGCGGCGCGACTATCTACGCCGAGATCGTGGGCTACGGCACCAGCGCCGACGCGCACCACATCACCCTCCCGGCCCCCGAGGGACGCGGCGCCCAGGTCGCCATGCGGATGGCGCTGGCGACGGCGGGCGTGAACCCCGAGCAGGTGGGGTATATCAACGCGCACGGCACCAGCACCCACTTCAATGACCTGCACGAGACCCAGGGCATCAAGCACGTCTTCGGCGCCCACTCCCACGAGCTGGCCGTCAGTTCTACCAAGTCCATGACCGGGCACCTGCTGGGCGCGGCGGGCGCGGTGGAGGCCATTGCGGTCGCGCAGGCCCTCCACGACGGCATCCTGCCGCCCACCATCAACCTGACCGACCCCGACCCGCTGCTGGACCTCGACTACATCCCGGAAGGGGCGCGGGAGCAGAAGGTCGAGTATGCGCTGAGCAACTCCTTCGCCTTCGGCGGGCAGAACGCGGCGCTGCTGCTTAGGCGGGCGTAAACGCGGTCTAAGTTTCTCCCGCCGTTAATTTCCTTCCTCATCTGGAACAATGGTGACCCGGCCCCGCGCCGGGTCGTCCGTCTTCTTCCCGTCTCTCGCCTGCCCGAGGTTGCCCGCTGTGTCCGCTTCCCGCCCCGTGCCCGCTGACCCCGCCCCGTCCCGCACCCGCCGCCGCCCCGCCCGCCGGGAGCCGGAGGACACCGGGCGGACCTTCAGTACGGTCGCCAACCCGGAGAGCGCCTTTCTCAACCGCGAGCTGTCGTGGCTGGCCTTCAACGCGCGGGTCCTGGCCGAGGCGCGGGACGAGCGCAATCCGCCGCTGGAGCGGCTGCGCTACGCGGCGATCTGCGGCAGCAACCTCGACGAGTTCTTCATGGTCCGCGTGGCGGGCGTGCACCGCCAGATCGCGGCGGGGGTGCAGACCCCTGGCCCCGACGGGCTGCTGCCCCGGCAGACGCTGGACCTCGTGCGCGAGCGGACCCACGACATGCTGCGCCAGATCGAGCAGGCGGCCCGGCGCACCCTCGACGACCTCGCGCGGGAGGGGGTGCGCTTCTCGCGCATCGCGGACCTGGGCAAGCGGGCGCGGGCGACCCTGCGCGAGCGCTACCTCGCGGAGATTCAGCCGGTGCTGACGCCCCTGGTGGTGGACCCCAGCCACCCCTTCCCGTACCTGAGCAACCTCAGCCTGAACCTCGCCGTGCTGCTGGACGCGGGGGAGGGCGAGGAACCCGACTTCGCGCGGGTCAAGGTGCCGGTGGGCGTGTTGCCGCGCGTGGTGGCGGTGGGGGGCCACCTCGTGCTGCTGGAAGACGTGATCGCCGCGCACCTCGGCGACCTGTTCAAGGGCCGCACGGTCCTCGCCGCGCACCCCTTCCGGGTCACCCGCAACACCGACTACGAGTTCGAGGAGGAGGAAGCCGAGGACCTGCTCGCCACCATCGAGGACGGGTTGCGGCGGCGACGCTTCGGATCGGCGGTGCGGCTGGAGGTGGGGCAGGGGATGCCCGCCGGGATGGTCACCTTCCTGCAAGAGCGGCTGCGGCTGGCCCCCGAGGACATCTTCCGGCTGGAGGGCCTGCTGGGCACTGCCGATCTGATGGGCCTGCCGGTCGACCGCCCCGACCTCGCCTTTCCGCCCCACGTGCCCGCCGTGCCCGACCTCGGGGACGAGGAAGACGGCGGCATCTTCGACGTGCTGAGCGCGGGCGACGTGCTGCTGCACCATCCCTACGACGGCTTCGAGGGGGTGCTGGCCTACCTGGAGGAAGCCGCCGCCGACCCGCAGGTGCTGGCGATCAAGCAGACCCTCTACCGCACCGGGGATGACCCCCGGCTGCTGGGAGCGCTGCGCACGGCGGCCGAGAACGGCAAGCAGGTCGTCGCCCTGATCGAACTCAAGGCCCGCTTCGACGAGCAGCGCAATATCTCGTGGGCCAGGAAGCTGGAACGGGCCGGGGCACACGTGGTCTACGGGGTCGCCGGACTCAAGACCCACGGCAAGGTCACACTGGTCGTGCGCCGGGAGGAAGGCGGCCTGCGCCGCTACGTCCACATCGGCACCGGCAACTACAACCCCAAGACGGCCCGGCTGTACACCGACCTCAGCCTGCTGTCGGCCCACGCAGGGCTGGGCGCCGACGTGTCCGAGCTGTTCAACCACCTCACCGGGTACGCGGAGGCCACCTATGCCCACCTCCTCGTCGCGCCGGACACGGCCCGCTCCGGTCTCGTGGCCCTGATCGACCGCGAGATCGCCCACGCGGGGGCCGGGCACGACGCCTGGGTGCGGGTCAAGGTCAACTCCCTCACCGACCCCGGCATGATCGAGGCGCTGTACCGCGCTTCAGCGGCGGGCGTGCGCGTCGAGCTGATCGTTCGCGGCGTGTGTTGCCTGCGCCCCGGCGTGCCCGGCCTTTCGGACAACATCCGGGTGCGCAGTCTGCTGGGGCGGTTCCTGGAGCATGCCCGTATCTTCGCCTTCGGGGGTGCCGGCAATCCCGAGGTCTACTTCGGCAGCGCCGACTGGATGAGCCGCAACCTCGACCGCCGCGTTGAGGTGATCGCCCCGGTCCTCGACCCCGCCCACCGCGACCAGTTCCTGCGCATCCTGGCGACCGAGTGGGCCGACCAGCGCGGCTCCTGGGAACTGAACGTGGAGGGCGCGTACGAGAAGCTGCCGGGCGACTTCAGCGCCCAGCGAACCTTCGCGGAAGCGCGGCACTCGGGGTGAGGCGGGGGGAAAAGGAAACGGACGCCGCTGGGGTGGGGGCGTCCGTCAGAGTTTTGAAAGAAGTGAAACGATATCAATCAGAACACGCCGTAGTCGTTGGCGCCCTGCGTCTGGACGGGAGTCTTAAAGACCCCATAGTCGTTCGCCCCCGCCTGCGCGACCGAAACGCCGAGAGCTGCCAGGACCGCCAGGACCTTCACGATTTTTTTCAGGGACATGGCGGTATTGTAACCACAAACGATGACCCTAGATGTGGAGCAGTTCTCAGACCTCCAGGCACACTTTGATGCCGGGCGTTATGACGCTGTCATAGCGTACCTGACCGACTTTCCGCCGACGACGCCGGAAGCATGGCGTCTATTGGGAATGGCTCATCAGGGGAGTGGGCGCTTCCAAGCCGCCGAACTTCCACTGATGCGTGCAGCTGAGTTGGGAGACATGGAAGCCAGCGTTGAGTACGGCAATGTCCTTCGTCTTCAGGGCCGCTTCTCTGAGGCCATCCGGCACTTTGAGCGAATTACTCCTGCTCTAGCTGGAGAGTTGGCGCTACGGGCACAGCGCTGGTGGGGGACAGCGGAGTTTCAATTAGGGCAAATGGTCGAAGGACTGGAGCGTTGCGAGCGAGCCTGGCGCGGCTATATGGCCCTGGGCGACGACGAACGTATCGGACGGGTGACGCAGACCGTGGCGCAGATGTTGGTTCAGACAGGTGAAGTCACCCGAGCGCAACATCTCTATCAGGAAGCCGTGAGGCTTCTTCCCACAGACCGAACTCCAGTGGCCCGGCTCTCGGCGCTGACGGGACTCGCCAATGTCCAAGTTCTGATCGGAGACTTCCGGGGAGCACGGGGCACCATCGCTCAGGCACACGAGGTGCTGACTCAGACGGACGCTATGAGGCCCCGCGCCTATCTCCTCGCCGTCGAAGCTGACCTCCACCGCCTGACCGGGGACCACGCTGCCCACCTGAAAGCGCTCGAAGAGTTGCGGGCCATCGTCGAAACCACCCGTGACTTCGAGCTGCTGACGTGGACCGCGACCCAGATGGCCGATCTGCACAGCCGTCAGGGGCAGCACGCGCGGGCGCTGGAGGTGCTGCTCGACCTCGCGCCGGATGCGACGCACCCGGCGGTGACCATGACGCGCGGTGTCCTGTTGCGGCGGCGTCAGCACCACGCACAAGCCGCCGAGCACCTGACGCGGGCGCTGGAATCCCAGACGCTGGGCGAGGGCCAGCGGGTGCGGGCGCTGCTGCATCTGGCGGAGGCGCAGTCGGGACTGGGGCAAACCGACGAGAGTCTGCGGACCTTCCGCGAGGCGCTCACCGCCCTGATCGCTGCCCGCGACCGGATGCTTTACCGCCCCGACCTGCACGAACTCGCCAACCTCGTGCAGCGGGCGCTGCTGGACCCCGACCTCGCGCCCGACACCCAGCTCGTGCTGGAAAAGCTCAACGTGCCGGGCAGCGAGACGCCCGTTTCCGGGGCGCTGCACCTGCGGGTTCACACCCTGGGCCGCTCGGAGATTGAGCGCGGGGGCGAGACGATCACCCTCAGCCTGGAAGGCGGGGTACTCACGCTGGTCTACCTCGCCCTCAATCCAGGGCGCACCCGCCGCGAGCTGGAAGCGACCCTCTACCCCGACCGCGATCCCAAGACCGCCGGGGACTACTTCCGGGCCGTCTTCCGCGAATTGCGGGTGCGGCTGGGGGCCGAGGTCCTCACGATGGAGGGCAGCGCCAAGCAGCCGCGCTACAGCCTGGGACCGGACGTGCATGTCCACCTCGACGTGACCGAGCTGCGGGCGGCGCTCGCATCGGGCGACCTCGCGCGGGCGCTGGCGCTGTACCGTGGCCCCTTCCTGCCGGGGCTGCGGATGGAAAGCGAGTGGGCCGAGGAAGTCCGCGAGGAACTGCGCCTGCTGCTCACGATGGAAGTCCGCACCCGCGCCTCGCAGGCCCGCGAGGAAGGCGACCAGCGCCGCGCCCTGCTGCTGACCAACGAATTCCTGCGGATCGACCCTTACGACCTCCCCATGCTGGAGGCCCGAGTCGAGATCGCGCGGGAGGTCGCGCCCCCGCAGGAACTCGCCCGCTACGTGGTGGAACTGCACCGCATGAAGCCCTGAGGGGCAGTGGCAGCCATGCCCCCCGACGACCGCCCCTTCCTGAACCCACCCAACCCGGAGGCGACGGCGCCCGCTGGAGAGGTGCCCCCCGCCCTCTTCGACCTCGCCGTGAACCGGGCGGACGCGGCCCTGCGCGGCCTGCGACCGGGCGACCCGGCCCGCGCCCTGGCCCAGTGGCACGCCCGCACCCGCTTTGCCCGGCGGGTGCCGCTGGCGGCGGTGGCGGAGGCTCTGGCGGGCAAGCCCTCAGCCCCCGGTGAGTGGCACTGGGCAGGGGGGCCGGAAGGTGGGTGGGTGGAGGGGAAAGCGCCGTTTCCGTGACCCTTTATTTCAGGCTGCCCGCCAGCACCTCTACCGCCACCCGCACCGCCCGCGTGATCTCCGACTGGGGGAGGTAGGAGAGGGCCGGGCGGTCCTCCGGCACGGCGAGAGCCACCTCCGGGTTGGCGGGGACGTGCAGGAAGCCGCAGGGAACGTGGGCGCGGCCCTCCTGGGTCAGGTGGTGCAGGGCGTGGTACATCACGAAATTGCACACGTACAGCCCCGCCGTGTTGCTGATGTCGCCGGGGATGTTTGCCCCACGCCACGCGGCCAGGATGGGACGCAACGGCAGGGTGGAGAGGAGGGCGGCGGGTGCCCCGGCGTCCGCGCAGGCAGGGGCGTCGCGGTAGGTCTGCCCGGCATTGTCGGGAATACGGAAGTCCATCACGTTCACGGCAACCCGCTCCAGCGTGACCTGGGGACGGCCCGCCGCGAGGCCGGTCAGCAGCACGGCGCCGGGCTGATGGCGCATGAGCAGGCCGAACAGCGTTCCAGCCGCCGCTCCCGGCTCTACCGGTAGCAGGGCCGACTGAACGCGCACCCCGCCCACTTCCAGCCCGTCCAGGGTACGGGCAGCTTCCGCGCTGGGGTTGACCGGGTGGGTGTGAAACGGCTCGAAGCCGGTGAGCAGCAGCGTGGGCATGGTCGGCAGGATAGGGCAGCGCTGCACTCTGTTCGGCGAAAGCCGGGCCGCTATCCTCGCCCCATGCCCGAACTGCCCGAGGTGGAAACCACGCGCCGCAAGATCGAGCCGCTGCTCGCCGGGCGCACCATCCTGGCCGTCACGCACGACGCGCCGCACCGCTACCGCGACACCCACCTCGCGCACGGGCGGCGGGTCAGCGGTCTGTCGCGCCGGGGCAAGTACCTGATGCTGCATCTCGCGGCCGCGGAGGCCGACGGCGAGGAACATGACCTGATTGTCCACCTCGGCATGACCGGAGGTTTCCGGCTGGAGGAGGGACCGCACACCCGCGTCACGTTGACCACCGACGCGGGCATCCTCTACTTCCACGACCCCCGGCGCTTCGGCAAGATGGCCGTCGTGCCGCGTGGGGTCTACACCGGGATGCCCACGCTGCTGGGGATGGGGCCGGAGCCACTCTCGGAGGACTTCCGCGAGGAGGAGTTCGTGCGGCTGGCCGCCAACGCCGGGGCCGTCAAGCCCTGGCTGCTCTCGCAAAAGCCCGTGAGCGGCGTGGGCAACATCTATGCCGACGAGAGCCTGTGGCGGGCGCAGATTCATCCCGCTCAAGCGCGTTTGACCTCCCAGGAGGCGGGCCGCCTCTACCACGCGGTGCGCGACGTGATGCACGAGGCGGTGGAGGCGGGCGGAAGTTCTCTAGGCGACGGCCTGGGCAATTACCGCCAGCATGACGGTGAACCGGGCGCCTTCCAGACCCGCCACGCCGTCTACGGCCAGACCGGGAAGCTCTGCCCCCGCTGCGGTACGCCCATCCAGAAAATCGTGCTCGCGCAGCGTGGCACCCACTTCTGCCCCAACTGCCAGCCCCAGCGAACGGAGGACCCTGCATGACTGACCTCACCAGCCTGCGCCTGTCATACACCCGCGCCGAGTTGCGCCGCGCCGACCTGAACCCCGACCCCCTCCTCCAGTTTCGGGCCTGGCTGGAGGAAGCCATCGCCGCCGACCTGCGCGAGCCGTATGCCCTGAGCCTCGCCACCGCCGACGCCGCCGGACGGCCCTCGGTGCGGACCGTGCTGCTGCGCGGGGCGGAGGAGGGCGGCCTGACCTTCTACACCAACTACGATTCGCGCAAGGGCCGCGACCTCGCCGCCAACGCGCAGGCCGAGGTGCTGTTCCACTGGGCCGAGCTGGAGCGGCAGGTGCGGGCCTATGGGCGAGTCGAGCGCGTCCCTGAGGAGGAAAGCACCGCCTACTTCCACGCCCGGCCCTACCAGAGCCAGCTCGCCGCCCACGCCAGCGACCCGCAGAGTGCGCCCATAGAAAACCGGGGGGCGCTGGAGGCCAAGTTCGCCGAGTTGCAGGCCCGTTACCCGGAGGGCACGCCCGTTCCCAAGCCGGGGTACTGGGGCGGCTACCGTGTGGTCGTCGCCGAGTGGGAGTTCTGGCAGGGCCGCCGCAACCGCATGCACGACCGCTTCCGCTACGTGCGGGCGGGGGAGGGCTGGCGGACCGAGCGGCTGATGCCGTAGGCGCCGGGCACGCAAGCTCGGCAACCCGGACGGGCCTCCCCGCGTACCCTGGAGCGAGGAGGACACCCTGGACATGGATTTCTATCTGCTGAGCCTGATCGTGGGCGGCGGCCTGTTGGTGCTGTCGCTGGTGGGCGGGCACGATCACGGCGCCCCTACCGACCACCCGGAGGCGGGCGACCTCGCCTCGTGGTTCTCGCTGCGCTCGTTGGTCAGCTTCGCGGCCTTTTTCGGGTTGGCGGGGACGGTGGCGGGGCTGCTGGGCCTGGGTGGGGTGGGGCGGCTGGTCATGGCGCTGGTGACCGGGCTGGCAGTGGGGGCCTTCACCTCCTTCGCCTTCCGACTGGCCCGCACGCGCGGCGAGGTCAGTGGCGGGGCGGGGCGGCTCACTGGGCGCACGGGCAAAGTCCTGGTGCCCCCCGCGCCGGGGCGACCCGGCAAGGTGGCCGTCACGGTCGCCGGGCAGATCGAACATGCCCTCGCCCGCAGCACCGACGCCCTGAAGACTGGAGACGCCGTGATCGTTCTGGGCGTGCAGGGCGGCATCCTCGACGTGGGCGCCTGGGACGGGCGCGACCCCTGACCTTCCTCCTCTCCCCGTTGCAAAGGAGTCCCCTATGACCGCAACCCTCGTGACCGCCTTTCTCATCCTGCTGGGTATCTTCATCGTGCTGGCGCTGATCAAGAGCTTTCTGATCGTGGTGCCGCCCAACCGCGTCCTGGTGATCTCAGGCCGCAGCCGCCGCACCGAGGAAGGCGACACGGTGGGCTACCGGGTGATCCGGGGCGGGCGGGCCTTCCGCATCCCGGTGCTGGAAAAGGTGTCGTGGATGGACCTCACGACCATTCCGCTGGACCTCAGCATCGAGAATGCGTATTCCAAGGGCGGCATCCCCCTCAAGATCCACGCGGTCGCCAACGTGAAAATCAACGCGCAGGAGCCGCAGCTCTCCAACGCCATCGAGCGCTTTCTGGACGTGCCGCGCGAGAACCTCACCTCCATCGTGCGCGACACCCTGGAGGGCAACCTGCGCGGTGTGGTGGCCACCCTGACTCCCGAGGAGATCAACGAGGACCGCCTGCGCTTCGCCGAGGCGCTGATCGAGGAGGCCGAGCACGACACCAACAACCTCGGCATCAAGCTCGACACCCTCAAGATCCAGAACGTGACCGACATGGGCGGGTACCTCGACTCCATCGGCCGCCGCAAGACTGCCGAGGTGCTGAAGGAGGCCCGCATCGCGGAGGCCGAGCGCAACGCGGAAGCGACCCAGGCCGAGGCGCAGGCGCAGCAGCGCTCGCAGGTCGCGCAGGCGATCAGCCAGCAGGCGATCATCGAGGAGCAGAACAAGCTGGAAGTGCGCCGCACCGAACTCGGGGCCATCCAGCAGGCCCGGCAGAACGAGGCGGCGGTGGAGGCCGAACTCGCCAAGGTGCGGGCCACCCAGAACTTCGAGCAGGAGCAGGCGGCCCTGGAAGCCACCCTGCGCCAGCGCCGCGCCGAGGCCCAGCGCCAGGCCCGCACCATCGAGGCCCAGCAGAACGCTGAGGCCGCCGAGGTCGAGGCCCAGGCCCGGCAGCGCTCGCAGGTGGCCCAGACGGTCGCGCAGCAGGCCATCCTGGAGCGCGAGAACGAGCTGCGCGTGCGCCGCGCCGAACTCGAGGCCATCGCCGCCGCCCGCGAGAACGAGGCGAAGGTGAACGCCGAACGCGCCCGCGTGGTCGCCGAGCAGGAACTCGAGCAGGAGCGCGTCCTGCTCAACCAGAAGCGCCTCGAAGCCGACGTGGTGGCTCCCGCCCGTGCCAAGCGCGAAGCCGAACTGCTCGCCGCGCAGGCCGCCGCCGCCCCCATCATCGAGGAAGGCCGCGCCAAGGCCCAGGCCGTCGCGCTGATGGTGGACGCCTTCCGCCAGGCGGGACCCGAGGGCGAGCGGGCCTACGTGCTGAACATGCTGCCCGGCATCGTGGAGCAGTTTGCCGCCTCGGTCCAGGGCATGCAGATCGACAAGCTCACCGTGATCGACTCCGGCAACGGGCAGGCCACCCGCAGCGCCATGCAGACTCTCCCCGCCAACATCATCGGGATGGTCGAGCAGGTCGAGAACGCGACTGGGGTCAACCTGCTAAGCCTGCTGCAAGACCGGGGCAGACCGAAGGGCAACGGGGCGAGCGCGGTGCAGCCGCCCACCCTCGTCAAGAGCGACGCCTGAACCTTTTCGCCACCCAGGACGCTTGTGAAGGCAGGCGTCCTTTTCTTTTGCCGCCCGGAGGTGCATGATGCCGCCCATGAGCAATCTCTACACCGCCGAAGCGACCGCCACCGGGGGCCGTTCGGGCCATACCCGCAGCACGGACGGCCGCCTGGACCTGGGCCTCAGCGTGCCCGCCGAGATCGGCGGCGACGGTGGCCCCGGCACCAACCCCGAGCAACTGTTTGCCGCCGGGTACGCGGCCTGTTTCCAGGGAGCGCTCGGCGTGGTGGCCCGCCGCCAGAAGATCGAGCTGAGCGAGGACAGCACCATCACCGCCCGCGTGGGCCTGCAAAAAAGTGGGCTGGCCTTCGCCCTCGACGTGGAACTCGAAGGCCGCTTTCCCGGCCTGACCCGCGAGCAGGCGGGGGCGCTGATGCACGCCGCCCACGAGGTCTGCCCCTACAGCGTGGCGACGCGCGGCAACGTGGACGTGCGGCTGAAGGTCGCGGAGTAACCGTTTCCGACGCCCGCAGCGCCCCGGCTCCGGCTGGGGCGCTACGGTGTGGGCCATGCGAGGCTTGAAGTGCGCGTCCTGATCGTTGTCGCCACCGCCGGGGAAGCCGCCCGGCTCACCGACCTTCCCGCCGACGTCGTGGTGAGCGGGGTCGGCCCGGTCGCGGCGGCGCTTGCCACGGCGTCGGCGCTGGCGCGTCAGTCCTATGACCTCGCCGTGAGCGCAGGAATCGGCGGGGCGTATCCGGGAAGCGGCCTCGGACCCGGCGACCTCGCCGTGTCGTCGCGAATCGTGCAGGCGGACCTCGGCGCGTGGGACGGCTCCACCTTCTTGGGGCTGGACCAGCTAGGGCTGTCCGTGCTTCAGGAGGGGACGCACGCCGGGGTCTTCGGCGTCTGGGAAGGGGCGCAAGCCCTCGCTACCCGGTTGGAAGCCAGGTACGGTCCTACCCTCACCCTCAGCACGGTGACGGGCAGCCGCGAGGGGGCCGAGGCATGGGCCGCCCGTTATCCCGGTGCGCTCACCGAGGGGATGGAGGGGGCGGGGGTCGCCCACGCCGCCCTGCTCGCGGGCGTCCCTGCGCTGGAGGTGCGCGGTGTGAGCAACCCGGTCGGCCCCCGCGACCGCGCCGCGTGGCGCATTCCTGAAGCGCTCGCCGCCACCCGCCGGGGCCTGGAGGGGCTACTGGCGGGAGCGGGCGGCTGAGGATAAGGGAAGCAGGGTCAGTTGTTGAGAGGGAGGTTGCCGGACGGGACCGTGTCTCCTGAAACCGGGAATTTCACGCTGACGCTGACCACGGTGCCCGGCTGGGTGCCGGGTTCGATATTCAGCCAGTGGCTCGCCAGCACCGGGGGGGCCGGTTGCGGGTCGATGGCCCGCAGCAGCACCCGTCCCTGCGAGGGCACGAACAGGCACCAGCCCTCGGGGGCGGAACGGAAGGCCCGCACGGGCACGATGCTCTGGAGGGTCACGTCTTCCGGGGTCGCCCAGTATTCGACGAGCAGCAGCGCCTGTTCGCGGCCGAGGTCGGCGGCGTCCACGTCGAGCTGAACTTCCACCGTGTCGGGCTGTCCCGGCACGAGGGTGGTCCAGCCGGGCACGACGTTGCGGCCACTGCGGGCACTGCGAAATTGCTGCTGGGGGCTGACGGGCTGGGTCATGGAGCCAGACTAGCGCGTCTGCGTGCCGGGGAAGACTGTGCCCGGTGTTCGGCGGTCTTTTCAGGGGCGGGCAGTATCCTGCGGGGGTTGCTGCTCCGCCCCTCCCCACTTCCTACCTCCGAGGATTCCCTGCCATGACTGCCCCCGCCCCCACCCCTGACCTCACCCTCCCCACCACCATGAAGGCCCTCAGCAAGCAGGAAGCCCGCGAGGGCCTGTGGATGGTCGAGGCTCCCGTGCCCACCCCCGGCCCCAACGACCTGCTCATTCGCATCCGGAACAGCTCCATCTGCGGCACCGATGTCCACATCTACAAGTGGGACGAGTGGGCGCAGAAGACCATCCCGGTCCCGATGGTCGTGGGGCACGAATACGTCGGCGTGGTGGCTGGAATGGGGTCGGAGGTGCGGGGTTTCGCGGTCGGTGACCGGGTCAGCGGCGAGGGGCACGTCACCTGCGGGCACTGCCGCAACTGCCGCGCTGGGCGGCGGCACCTCTGCCGCAACACGCTGGGCGTGGGGGTCAACCGCCCCGGCTCCTTCGCCGAGTACCTCGTGCTGCCTGCCTTCAACGCCTTCAAGCTGCCCGACGACATCCCCGACGAGATCGCGGCGATCTTCGACCCCTTCGGCAACGCGGTGCACACGGCGCTCTCCTTCGACCTCGTCGGGGAGGACGTGCTGATCACGGGCGCGGGTCCCATCGGCGTGATGGCCGCCGCCGTCGCCCGGCACGTGGGGGCGCGGAACGTGGTCGTGACGGACGTGAACGAGTACCGGCTGGACCTCGCCCGCCGGATGGGGGCCACCCGTGCGGTGAACGTGGCGAAAGAGGACCTGTGGTCGGTCGCGCAATCGGAACTCGGCATGACCGAGGGGTTCGACGTGGGCCTGGAGATGAGCGGGTCGGGCGCCGCCTTCGCGCAGATGGTGAAGGTGATGAACCACGGGGGGAAGGTCGCCATTCTGGGGATTCCCTCGGGGCGGGTGGACATCGACTGGAACGACGTGATCTTCAAGATGCTGACCCTCAAGGGCATCTACGGCCGCGAGATGTTCGAGACGTGGTACAAGATGACCGCCCTGATTCAGTCGGGCCTCGACCTCACGCCGATCCTGACCCACCGCTTTTCCATCGACGACTTCCAGCAAGGCTTTGACGCGATGCTCAGCGGGCAGAGTGGCAAAGTGATTCTGGACTGGGAAGCGCGGCGGTAGGCGGCGAGTGACCTCCCAGGGCCGTGGCCCGGTGGACAGCGATCTGTCGGGCCACGCCTACTTTTCTTGAGTCCGGTCGTGTTAACCTGACCCCGGAGGTCGGGTGCAGGCCCGGCAAAACGAAATCATGGACTATTACGAGTTGCTGGGTGTCTCGCGCAGCGCGAGCGCCGACGAAATCAAGAGCAGTTACCGCAAGCTGGCCCTGAAGTTCCACCCCGACCGCAACAAGGAGCCGGGGGCCGCCGAGCAATTCGCCCGGATCAACGAGGCCTACGCGGTCCTCTCCGACACCGAGAAACGGGCTCACTACGACCGCTTCGGCTCGGCGCCGGGGGCGGGGATGCCGGGCGGCGACCCCTTCGGTGGCATGGCCGGCGCGGGCTTCGACCCGATGGACATCTTCGAGCAACTGTTCGGGGGCATGGCCGGGCGCGGCGGTCGCCGGGGTCCGGCCCGTGGCGACGACATCGAGGTCGAGGCGCGGATCACCCTGGAGCAGGCCCGCGCGGGCGAGGAGATCGAGGTCGAGGTCGACCGCCTGACCGTCTGCGACCACTGCCAGGGCAGCCGCACCGAACCCGGCGGGCAGCCGCCCAAGAGTTGCGCGACCTGCGGCGGCGTGGGCGCGGTGCGGGCGCAGGCGCGGACCATCTTCGGGGTCGTGGAGACCCAGCAGCCCTGCCCCACCTGCCGGGGCGAGGGCCAGACGGTCGTGGACCCCTGCACGGTCTGCAAGGGGCGCGGCCACACGCTGAAGACCGAGCGGGTGCCCGTCAAGCTGCCGCGCGGCATCGACGAGGGCTACCGCATCCGGGTCGCCGGGCGCGGCAACCACGGGCCGGGCGGCAACGGCGACCTGTACGTGCACATCGAGATGCAGCCCCACCCCGAGCTGCGCCGCGAGCAGGAACACCTGATCTACACGGCGCCCATCGGCTTCGCCAAGGCCGCGCTGGGCGGCGAGATCACGGTGCCCACCCTCGACGGTCCGCAGACGGTCGAGGTCAAGGCGGGGACGCAGCACGGCGAGTTGCATCGCCTGCGCGGGCAGGGCATGCCCCGGCTCCAGGGGTCGGGCATGGGCGACCTGATCGTGGAGTACCAGCTCACGGTGCCCAAGCCGTCTTCCCTCAGCCCCGAGGCGAGAGAGGCCCTGTACGCCTACGCCCGCGCGGTGGGCGACGAGGTGAATGAGCACAAAGAAGGCCTGCTCGGCAAGGTGGGCAAACTGTTCGGCCGGGGGGGCTGAGACAGGTTCCGGTCGAACAGGCGCTGTTTCTGTTCTACCCGAGCAGAGCGAGGAGGAAGCGAACGGCTTTCGGGAAAGGAGTGACTGGATCGGCGCTATTCCGATCCGTCACGAATTGGACCAACGCCGTATGGCGGCGGGGGGGCGGTGTTCCTGAGAGGGGAACCGCTCCCCCGCCCTCCCGCGCGAATGTGTCCGGGGCGGGTATGCTGCTGTGCGGTCCGCCCTGCGGCGGTCCATCTTTGCGCCCCTCGCCTTCCCCGGAGGTCCCCCACCGTGACTGTCTCCCCAAGCCCCCTGACCGAGCGCCTGACCCAGAGCCGCCGCCACCCGCTGCTGGTGTTCTCCGGTCAGAGCAACCGCCCGCTCGCGCAGGCGATCTGCGACAACCTCGGCGTGCCGCTCGGGCACAGCAAGACCGAGAAGTTCACCAACGACAACCTGATCGTCCACTACGAACAGTCCCTGCGCGAGGGCGACATCTTCATCGTGCAGTCGTTCAGCACGCCCGTCAGCGACGCGATCCTGGAACTGATGCTGATGATCGACGCCGCCAAGAGCGCCTCGGCGGGCCGGGTCACGGCGGTGATTCCGTACTACTCGTACTCGCGCAGCGACAAGAAGGACAGCCCGCGCATCTCCATCGCCGGGCGCCTGATGGCCGACCTCCTGCAGGCGGCAGGCGCCGACCGGGTGCTGACCATGACTCTGCACGCGCCGCAGGTCCACGGATTTTTCAAGATTCCGGTGGACCACCTCTCGGCCGACGTGGTCCTGAGCCAGCACTTCAAGAGCTGCGTGCCCGACGCCCACGACGGCGTGGTGCTGGCCCCCGACGCGGGCAGCATCAAGCGGGCCTCGCAGATCGCCCGCCGCCTCGACTCCGGCCTCGCCATGATCGACAAAGAGCGGCTCTCGGACACCGAGGTCCGGCCCCGCGCCCTGATCGGGGACGTGGAGGGCAAGACCGTCTTTATCGTGGACGACGAGATCAGCACCGCCGGAAGTCTGGTGGAAACCGTGAACCTGGCCCGCAGCATGGGCGCCAAGGACGTGTACGTGGCCGTCACGCACGGCGTGTACACGGGTCCGGCCATTGAGCGCATCGCGGCCCTGGACGTGACCCAGGTCGCCAGCACGAACACCGTGTACGTCTCCCCGGAGAAGGTCGCCGCCTCGAACGGCAAGCTCGCCGTGCTCGACGTGGCACCTCTCTTTGCGAGCGCCATCGCCAACATCCACACCGGCGAGAGCGTCAGCACGCTGTTTGAATAAGCTGCACCCGTGAGCACCCGCACCCGCCCGCTAGACTCGCCCCGATGAGCGAGACACACGGGCGGGTGCGGGTTGGGCTAGAGGCAGAACTGCCCGAGGGCAGCCAGACTGAGGTGAGCGTGGAAGGCCTCAGCGTGGTGGTCGTTCGCTACGAGGGCGAGTTCTACGCGCTGCGCAACAACTGCACCCACAAGGATTACCCCCTGCTGGGCGGCGAGGTGAGCGCCGGGCGCATTACCTGCGCCAAGCACGGGGGCAAATTTGAACTTGCCACTGGCAAGGCGAAAGCACTCCCCGCCGTCAAGCCCGTCAAGCTCTACCGCACGGTGCTGGAGGCGGGCGAAGTGTACGTCGAGCCGCTGTGAGGCACGCCGTTTGACGGATGGGGCGCGGCGCCGGGCGTGAAAGGCATGCGGACCATGCACGTCCTGAACATTCCCGTCTCGCCGGACTTGCTGAGCTGGTGGGCCGGGTGGCTGGCCCCGGAGCGTCAGCCTTTCTTCCTGACGGGGGAGGAGGCGCGGGGGCTGGGACTGCACGCCGAACTCCGTGTTGAAGCGAGAGTCACGCCCGAGGAGCGGGATACGTTTGCACTCTGGGGAGTCGCACCCGGAGCCGATCACGTCGCCTGGCTCAGCGAGGGGGAGTGGCTGGCCCTCCCGACTGCCACGCAGCGTGCCCTGGTGCGGGCACAGGTGCGGCATGGCCGGGGGGCCGTCCCCCACGTCCGGGACTTCGCCGACCTCTTGCCCCACCTCCCCGGCTCGCGCTTCGTGTGGTGGTCGTCCCTGCTGTCGCCCGCTGTCCTGGGGCGAGTGGTGGCTCAGGGTCAGCGGGACTGTCAGAGAGCCGAAGTGCCGGAACACGTCTGGGACGCAGCGGCGAGCGTCCTCCTCGGAGCGCGTGAACTGGCGGGCACCTTTCCCCACGCCAGCGGCCCCAACTATTTCGGCACGGTGATGGGCGCGGCGGGCGTACCGGGGGCCGAACGGGACTGGATGCAGCGCGACCCCTTCGAAGCCTTCCTGGCGGAGCACACCCAGCCCGGTGGCCGCGACGATCAGCCGGGAACGGTGCTGGTATGGCGCAACTCGTCGGGGGCGGTAGAGCACGCCGCCGTCACCCTGGGAGGCGGGTGGGCGCTGCACAAGCCCTCGCAGACATGGATGACGGCGCGGGTGGTGCTGCCGGTGCCCGACCTCATCCGGTATTCGCGCTCCTCAGGCTGGCGGCTGGGCCGAGCCCGCCTGCGTTAGCTATTTGCCGCCCCTCGTCAGCCGCCACAGGGTCACTGCATTGTTCAGAAACAGGGCCAGGCACAGCAGCGCGAAGATGGTCTCGCCCCGTTGGAAGAAGCGAATCCCCAGGATGCCCCAGCCGCACATCAGGGCGACCACCAGCCAGATGCGCCACGCGGGGGCATTCACAGGGTTCTCCGGGTCTGCATGGCCTCCAGCCTAACGCACCCCTCCGGGGCGGAGCGTCCCGCCCGGCGTGGGGGAAGGGGCCAGCGCCGCCCGCACCGCCGTCTCCGCATTGAGGGTGCCCGCTCCGCAAGTCTTGCGGGCGTCGGGGTCGCAGCGCCCGCCCGGAAAGGGTGTCGCCGTCCGGGTCAGCACCTCGCGCACCTGCGCAGGCGTGAGCGTGGGCTTCAGCCCGAACAGCAGGCTGGCGACCCCCGACACGTGCGGCGAGGCGAGGCTGGTGCCGTCGGGACTGCGCTCGCCGCCGGGTCCGGTCACGCTGCTCGCCAGGATGCCCCGTCCCCGCTCGCCGCCGGGCGCGGCCAGGGCCACCGTGCGGCCCCAGTTGGCGTAGCCGGGGCGCTGTCCGCCCTCCGACACGCTCGTCACGGTCAGGACATTCCGGCATCCGGCGGGCGAGTACCCGGCGGCGTCGGCCCCGTCGTTGGCGGCCCCGGCGACGACCAGCGCCCCCCGCGCCGTCACCGCGTCCACGGCGGCCTGAATGCGGGCGTCACACCCCGTCAGCGGGATGAAGTCGGCATACAGACTGAGGTTGAGCACCCGCGCCGGGTTGGGGTTCGTAGGCGCCCCCGCCACCGGCAGGCCCGCCGCCCAGCGAATCCCGTCCGCGAGGTCCTGTGGGTCCACCAGCCCGTCCTGGCCCGCCACCCGCACCTGCACCACACGGGCGCGGGGATTAATTCCGGCCATGCCGCGCCCGTCGTGCGCCGCGCCGATCAGGTTGCCAATCACCTCGGCGTGGTAGGCGGCCTCGCCCACCCCGCTCGCGTCCCGGTCGCGCCCGTCGCCGTCCCCCGCCCGCGCCGGGTCCGACACGAAGTCGTGGCCGTTCACCAGCCGCCCGGCGAGTTCCGGCGTGCTGACATACCCGGTGTCCAGCACCGCCACGGTCACCGGAGCGCCCCGCCCGCTCCCCGCGAGTTGCGCCCATGCCCCCGGCATCCGGATCGCGGCCAGGTTCCACTGCCGTGGCCAGAGGGGGTCACTCGGGCGGTAGGTGGCCGCCGGGGTGGGGGAGGGCCGGGGAGTCGGCGCGGGCGCCACGTCCAGCGGGAGCAGCGGCGCGAGGGGCTGCGGGCGTGGCGGCTCGGGCTGGAGTTCGGGGAGGTCGGTCACGGGTGGAGTGGGAAGCGGGACGAGACGCGGCGCGGCGAGGGCCGAGACTCCCAGCAGGCCAAGGGAGAGCAGGAGGACACGGGCACGCTTCATCCGGGCAGTCTGGCGTGCGCGGCTGACGGGCGGCTGAGGAACCGGGCCGGGGGGCACTACCATGCGGGGCATGACCCCCCAGACCGTCCTCCTGACCGGGGCCTCCAGCGGCATCGGCCTCGCCACCGCCGAGGCGCTCGCTGCGCGGGGCCACCGCCTGGTTCTGGCCGCCCGCCGCGCCGATCAGCTCGCCGCCCTGGCCCGCCGCCTCGACCCTTCCGGCTCGCGGGTGCTCGCCGTGCCCACCGACGTGACCGTGGACGCGGACCGTCGGGCGCTGCTCGCTGCTGCTGAGGCCCAGTTCGGCCCGGTCGACGTGCTCGTCAACAACGCGGGCGTCACCGTCGAGCGCGGCTGGTGGTGGGACGACCCCGATCCGCTGCGCGTGGTGCGGGTCAATCTGGAAGCCCCCATCGAACTCACCCGGCTGGTGCTGCCGTCCATGCGGGCGCGGGGCCGGGGCCACATCGTCAACATTGGCTCAGTCGCGGGGCGGGCGGCCACCAATGGCATGTACTCGGCCAGCAAGTTCGGCCTGCGCGGCTTTTCGCTGGGCCTGCGCCGCGAGCTTCAGGGCAGCGGGGTCACGGTCAGTCTGATTGCGCCGGGCTTCGTGAAAAGCGAGATGACCGCCTCCGCCCGGCTGCCCATGCCCGGCCCGGAGGTCGTGGCGGAGGCCGTGGCGGACGTGCTGGAGCGCCCCCGCCGCGAGGTGATCGTGCCGCGTGGGTACGCGGTGCTCGCCGCGCTCGACCACTTCTTCCCCGCGCTGGGGGACCGGGTGTCGGCGCGGCTGATCCGGCGGCGCTACGACCACCGGGACGGGCAGCGGTAACGCACCACAAGTTTCCCTTCAGGCCCGCGCGGGACAAGCGGCGCGGCGGCTTGCGTAGACTGACCCCCGAAATGAGTGTCGCCAAGACAGCCTTCAAGAGGGCGCTCCCGGTGCTGGAGCGCGGACTGCTGGCGCTCGACCACGCGGTGAGCGGCTACGTGCAGCCCCGGCGGGCGCGGGGCAAGCTGATCTTGCAGCCCTACGTGGGCTGGGGTACCCCGCAGTCGGTCGAGGTGCAGGGGCGGGTGCTGCTCCCCCGCACCCTAGCCCCGGCCCGCAAGGGGGATGCCCGCTGGCGTAACTTCCGCAACGTGCTGCGGCGCCTGCTCTCGCGCGAAGTGGGCGGCGTGCGCGTGACGGGCACCCTGGGCGGCGTCACAGCCAGCGACGTGAGCGGCAGCGACGGCTACTTCACCCTGGTCTTCGCTCCTGCGCCCGGCGCCGCCCCCTTCGCTCCCGGCTGGCACGAGGCGCAGCTTCAGATCGAGGGCCGCGAGGGCACCACCCGCGCCCGCGTGCAGGTCGTCGCCGAGGCCCGCTTCGGCATCATCAGCGACCTCGACGACACCGTGATCCAGTCGGACGTGACCAGCCTGCCGCGCATGTTGATGACCAGCCTGACCGGCAACGCCCGCACCCGCCTGCCCTTTCCCGGCGTGGGGGCACTCTACCGGGCACTGACCCGCGAGGGTGAGGCCCGCAACCCGATCTTCTATGTCTCCAGCAGCCCGTGGAACTTCTTCGACCTGCTGTGGCAGTTTCTCGACTACCGCCGCATTCCGCTGGGGCCGCTGTTCCTGCGCAACTGGGGCTTCGACCTGCTGGGCGGGCACGGCGGCTACAAGCACGGGGTCATCGAGCGCATCTTCGAGCGCTACCCCGACCTCAAGTTCGTGCTGATCGGGGACAGCGGCGAGAAAGACCCTGAAATCTACGCCGAGGTCGTGCGCCGTCACCCCGACCGGGTGCTCGCGGTGTATATCCGCGACGTGACCGAGGCCAGCCGCGACGAGGGCGTCCTGAAGCTGCGGGGGGAGGTCCGCAAGGCGGGCGTGGACCTCGTGCTCGCCGCCGACAGCCTGAACGCCGCCAGCCACGCGATGAGCATGGGACTGATCACGCCGGGCGAGTTCCGCAGCGTGCTGACGAGCGTGGCGCGGACGTACGAGACGTAGGGGGAGTCGCCAGCAGCCAGCCGCCAGTCAAAGAGAGCGGGCCAGAGGTCTTCCCCTTGGCCCGCTCCCATGATGTGGCTTAGCCCTGCGGTCCGTTCCCGCCCCGGCGTCCCCGGCGGCGGCGGCGGCGGTTGGCGTCCCCGCCCGCGTCGGTCTGCTGCGGCTGGGTCTGGGGCTGGCCCGAGCGGGGCGTCCCACCACGCGGGCCGCCGCCCGAGCGGCCGTTCAAGTCCCGCACCGCGCCCCGGTCGTTCGCGCCGCGCGAGTAGGCCGGACCCCGGCTGCCCCGGTCGCTGCCGCGCCCGTCCTGCCCGAAGCGGCGGCCTCCGGAACGGCCCCCCTCGCCGTGGCCTCCCTCGTCGGGGGGGAGGTTCTCCACGGTCCAGTCCCCGAAGTACATCCGCTGCACCGTGATGTTCACCGGGCGCAGGTGCTCGTTGCGGGGGCGTTCCAGGGTGATGACCCGGCGGCCACCGCGCCCGCTGCCGTTCGGTTGGCCCTGGCCGTTTCCGGCAAGCCGCCCACCACGGTCACGGTCGCGGCCGTCCCGTCCGCCCTGGCCCTGCTGCGGTCCCCGTGCGGGGCGGGGCGCCGGGGAGGCGGGCTGGGGGTCGTCCAGGGTGAACTTGCGCGGCGCGGAGGTGCTCACCGTTTGCAGCTTCTCGCGCTTCTCGGCCTCGCGGTCCTCGCGGCGCCGGGCGCGGGGGCGAATGGGGTTGCCTTCCATATCGGTCTCCTGGGTGAAATCGATTTGCCGGGCCAGGGGGTTGACCTGGCTGATGGTCACGGTGACGTGGTCCCCGAGGCGGAAGGTGCGCCCGTTCGAGCGGCCCCGCAGCATCTGCGCGTCCTCGAGGTAGATGTAGTAGTCGTCGTCGAGGTGCGAGATGTGTAGCTTGCCCTCCACGCCGTTGTCCAGCGCCACGAACAGGCCGCTGGCGACCACGCCCGACACGTGGCCGGGGAAGGTTTCGCCGAGGTGTTCCTGCGCCCACTTCGCCTGGTAGTACTTCGTGAGGTCGCGCTCGGCCTCGGCCGCCGCCCGCTCGCGCTCGGAGGTGTGGTCGCCCATGCCGGGCAGCTTGGCCCGCAGGTCGTTCACGGCCCGGCTGTTCGCCCGCAGCTCGCCCGAGAGCATCCCCTTCAGGACGCGGTGGACCAGCAGGTCGGGATACCGGCGGATGGGCGAGGTGAAGTGCAGGTACTCGTCGAAGGCGAGGCCGAAGTGCCCGAGGTTCTCGCCCGCATACTTGGCCTGCTGCATGGAGCGCAGCAGCAGCGTGTTGACCACGCTCTCGCGCGGGGTGCCGCGCACGCCCTTGAGCACCGCCTGGTACGCCTGCGGGGTGGGTTCCCCGCCGGGGAAGGACAGGCCCAGCCGCGCGATCGCGTTCGTCGCCTCCTGGAACTTCTGGAGGGTGGGTTCCTCGTGGATGCGGAACAGGGCCGGAATCTCGCGCTGCAGCAGCTCGTGGGCCACCACCTTGTTGGCGAGCAGCATCAGGTCCTCGATCATCCCCCGCGCGGTTTCCTCGCGGATGGGGATCAGTTCCATGCGGCCGTCCTTGCCGACGTCCACCTTGACCTCGCGCAGCTTGAAGTCCAGCGAGCCTTCGCGCAGGCGCTTCTGGCGCAGCTTGGTCGTGATCTTCAGCAGCAGGTGGAGGTCACCCTCCAGGTGCCGGGCGTGGTCGGGCAGGGTGGCGGTCGCCTCCGAGTAGGCCTGCACCTCGTCGTAGGTCAGCCGGGCCTTGGAGTTGATCACCGAGGGCGCGAGCTGGACCTTCAGGATGTCGCCCTCCGCCGAAAGTTCGACCAGCGCGGTCATCGTCAGGCGGTCCTCGTAGGGCACCAGGCTGCACACGCCGTTGGAGAGGTGCTCGGGCAGCATGGGCAGCACGCGGCCGGGCAGGTACACGCTGGTGGCGCGGGCGTAGGCTTCCTTGTCGAGGGGCGAGCCTTCAGTCACGTAGTGGCTCACGTCCGCGATGTGGACGCCCACCACGAAGGTGCCTTCGGGCGTGGGTTGAATGTGAATGGCGTCGTCGAAGTCCTTCGCGTCGCGCCCGTCCACCGTGAAGATGTTGAACTCGCGCAGGTCGAGTCGGCCCACCAGCGCCTCGGCGGGAATCTGGGTGGGAATGGCGTTCGCCTGCTCCAGCACCTCCTCCGGAAACTCGCCGCGCAGCCCGTACTTGACGATAACGGCTTCTGTCTCGGTCTCGGGGTCGTCCTGCTCGCCCAGCACGCGGGTAACCTGCCCGAAGACCTCGTCCTCGCCGGTCCCCTCGGGCCAGAACAGCTCGGCCACGACCCTCGCGCCGCTGTGCAGCTCGTCGATGCCCTGTGGCAGCAGCAGAATGCGGTGCCGGGCGCGGTGGTCGTCGGGCTTGAGGATGGGGTGGCCCTTGCTGAATTCCAGCGTGCCCACGAGCTGCTTGTAGGCCCGCTGCACGATGCGGACCACCGACGCACGGGGGCTGCCGTCGCCGCGCTGGCCCCGGCGGGGTCCCCGGCTGCCGCCGTCCCGCCCCCCGTCGCCCCGGCCCTCCATCCGCACCAGCACGATGTCGCCGTTCCAGGCTTCCATCGTGTGCTCGGGCGCGACATAGAAGTCCTCGCCGCCGGAGTCGGGCACCACGAAGCCGAAGCCCGCTGCCGACGCCTGGAAGCGTCCCCGCACGAGGTTCATCGCCTCGGGCAGCCCGTAGGTGCGCTTGCGGGTGCGGATCACCTCGCCCGTGCGGGTCAGGTCGTCCAGCAGCGCTTCGAGGTCGCGCCAGTCGCCCAGCCGGTCGAGCATCTGCCGGGTGAAGGTGCGTTCCAAGTCGCGCACGTGAATGGGCCGCCCCAGCTTGCGGAGCTGCGCCACCACGAGGCTGCGGCCAGGGTCGTCCGACGAGGCACGCTCCGCCTCGGCGCGGGCCTCGTCTTCGTCCTCCGTCTCATGCGGAAGGTCGATCAGGGGTTCGGGCGTGTCGGATTGTCCGTCGCCCGTCAGGGTGATGACTGGGGCAGGCTCGTCGCCCGCCGGGGCGGGGGCGTCCTCCACCTCGACGGACTCGACGCCACCCAGCACCTCGTCCAGCGGGGCCTCGGCGGGTTCGGGGGTCGGGGTCGCCTTGGCCTTGCGGCCGCGCCGGGGCTTGGGCACCTCCAGCAGCACGGGGTCGGTCGGCTCGCTCGCCACGGGCGGGAGCACGTCGGGCTGCGGCGCGGCGGCTTCGGCCACGGGGGCAGTCTTTGCCTTGCGGCCCCGGCGCGGCCCTGCGGGGGCTTCGGGCGGGGTGACCTCGGTTGCTTCGGCCACCGGGGGCGCGGGGTCGGGAGTGGGCTCCGCGGTCGCTGCCTCCGCCACCTTAGGTTGACGGCCCCGGCGGGCAGGCTTGGCGGGGGCCGGGGCTTCCGGCTCGGACCGGTTGGCGGTGATGACTGGACTTTCGGCCGTCACCTCCGGGGTGGGTTCAGGAGTCACGGCCGTCGCCCTGCGCCCACGGCGGGGCTTGGGGGCGGGCACGGGTTCGGTCGCCGCCTGCTCGGCGGGCTCGACGGATTCGGGAGTGGCGTTCGCCGGAGCGGTCACGGCCCGCGCGGAACGGCCGCGCCGGGGCTTGGGGGCCTCCGCTGAGGGAGGGGTGTCTTGGGGGGCCGCCTGTTTCGGGGACGCAGTCGCGGCGGCCTTCGCCGGGCGTCCGCGCCGCTGGGGGGCCGGGGTCTGAGCCTCAGAAGGCTGGGCCTCTGGGGCCTGGGGCTCGGCGGCGGGAGTGGTCTGTTCTTCGGAGGCGGTGCGGCGCAGCTCGTCCGGCGCCACGCGCTCCTTTTTCGCTCTGGGCATTCCTCACCTATCAGGACGTGCCCATGGGACTCTATGTGGAGGTCGTTTCCGGCGAGGGCGGCCACACGGCGTGGGCAGGCATCTGAGCCGAAACGACGCTCTCGCCCAGGGGCAGAGGGTTTCGCGCTTGTCTCGGGTCGCGCCCGGCCCCCTCCCGTGCGGGCGGTGCCCGGAGGCGGGGGGCAGGGGCACAGTCCTATGACCCGGCAGCGCGGTCAGTCTACCACGCGGGACCTGACGGCACCTTGAGGAGTGCCTCAGGCGGTTTCTGACGCGGAAGTCACCCACCCCGTCACGGGCGCGTGGTCGCTGAGGCGGGCGGCGCGGTCCACCACGACCTCCCGCACCTCCACCCCGGCCGCAAGCAGGTAGTCGATGCGCCAGCCCACGTCGTTTGCGTAGGCGTTGCCCCGGTTGCTCCACCAGGTGTATTCGGACCGCTCGCCGAGAGCGGCACGGTGCGCGTCGGTCAGGCCGCAGGAAAGGTGGGCAGTCATCCACTCGCGCTCGTGGGGCAGAAACCCGCTGTTGCCCCGGTTGCTGCGCCAGTTTTTGAGGTCGAGTTCGCGGTGCGCCACGTTGTAGTCGCCGCCGATCACCAGGGGCAGGCCCTGCGCGAGCGTGCCCAGCGTCCAGGCGTGGTAGTCGGCCAGCACCCGGTCCTTGAACCCCTGCCGCTCGGGACCGGAGCTGCCGCTGGGCAGGTACACGCTGGCGAAGCGCACTCCGCGCACCACCGCGCTGAGCACCCGGCCCTCGGCGTCCATCTCGGGGTGGTCCATGCCGGGGCGCACGTCCTCCAGCCCGTGGCGGCTGAGGACCGCCACGCCGCTGTAGCCGGGTTTGCGGGCGGGAAACCACGCGCTGCCGTAGCCCAGCGCGGCGAACGGCCCCGGCATGGGGTCGGCGCGAACTTCTTGCAGCAGCAGCACGTCGGGCGCTTCGCGGGCGACCCAGCCTTCCAGCCCTTTGCGCAGGGCGCTGCGCAGCCCGTTGACATTCAGGGTGGTGACCTTCAGGGGCGCGGAGAGCATCGGCGCGGAGGATAGCGCCCCTCCCGGTCGGGTACCCTGGGGGCAGTATGGTCGAGATCAAGTTCCGCAACGAGCAGGATGGCCGCGAGTTCGAGCTGACCCACCCCCGCGCCGCCCGCGTGCTGGAGGACGTGCGGACCTGGGCCGAGGGCAACGGCTTCGCGCACGTCACCTTCTGGCGCGACGCCGCGGACGAGGCCAAGCTGTGGGTGCAGCTCGGGGACGACCGCCTGAACTACTGGATGCCGGTGAGCACCTTCACCGAGGGCCGCCACGAGACGGTCGAGATGCAGCTCGACTACGCCCGTGGTGCCCAGCGCCGCAGCGCCGCCGGATACGAGCGCTTCGACAAGTAAGCCTGCCCTAACGCCGCTCCACCTCGACCCGCAGGTGGAGGGTGTCGGTTAGGGAGGGGGTCAAGTCTCGCCCGCCGAGGCTCACCCCATAGCTGGCCGCCAGTACCCGCACGTCCTCTGGCATCAGCACGACCGGAAAGAAGAGGTCAGCTTCGGTGGGTGGGGAAGGCGGTTCCGACGGCGCCCCACCCAGACCCCGCAGCCGGGCGAGGTGCCAATCCCCCTGCGCCGCCACGACGAGCTGACCTCCGGGCCGCAGCACCCGCCGCGCCTCGGCCAGAGCGCGGGCGGGGCCAGGCAGGTGGGCCAGCACGCGCACGAGCAGCACGGCATCGAAAGAGGCGGCGGGAAAGGGGAGACGCTCGGCCACGCCGCGCTGAATTCCGAATCCCGGCTCGGGGTCCAGTCCGAACACGCCGCCTTCGTGACCGCGTGCCTTTAGCGCCCGCAAGAGCCGCCCGTCGGCCGCACCCACGTCGAGCACGCGGGCGGTGGGCGAGAGGTTCAGCGCGTCCAGCAGAGGTTCCTCCGGCCAACCCCATCCCAGCCGCCGCGAGAGCCGCGCGTCCCGTTCCTTCCAACCAGGCAGGCTCATCGGGTGCAGTCTGGCACGGCTTTTACAGCCTCCTTGTGAACACTCCACACAACGTTTACAACGTGGCGCTCTTTACGTTTCGGGCCGGGAGCGCGGGCGAGAGTTGACCCGTGTTCGGGGCAGGACCACCCTCCCCGAGAGTTCTCCCGAAAGGCAGGTTGACCCATGAAACTGTCCAACATCATGTACATCCTCGGTTTCGCCTCGATTCTCACCTCGGCCGCCAGCTTCACCGCTGGCAAGGCGGACGGCGGCGCAGGCGACAAGGGCGGCGAGGAAAAGCAGCGCAGCGGCCTGTTCATCGGCTTCTGGCCCCCCACGTTCTTTATCCTCGGCAAGATCATCGAGGACCGCGAGAACAAGAACCAGAACATCCTGACCGGCGAGTAAGCCGACCAGAGCAGAAGGGACGTGGTGCGAGGCCACGTCCCTTCTTCCCGTTTGGATCACATCTCCATGCGCGTCTTGAGGAAGTTGGTCATCACGGCGCCCCGCTTGTAAAAGGGATTGTCCATGATCTTGATGTAGAGCGGGATGGTGGTCTTGGGACCGTGGATCACGCTCTCCTCGAGTGCCCGCTTCATGCGGCTGATCGCCTGCTCGCGGCTGTCGTGGTGGACGATCAGCTTGCCGATCAGCGAGTCGTAGTGGGGCGGGATCACGTACCCGGTGTACGCGTGGCTGTCCACCCGCACGCCGGGGCCGCCCGCGAAATGCACGTCGTCGATCTTGCCCGCTGCTGGGCGGAAGTCCTTGTCGGGGTCTTCCGCATTGATGCGGCACTCGATGGAATGGCCGTGCAGCTTCACGTCCTCCTGCCGCAGGTGCAGGCCCTCGCCCGCCGCGATCTGAAGCTGGAGCCGCACGAAGTCGAGGCCCGAGATCATCTCGGACACGCAGTGCTCGACCTGAATGCGGGTGTTCATCTCCATGAAGTAATAGTTGCCGTCGCGGTCCACGATAAATTCCAGGGTGCCCGCGCCCGCGTAGTTCACGTGCTTGGCGAGGCGCACGCCCGCGTCCAGAATCTCCTGCCGCAGCGATTCGGGCAGGGTCGAGGGCGCTTCCTCGATCAGCTTCTGGTTGCGGCGCTGGATGGAGCAGTCGCGCTCGCCGATGTGGATCACGTGGCCCTGGCCGTCGCCCATCACCTGCACCTCGACGTGCCGGAACTCCTCCAGGAACTTCTCCATGATGATCGCGGGGTCCCCGAAGTACAGCCGCGCTTCCTCCTGCGCCTGCGCGAAGCCCTTGGCGAGTTCGTCCTGGGTACGGATCACCTTCTGGCCGCGCCCGCCACCGCCCGCGCTGGCCTTGAGCAGCACCGGGTAGCCGATCTGCTTGGCGGCGAGCAGCGCGGCGTCCACGTCGTCGAGCACGCCCGTTCCGGGCACGACCGGCACCCGACTCTGCGCGGCGATATCGCGCCCGCCCGCCTTGCTTCCGAGCGCCCGCATGGATTCCGGCGTCGGCCCGATAAAGACGAGGCCGTGCTCGCGGCACATTTCCGCAAAGTCGGGGTTTTCGGCCATGAAGCCGTAGCCGGGGTGAATCGCCTCGGCCCCGGTCATCAGCGCGGCCGAGAGGATGTTGGGGATGTTCAGGTAGCTCGCGGTCGAGGCGGGCGGCCCCACACACACCGACTCGTCGGCCAGGAGCACGGGCAGGCTCTTCTCGTCGGCGGTGGAGTACACCACGACCGTCTTGATGCCCATCTCCCGCGCGGTGCGGATGACGCGCAGGGCGATCTCGCCGCGGTTGGCGATCAGGATTTTCTTGAACATGGGCTTGCCTCCGGCAAGGGTCTAAGGGTCAAAGAGCCGAAGGGTCCAAGGGCTGGAGCGTTCTCGACCCTTAGACTCTCCGACCCTCGACATCACTCGATGATGAACAGCGTCTGTCCGTACTCCACCGGCTCGGCGTTCTTTACCAGGATCTCGCGCACCACGCCGCCGGTCTCGGCCTCGATCTCGTTCATCAGCTTCATCGCCTCGATGATGCACAGCACCTGCCCGGCGCTCACCGTGTCGCCCACCTTGACGTAGGGCGCCGCGTCGGGGCTGCTGGCCGAGTAGAAGGTGCCCACGATGGGCGCCTTGACCGGCGTTCCGGCGGAGGCGGGCTTGGCCGGGGACGCCGCGGGGGTGGGCGTCTCGGCGGGGGCGTTGGCGGAGGCCGCAGGCGCCGGAGCGCTGGGAGCCTCGGCGGAAGCGGGCGCTGCGCTGCTGGCCGCTAGCGGCTGGAAGCTGGGCGCCGCGTGGGGAGCCGGGGCGGGGGCGCTTGCCAGAGCCGACATGCCTGCGGCCTGCGGGCCACGCTTAAGGTCGAGGGCGAAGGAGCCGGTCGTCAGGCTGAACTCGCGCACATCGGCCTGGCTGAGGGCGTCGAGAATCTTCTTCAGGTCGTCTGGGTTCATGGTTCCTCCCGGAAGGGTAAGCGGTGCGGGGCGGGCGGTCATACGAATGGCGGTCGACTCGTGAGGGTCAACCCGAGCGGACTTGCAAAGCTGCGAAGCAGCGCGAGAAGCAACGACCACGGATTGCGGGAGATGGACGAGGATTCGGTGCTCTCCCGAATCTTAAGGAATCGGACGCACTCCGTCGCACTCGCCGCCGAACAGGGGCGAACTGGACCGAGTCTAACGGCATGGCGAAACGCCGCCCCCACAGTCGGGAGGCGGCGCTTCGGGCGGAGGTCATCAGGCGCGGCTGAGGTACTGGCCCGTGCGGGTGTCGACCTTCACGTCGGTGCCCTGCTCGACGAACAGCGGCACCTGCACGACCGCGCCCGTCTCCAGGGTGGCGGGCTTGGTGCCGCCCGAGACGGTGTCGCCGCGCACGCCGGGGTCGGTCTGGGTGATCTTGAGGATGACCTGATTGGGCAGCGTGATGCTCAGCGGCTTGTCGCCGTACATCGCCACCTCGATCTCGGTGTTCTCCTTCATGAACTTGGCCGCGTCGCCCACCAGCGAGGGGGGCAGGTGCACCTGGTCGTAGGTTTCCAGGTCCATGAACACGAAGTCCGAGCCGTCCTTGTAGAGGAACTGCATCTTCTTGCCCTCGACGTAGATGTCCTGAAGCTTCTCGCCGCTGTTGAAGGTGCGGTCCACGATGGAGCCGGTCTCCATGTTGCGGAACTTGGTGACCACCTTGGCGCCGCCGCGCCCCATCTTGAGGTGGGAGTACTCCAGGCACTCCCACAGGCCGCCGTCCATCTCCACCTTGGTGCCGTTGCGCAGTTCTGTCACGCTGATCATGTGTGTCTCCTTGTCTCCGAGCCCTGCCGGGGGCGGGCCGTGCTGCTGTGGCCGTTCCTGTCTGGATTTGGCCGGGGCGCTTTTCCTGTCTGCCAGGGCGCCGCGCGGCAACAGGCCGGATTCTAGCAGAGGCGGCCCGGAGCCGAGAGGCGGAGGGAGTCCTGTGCCCTGCTCCCGCGCCCGCCCCGATTTGCTACACTGCCAGGGTTGCATGGCCCCCGCCCCCATGTCCCCGGACTCCTGGCCCCGGACGCGGCGCGGGTGAGGCGGCCACTGCGGACCCCGGAGGAAACACGCACATGGAACTGAGAGCCATCCCCCGCACCGGCCAGCAGAAGCTGGCGCCCGGATTGATCCCCGCCGTCGCCTACAACAAGGAGAAGAACGTCTCCTTCGCCATCGAGCGCAAGGCCTTTGACCGCGCCTTCCGTCAGCAGGGCACCACGGGCCTCTTCGACATCACCCTGGAAGGCGGCGAGACCTTCCCGGCCCTCGTCAAGACCGTCCAGATGGACAAGCGCCGCCGCGAGGCGATCCACGCCGACTTCTACCTGGTGACCTACGGCGAGCCCGTGCAGGTCAGCGTGCCCGTCCACACCACGGGCAAGAGCCAGGGCGAAGTCATGGGCGGCCTGGTCGACATCGTGGTGCACAACCTCGACATCGTGGCCCCCGGTCCCCGCCGCATCCCGCAGGAAATCAGCGTGGACGTGGCTGCCCTGAACATCGGCGACCACGTGACCGCCGGGCAGATCAAGCTCCCCGAGGGCGTCAAGCTCGCCGTGGAAGAGGACCTCGTGGTCATCAGCGTGCTGCCGCCCCGCCTCACCGCCGAGGAGCTGGAAGCCGAGACCCAGGCCGCCCAGGTTGCTGGTCTGGTCGCCGCGGGCGAACTCTCCGAGGAGGCCGCCGCCGCCGTACTGGAGGGCGACGCCAGCATCGAGGAGGTCAAGGCCGAGGCCGCCGAGGGCAGCGAAGCCCAGCGCGAGACCGCTGAGGCCAGCGACGAGGCCAACCAGGGCTAAGCCCCCGATACGTCTGGGCCGGGATTCCCCCTGGGGGGTCCCGGCCTTCTTCTCTTCTCATTGCCCCCGCAGGCAGGCCACCCGTTCGCCGGACGGACGCTCGCCGCAGCGCCGCGCCAGCGCGTAGAAGGTGGGGAGGTCACCTCTGACCCGTCCCAGCGCCGCCTCGAACTCGGGCACCAGCGTCGCGTAGGCGGCGACCGAAGCCAGGGCCGCGTTGTTGACTCCAGTGGCAAACCAGCCGTCGTAGCCCGCGTAGCCGCCCCAGCTTGCCTTGAGGGCTGTATAGCGTTCCTGCAAGGCGGTCAGCACCGCCGCCTTGCGTGTCCGCAACTCGTCCGGCGTGAGGGGCTGCGCGTAGAGGGACTGCAACTCGGCCCGCGCCTCCAGCAGCAGGGCCTCGAACGCCTGCGACCGTTCCTGCGCGATCCGGTCGGCCTCTCTCAGTTCCGGCGTCCCGTGTGCCGAAAACCAGCGCCGCCACCCTTCCTCCTCCACGGCTGTGGCAAAGGATTCGTTGTAGACGGTATCGCCGGGCATGTACACGGCGGGGTGGGCGAGTTCGTGGATCACGGTGCGAATCAGGGTGGGGTCGGGGTAAGCCAGCATGGTGGAGAGCACTGGGTCGCGCAGGTAGCCCAGCGTGCTGTACGCGGTCACGCCGCCCACCCGCACGTCCTCGCCCGCTGCCCGGCGCGTGTCGGCGTAGGCCCGCGCATCGGCCTCCCGAAAGTAGCCCCGGTAGCCCACGCACCCGGCCACCGGAAAACAGGAGGTCAGCAGATCCAGCCCGAACTCCTGTGCCCGGAACACGTTCCACACCACGTAAGGGCGGCCCACGTCCACATATTTGTGGTAGGCCCCCCGGTCGGGCAGGCCCAACTCGCCCACGGCGAAGGCGCGGACCTCCCCCACCAGCGCCAGCTTGCGGCGTGTCTCCGACGGGGTCGCGGGGTCCACCAGCACGTTCGCCACCGGCCGCGCCCGCACCAGCAGGTCGAGCTGCCCGGCCGCCGCCTGGGTCAGATACCGGACCTCGCCGCAGCCACTCAGGGCCACCATCAGCACGCCGCCCACCACCCACGCCTTCATAGGAGGCAGCATAGCGGCGGGCGCGTAGGCTGGAGCATGGTGCCTGAAGCTCTGCCCCTCGCGCCCAACGGGGATGTGCCCAATGACCCCCGCCCCGTGCTGATCTACCGCGCCGCGTTGACGGGCCACACGCCCGCCCAGATCGAACAGCACCTCGCCGAACGCGGCTGGACGAACGCCTGGCGAAACGGCATTTGCGACTTCCACCACTACCACTCAACCGCCCACGAAGTCCTTGTCATCGCCCGCGGTCAGGCCCGCCTCACCCTCGGCGGCGAGGGCGGCCCGCAGGTGCAGGTGGGGGAGGGGGACGTACTGCTCCTGCCCGCTGGAACCGGACACAGGAATGACGGCAGCAGCGCCGACCTGCTGGTGATCGGTGCCTATGCTGGGGGACGCGAGTGGGACCTGTGCCGCCCGGAGGAGACAGACGCGGAGGAGGCGCGGGAGAGGATTGGGCGGGTGCCGGGGTGGGGGAGGGAGCCGGTAGGATGAACTCACTGATGCAGCGCCTGCCCGCCCAAATTGACTTTCTGCTGGCTTGTGACCGCCTGAAGAGCGTGCAGCGAACGACTTTCCTGCATGCTGGCGTCCGTGCTGAGAACAGTGCCGAGCACTCCTGGCACCTGGCACTGATGGCTCTCACGCTGGGTGAGCATGCTCCTAGGGGTACCGACCTGAACCATGTTGTGCGCCTGCTGCTCATCCACGACCTCGTGGAGATTCACGCTGGGGACTTGCCCTTCACCGCCACCGCCGAGCAGCACGCTGCTCAAGCAGATGCCGAGAAATCTGCCGCTGCAAGGCTGTTCGGCACCCTTCCTGCTGAACAGGCCGCTGAGTTTCTTGCCCTCTGGCAGGAATTTGAGGCCTGTGAAACTGGAGAGGCTCGTTTCGCCCGTGCGCTGGACGCCCTTCAGCCTATGCTGCTCACCTGGGGGGACGGTGGCCTGGGTTGTGCGGAGCGTTACCCAGCCCTCACCGCCGAACGCGTGCTGAACCTGAAGGAAAAATACCTGCGCGACTTCCCCACGTTGTGGGCGGTGGCGCGGGAGCTGATCGCCCAAGCCGAGCGGACTGGCCTGATTCACCCTTGAAGCCGCACCAACAGAAACCAGCGGCCAATCCCTCTTCGAGACTGACCGCTGAAAGCTAACCGCTTGTCCTTACGCCGCTCCCACCTTCTCCGCGATGATGCCCTCGATGTACTTCACCACGCTCTGGAGCGGCACGCGCGAGAGCACGTCCTCCAGGAAGGCGGTGACGAGCATCTTCTCGGCGAGTTCCTTGTGGATGCCGCGCGAGCGCAGGAAGAACAGGGCCTCCTGATTGACGGGGCCGGTGGTCGAGCCGTGCGAGCAGCGCACGTCGTTGGCGTTGATCTCCAGCTGGGGCACCGAGAAGTTCTGCGCCTCGCTCGACAGCATCAGCGTGCGGTGCTTCTGGTAGGCGTCGGTCTTCTGGGCGCCGAGGTCCACCTTGATCATGCCGCTGAACACGCCCACCGACTGATCAGCGTTCACGCCCTTGTACAGCAGGTCGCTGTGCGCGTGCGGCGCGGCGTGGTGCTGAAGCGTGTAATGGTCGAAGTGCTGGTCCTCGTTGGCGAAGTACAGCGCCAGCATTTCACTGTCGCTGCCCTGCCCACGCAGGTAGGACTGCATCTCGGTGCGGCTCAGCGTCCCACCCATCGTCACGACGAGGCTGTTCAGCGTTGCGTCGCGGTGGACGTCGCCGCGCTGACGCTGGATATGCGTCACGCCCTTGCCCCAGTTCTGGATGGAGACGTAGCGCAGCCGCGCTCCCGACTTGACCACCAGCTCGACCGCGCCGATGGCGTAGGTGCCCGGCAGTTCCTCGCTGTCCTGCTCGTCAATGAAAGTGACCTGCGCGTTCTCCTCCGCCACGACGAGGGTGCGGGTCGCCGTGTAGGTGCCCGCCTCGCTCATCACGCGGAAGGAGCCGAGGGGAAGCTCCACTTCGACGCCACGCGGCACGTACACGAACGCGCCGTTGGTCCACAGGGCCGCCGCCAGCGCGGAGAACTTGCCCTCGCTGGGGTCGGGGGACTTGCTGGGCGTAGTGCCGGGCGCGGCGATGGTGGTGTCGTCGGGCACTTCCGCCGGGACCACCGAGTACAGGTACTGCTGCACCTTGTCCGCGTGCTGCTCCACCGCCGTCTTCAGGTCGGTGAAGATCACGCCCTTCTCGCGCAGGTCGGCGGGCAGTTCGGTCGCGTACACCACGTCCGGGCCGTCCAGCACGAGGTAGGCGCCCACGTCGGTGCTCGTCAGGCGCTTCTGCACGCTCTGCGGCAGCGCCGCGATGTCAGCCACGCGCTCCCGCTTGGGGTGAGGGCGCAGCTCGCCAAAGTCCACGTCCACACGGGTGTACTTCCAGGCCTCGACGCCCTCGTTGGGCACTTCGAGCGTGTTGAAGAGGTCGAGGGATTCGCGGCGCTTGTTGCGCAGCCACTCGGGACCACCCGCCTGGGTGACGAGGTCTTGGGTAAAGGGTTGGGTCATGGGTTAGGGTTCTCCTTTTCGCCGCTGCCTGCATAACCCTGCTCGGCAACGAAGTTTTCTGTCAGGGTCAGGAGTTCGGCAAACTCCTCTCGGCCCTGCTCTACTTCCGCTTTCAGGAAAGAAAGCAGAACGAGCCAGCCTCTAGGGCTTAAGCGGTCGATTTGTTCGTGGAGTTTCTGAGACGCAGCCATAGCGGGAAGAGGCCAGAGAACGAGATCAAACTCAAACGCACGGTTCGCCCTGATGGACAGTGATTTCAGCCTGTTCGGCACTGGCATAGGGTGTCTGCACGGCCTTTGCCAGTACGCAGCTTTGATCTCCTGCCCGGAACTTCTGATAGGACGCCTCGTCGCCGAACACATGGCAGGTCATCTGTTGCCCATCGCTTAAGGAGCGGATCTCGAAAGCGTGGGCACACGCTCTGGCCTCGGCGGTCGGGTCACGTCCGCGCCGTAACTGAACAGCGACCTCGCGGCTGGGATAGGCACGGCCCAGGTCTTGCCACGCATACACTTGATGAGTCAGACCGTACAGGGGCCGACGAAACAAGCTGGGATCGAATTCCAACCGGAGGGCTGTCCACCCGGCGGCAGCGACTGTTGCCAGCACTGCCACGCAGATGAACAGCCCCCGCTTCACTCAGCCGACCGAGCCTTCCATCTCCAGCTCGATCAGGCGGTTCAGTTCCACCGCGTACTCCAGCGGGAGTTCCTTGGCGATCGGCTCGATGAAGCCGCGCACGATCAGGCCTGCCGCCTCGTCCTCGCTCAGGCCGCGGCTCTGGAGGTACAGGATCTGCTCGTCGTTGATCTTGGAGACGGTCGCCTCGTGGCCGACGCTCGCGTCCTTTTCCTCGATCTCGATGTAGGGGTAGGTGTCGGTGCGGGCTTCCTCGTCGAGCAGAAGGGCGTCGCACTCGACGTTCGTCTTGCTGCCACGGGCGCCCTCGTAGATCTTGACGAGGCCACGGTAGGAGGAGCGGCCGGAGTCCTTGGAGATCGACTTGGACACGATGGTGCCGCTGGTGTACGGCGCGAAGTGGACGATCTTCGCCCCCGCGTCCTGGTGCTGGCCGCGTCCGGCCATCGCGATGGACAGGACCTCACCACGGGCGCCTTCCTCCAGCAGGTAGCAGGCGGGGTACTTCATGGTGACCTTGGAGCCCAGGTTGCCGTCCACCCACTCCATCACGCCGTTGCCGTACACGGCGGCCCGCTGGGTCACGAGGTTGTAGACGTTGTGGCTCCAGTTCTGGATGGTCGAGTAGCGGAAGCGGGCGCCTTCCTTGACGATGATCTCGATCACGCCGGAGTGGAAGGAGTCGCTGGCGTAGGTCGGCGCCGTGCAGCCCTCGATGTAGTGGGCCTGGGCGCCCTCGTCCACGATGATCAGGGTGCGCTCGAACTGCCCGCTGCTCTCCGCGTTGATGCGGAAGTAGGTCTGAAGGGGAATGTCCACCTTCACGCCCTTGGGCACGTACACGAAGGACCCGCCCGACCACACCGCCGAGTTGATCGCCGCGAACTTGTTGTCCTCGGGCGGCACGACGGTGGCGAAGTACTCGCGGAAGAGGTCGGGGTACTGCTTGAGGCCGTCCTCAATGGAGAGGAACACGACGCCGAGCTTCTCCCACTCCTCCTTGAGGTTGTGGTACACCATCTCGGATTCGTACTGGGCGCCGACGCCCGCCAGCGCCTTGCGCTCGGCTTCTGGGATGCCCAGGCGCTCGAAGGTCTGCTTCACGTCGTCGGGCACGTCGTCCCAGGAACGGGCGTTAAAGCCCTCAGGCTTGATGTAGTAGTAGATCTCGTCGAGGTTGAGACCGCTGAGGTCCGCACCCCAGGTGGGCATGGGCTTGGAGTAGAAGATCTCCAGCGCCTTGAGGCGGAAGTCGAGCATCCACTGCGGCTCGTCCTTGGCCTTCGAGATCATCTCGACGACCTCGCGCGAGAGGCCCTTGGGCGCCTTGACGGCGTACCGCTCGGGGTTGCTCCAGCCGTACTCGTAGTCCTTGTTGATGTTGGCCACTTCGGGATTGGTCATTTGGAAGCTCCTTGAGAGGAGGAAGGGGTCAGTCGCCCGCGACCGCGAGCTGCTTGACCCAGTCGTAGCCTTCCGAGTCGAGCTTCTGGGCGAGTTCGGGGCCGCCCGACTGCACGACGCGGCCGTCCACGATGATGTGGACCCGGTCAGGCACGATGTAGTTCAGCAGGCGCTGGTAGTGGGTGATGATCAGGCCGCCGAGATTCGGGCCGCGCAGGCTGTTCACGCCCTTGGCGACGATCTTGAGGGCGTCCACGTCGAGGCCGGAATCGGTCTCGTCCATGATGATGTAGTTCGGCTCCAGCATCAGCATCTGGAGAATCTCGTTGCGCTTCTTCTCGCCGCCGGAAAAGCCCTCGTTGAGGTAGCGCTCGACGATGCTCTCGTCCCACTCCAGGGTCTTCAGGGCACCCGTGAGCTTGCCGTAGAACTCGGTGAAGCTGACCTCCTCGCCCTCGGCCTTGCGGGCCTGCATGGCGAGGCGCAGGAAGTTGGCGATGGTCACGCCGGGAATCTCGACCGGGTACTGGAAGGCCAGGAAGACGCCGAGGCGGGCACGCTCGTCGGGCTCCATCTCCAGGATGTTCTGGCCGTCCACGAGGACTTCGCCTTCGGTCACGGTGTACTCGGGGTCGCCCACGATCACCTTGGCGAGGGTGCTCTTGCCGTTGCCGTTCGGCCCCATGATCGCGTGCAGTTCGCCGCGCGGCACGACGAGGTTGACCCCCTTCAGGATGGGCTGGTCACCGACGGAGGCGTGGAGGTTACGAATCTCGAGCTGGTGGGGCTGATCGGTCATGAAAGCTCCTTTGGCTGGGTCACTCTTCTTGAGAATGATTCCTAGTTATGGGGGTATTCTACCCACTCCGCCCGCTAAAGTCGAGTGAGTTGGTGTGGATTGAACGGCCAGGCCGGACGCGTCGGGGAGGCCGCGCGGCGGCGCCGGATGAGGGCCGGATCAGCTCTTTTCACGCTTGCCACGTCCCCGCGTGCTACCCGTGAAGGCCATGAACGTCGTGGAACTTCTGCGGGCCGCTGGCCCCCTCCTCTGGGTCCTGGCCGCGCTGTCCGTGTACGTCGTCTATACCGCCGCCGTGCGGGCGCAGACGCTGGCCCGGCTGGGGCGTGACCCGGACGCGCTGATCGAGCGGGCGCGGGCGGTCACTGCCGAGAGCGGCCCGGCAGCGGCGCTGGCCGAAGTGGACCGCGCCGCCCATCCCGGCTCGGCCGTCAACGTGCTGCGGGCCGGGCTGGGCCGCGCCGACCGTGGCCCGGAGGCCGCCCAGGCCGCCATGAACTCGGCCCTGCTCGCGGAGGACACCCGGCTGTACGCGGGCCTCTCGGCGCTGGGGACCGCCGCGCAGATCGCGCCGCTGCTGGGGCTGCTGGGCACCGTGATCGGGATGGTGAATTCGTTTCTGGTGTTCAGCAACACCACCAACCCGACGCCCGATCAGCTTGCGCAGGGCATCAGCGAGGCGCTGATCAACACGGCGGCCGGGCTGATCGTGGCGGTGATCGCCTACGTCGCCCGCAACGCGCTCAAGGCCCGCGCCGACCGGATCGCCACCGGGGCCGAGCGGGTGCGCGAGGAGGTTCCCGCGTGGCTCGCAGGCCGGGGCCGGGGCGTGGTGCCGGAGGTGGCGCTGAACTTTGACTCCGTTCCGGCGGTTGGGGCCACGCGGTGAGGCGGCGCTTCCGCGAGAGCAGCGAGGGCGGGGTGACCTTCGACTTCGCGCCGATGGTGGACATCGTGCTGCTGCTGCTGATCTTCTTCTTCCTGACGAGCAGCCTGGGCGCCCGGCAAAACGCCTTGCCCCTCGACCTGCCCCGCGCCAGCACGACCGTGCAGGAGACACCGGAACTGCCCATCGTGAGCGTGGACCGCTCAGGCAAGATCTTCCTGAACGGCAAAGAAACCACGCTGACCCGGCTGGGCGGACGGCTGGAGCCGCTGGTGAAGTCGTCCGGCGGGCTGGTGGGCCTGCGGGCCGACGAGCGCGGCAACTACGGGACGGTCGTGCGCGTGATGGACGAGATCAAGAAGGCCGGGGGCGAGCGTCTGGCGCTGGGCACCCGCGACGCGGAGGAGTGACCCCATGACCACCCTGCCCGGCCCCCCGCCGCCCCCGCCCAACCCCGAGCGCCGCGACCAGCTTCGCGCGGCGGGGGTCACGCTGGCCCTGCACGGGGCGCTGCTGCTGGGGCTGCTTGCGGTGCGGCCCGACGTGCGCTTCGCGGCGGCCAGTCCGCCCGATCTGGACCGTGCCCCGCTGGAAGTGGTGACGCTGGCGCCGTCGCCGACCCCCACGGCCACCCTGACACCGCCCCCCCGCGTGGAGGCGCCCGCCGCCCGGCCTGAAACGCCCCCGCCGCCAAAGGCCGAGGCGCAGGTGGAGGAAGCCGCGCCACCTCCGGCGACCCCGGCTCCCGAACCCGCCCCGCCGCCCCCACCCCCGGCCCTGCCGCCGGAGACGCGGGCGGCGCCGGAGCGGACCTCTCCCCCCGAGTCAGACCCCACTCCCGCACCACAGACGCGATCGACGCCGCCTCCAGCGCGGACGGCTCAGCGGGCCGCCCCGCAGACCTCCGCAGCTCCGGCAACGCGCACCACACCCGTCCCGACGCCAACGCCCAACACGGCAGCTCCTGCTCCGGCCACCGCGAGCACCCCCGACCCCGCCCGCCCCGCGAGCGCGGCCCCGGACGCCCCGGCCCCCTCGCCCACGACGGCGGGGGCACCTGCGCCCGAGGCGGCTCCGCAGGAACTTGCCCCGGAGGCGTCGGCGGGTGCGCCGAGTGGGTCGGGCCTGTTCGTGCCGGAGGCGGAGGCGCCCAGCCAGGCCACCCCGCTCGACGAGGTGCCCACCGAAGCCGAGGCCCGCGCCGAGGCACCCGAAATGGCCACCCCCGCCGAGACGGTCGCCACCCTGCCCCGCCGCGAGGATGCGGCCCCGGCGAGCGCGGAGGAAACGGCCGCGCCTGCTCGCGGCCGTGCCACCGCCACCGAGGAACCCGCGCCCGCCCGTGGCGCCGGGTCTGCCTCCACCGAGGCGGGCGGCGAGAGCGCCCCGGCACGCGGCAGCGGGGGCACTCCAGCGGCGGGGGAGACGGCCGAGGCTCCCCGCGCCGCCGCCCGTACCCCCCAAGGCACCGCGCCCGACGCGCCCCTAGCCCCGCGCGGCACCCAGGCCCCGGCACCCCCGAGGCCGTCACCGGACGTGCAGGCACCGTGAGCCGCACCCCGCAGGAGACGGCCCCCAACGCGCCTGCCGCGTCCCGTCCGGCGGCGGGCACGTCGGGCGGAAGTGCGGACCCGGTGGCCTCGGCGCGGCCCGGAACTCCGGCCCCGGCGACCGCTCCAGCGGAATCGGCGGTTGGTCGGGGGGCAGCGGCCACCCCTGCCCCTGCGCCCGGCGAGGCCAGCGCCCCCACCCGTGGCGCGGCGGGACAGGGCACCTCCCCGGCCCCCGCCGCCGAGGCGTCCCGTCCTGGCCCGGCCCCCGGCACCCCCGCTGGAACGGGTGAGGGCACCGCCAGCCCCACGCCCCGTGCGGGCACCGCCCCGACCCCCCGGCGGCCCCAACTGCACCTGCTGCCGGGGGTGGGGGTACGGGAAGCGCTCCGGCTGCCCCCGCCGAGACTCCCCGCGCCTCTACCGGCGCAGGGTCTGGGAGCGGGTCCGGTTCGGCCCCCGACCCCGGCTCCGGCGCCGGGCGTGGCGGTTCGGGCGGCACCGCGAGCGGCACCGGCGGCGAGGGAACAACTCCGACCGGCGGACGTCCGGGCGGCAACGGCGCGGGCGGCTCTACCGGAACCGGCGAGGCCCCCGGACGCGGCGGCAGCGGTGCCCCGGTGGTGGGGGCGGCGCGGGCGGCGGCGAGATTGCCCGTGCGGGCGGCGGTGGCGGCGGAGCGGCAGCGGGAACCGAGACGCGTCCCCTGGCCTGCACCGTCGTTGTGGACGTACGGGGGCTGGGCCGCTTCGACCGCGACATGACCAGCCGGGTCTACGATGCAGCGGGCACCCAGCTCTGGCCCGACGCGGCGCTGGTGCGCGGCGTGTCCTCCCAGCTCGTCAACGAGGGCAACCTGCACACCTACGCGACCTCGGAAGGGCAGCTCGGCGCCTTCCAGAACATCACCCGCGTCAAGGCCACGCGCGTGCAGGCCCCCCGCATCGCCCCCAACTCCCCGGTCCGGACCGACGTGGTCCTGAGCGCCGCCGCCGCCGAGCAATTTCGCAAGGCGGGCGCGGCTTGCCGGGTCGTCTATCTCAAGGACGCCTGATCCCCGGACCGCTTCAGGTCAGCCTCCCGTCATTCCCCTTTGTTATGAGGTTCACCATGCGTAAAACTGCTCTGCTTTCCCTCGCCGTGCTGCTCTCCGCGCCCGCCCTCGCCTGGGTGCCCAAGCTGGAGGAGACGACCGCCAAGAACGTTATCGACGGCGCGTATGGCCGCCGCGACGCGGTGCCCACCTACCAGACCATCGACCTGAACGTCAAAGACGGCCAGTTCGTCTCGGGTGCCGGGGCGGTGAAGGCCTTCGACGGCGGAGACAAGTGCGTGGCCGACTGGCTCGCCACGCCGACCGATTTCAAGGCCGGAAGCCGTCCGCTGGCCGTGACCGCGAGCGGGCAGGCCGACCAGCTCTATTTCCAGGCGGTGGAGGCCCGCGACAACTTCAAGAACCTCAGCGCCGCCGATGCTCTGGGGGCAGAGTTGGCCGGGAAGCGCCTCGCGGACGGCCTGCTGCGCGTCGACCTTCAGGTGCGTGGCCTTCACACCGAGAAGGCCCGGGACGCCTACCTCGTGCGGCTGCGCGGCGCGGACGGCAAGCTGGTGGCCCCGGCCCGCCGCTCCTTCGTCAACGACTGGAAGCAGGACGCGGGCACCTGGGCGGGTACGCTGGTCTACTACTTCGAGCCGCTCAAGGCCGGACTGGGCGCGAGCGACAAGGCCGAGCTGCTGATCCGCACCGAGGCCGACACCAACTGCGCCTACAGCGTGACGCTGGACCTCGCCAGCTTCCAGTAAATCTGGGACTGGGGGGCAGTGGGCCAGAGCTTTGGCCCCTGCCCCCGTCCTTTGGCCTCTGCCACAATGCCCCCGTGCCTGCCTCCCACTCCTCCTTTCCGCTGCTCGCCGTGGATATCGGCAACACCAGCACGGTGCTGGGCCTTGCGGACGCCTCGCTGACCCTGACCCATACCTGGCGGGTCCGCACCAACCGCGACCATCTGCCCGACGACCTCGCGCTGCAACTTCAGGGCCTGTTCGCGCTGGCGGGGGCCGCGCCGCCCCGCGCCGCCGTGCTAAGCAGTGTGGCGCCGCCGCTGGGCCAGAACTATGCGCTCGCCCTGCGCCGCCACTTCCGGGTGGAGGCCTTCGAGGTCAGCGCGGGGAACCTGCCCGACGTGACGGTCGAACTCGACCAGCCGGGCGCGGTGGGCGCCGACCGCCTCGCCAACCTGTTCGGGGCCGAGCGGTACCTCGGCGGGCACGAGTACGCGGTCGTCGTGGACTTCGGCACCTCCACCAACTTCGACGTGATCGGGCGCGGGCGCCGCTTTCTGGGGGGCGTGCTGGCGACGGGAGCGCAGCTCAGCGCCGACGCCCTCTTCTCGCGGGCGGCCAAGCTGCCGCGCATCACGCTCGAAGCGCCGCGCACCGCCATCGGCAAGAACACCACCCACGCCCTGCAATCCGGCCTCGTCTTCGGGTACGCCGAGATGGTGGACGGCCTGCTGCGCCGCATCCGCGCCGAGCTACCGGGTCCGGCCGTCGCGGTCGCCACGGGCGGTTTCTCGCGCACGGTGGAGGGGATCTGCCGCGAGATCGACCATTACGACGAGACGTTGACCGTGCGTGGCCTGCTGGAACTGTGGGCCAGCCGTCCTGACCGGGGCTAAACCCCCGGCAAATGCCCCGGCGCGTTCGACCCGCCCGTCGCAGAATGTGGGCATGAACACCAAAACGGCGGCCCAGATTCAGGCCCTGCTGGAAGAACGGCGGCTCCCCGCAGGCGCCCGCGTGGTCATGAGCGGCAACCATGCGGTTCCCTGGCGGCTCCTGGGACTCGTGGACGGGACGCTGCCGGGCTACCGCCTGAACGCGCTCAACGCCCCGCGGGGCCTGCCACGCCGGGACGGGGTGAGCTACGAGACCTCCTTCGTGGGGCCGGGCATGCGCGGCAGCGCCCGCCTGAGCTATACCCCCGCGCGGCTCTCGCAGGTGCCGCTGCTGTTCTCCACCACCCGGCCGCCCGACGTGCTGCTGCTGCACGTCTCCGCGCCGCGCGGCGGGAGGGTGTCGCTGGGCACCGAGGTCAACATTCTCCCCGCCGCGATTGAGGCCTGCCGGGCACGCGGCGGCCTGATCCTGGGGCAGCTCAACCCGCAGATGCCCTACACCTTCGGGGACGGGGAATACGACGTGGACCTCTTCGACGGGTTGCTGGAGGTCGACGAAGCCCTCGCCTCGCCCCCCCCGCGCGGGGAGCCAGCGGCGGGGGCGGCCGAGTCGGCGGCCCTGATCGGGGACCGGGTGGCGGCCCGCGTGGCCGACGGCGCGACCCTGCAACTCGGCATCGGGGAGGTGCCCGACGCGACCCTGCCCGGCCTGAGCCGCCGCCGCCGACTGGGGGTCTGGTCGGAGATGTTCAGCGACGGCATCCTCAGCCTCGACGCGGCCGGAGCGCTGGACCCCGACCGACCGGTGGTGGCGTCCTTCGCCTTCGGCTCGCCCGAGCTGTACCGCTGGCTCGACGGCAACGAGCGGGTGGTCATGCGCCGCACCGAAGTCACCAACGACCCCGCGCAGATCGCCCAGCAGCCCGGCATGACGAGCGTGAACACCGCCCTCCAGATCGACCTCTTCGGGCAGGCCAACGCCAGCCGCATCGGGGCGCGGATCCACTCGGGCTTCGGCGGGCAGACCGACTTCATCGTGGGAGCGCTGCACTCGCCCGGCGGCCAGGCGATCATGGCGCTGCGCTCCTGGCACCCCAAGGCGCAGGTGTCCACCATCGTGCCCATGCTTCAGGAACCCACGACCTCCTTCCAGCCCACCGCCGTGGTGACCGAGCAGGGGGTCGCGGAGATTCTGGGCCACGACGAGAAGGCGCAGGCGGTCGCCCTGATCGAGCAGGCCGCCCACCCCCACGCCCGCGCCTACCTGTGGGAGGAAGCGCGGCGGCTGGGCCTGACGTAACGCCGGCAGACCACCCAAGCAGACGGTGGGCGACCGGGACTTCCCGTCGCCCACCGTCTGGCGGTGTTCGCTCAGATGCCCAGCGTCAGCAGCATCACCTTGTGGATGATCCAGCCCAGCGCGATGCACACCGGAATCGTGAAGATCCAGGCCTGCACGATGCGCCCGGCGACCTGCCACTTGACCTTGCGGAAGCCCTTGGTGGTGCCCACGCCCATGATCGAGGTCGAGATGGTGTGGGTGGTGCTCACAGGGATGCCGAGGTGGGTGGCGCTCACGATGATCGCGGCGGCGCTCGCCTCCGCGACGAAGCCGTCGACGGGTTTGAGGTCCACGACCTTGAAGCCCATCGTCTTGATGATGCGCCAGCCGCCCATCGCGGTGCCCAGGCCCATCGCGGCCGCCGCCGAGAGGATGATCCACAGCGGCACCTCGCTGACCTGGGTGCCCAGGTACGCGCTCAGCGCGAAGGTCATGATGCCCATCGCCTTTTGCGCGTCGTTGCCGCCGTGCGAGAAGGCCATAAAGGCCGCCGAGCCGATCTGGAGCCAGCGGAAGGTGCGCGTGACCGTGCGCGGGCGCATCCATCTGAGCACCAGCCACGAGAGCAGCGCCATGAACACGATGGGCACGATAAAGCCCAGCGCCGGGCTGCTCACCAGGCCGATCAGGGTCTTGCGAACCCCGGCGGGAATGATGATCTCCCATCCGCCCGCCGCGACGCCCGCCCCCACCAGCGAGAAGATCAGGGCGTGGCTGGAGCTGCTCGGCAGTCCCTTCCACCACGTGAAGAGGTTCCAGATGATCGCGCTCAGCAGCGCCGCGCCCGTCAGGCCCAGGGTGGCGAACTCCTGCGGCACGATGTCGGTGGCGATGGTCTTGGCAACCGCCGTACCCGCGAGCGCCCCGACCACGTTGAGAATCGCGGCCATGGCGATGGCCTGCGCGGGCGTGAGCACCTTGGTGGCGACCGAGGTGGCGATGGCGTTGGCGGTGTCGTGAAAGCCGTTGATGAAGTCAAAGGCCAGTGCCAGCGCGATGATGATGACAAATCCGATCAGGGCCGCTTCCATAGCTGTCGCGTCTCCCCGGCTCAGGCGTTCTTGAGCAGGATGCTCTCGACCGTCTTGGCGACCCGCTGCGCCTGATCGGAGGCGTCCTCGATCAGGTCGACGATCTCGCCGCCGCGCATCGCCCGGATCATGCCCGGCACGTCGTGCACCCCCACGTACAGTTCGCGCTGCACGTGGTCGCTGATGGTGTCGCCCTCGTCCTCGAGCGCCCGGATCTGCTGCGCCAGCGCGGCGAGTTCGCGCACGCGGTCCTTGCTCTCGATCAGGGGCATGCCCTGCGCGAGCAGCGCACACTGCCCCTCCACCACCCGCGCGAGCTGCGCCATCTGCGGCAGCGGACGCTCAACACCGTACAGGCTGAGCTTGCGGGCGGCGTCCTCCATGCTGTCGACGAGATCGTCGAGTTCGTCGTTCAGGGCGATGATGTCCTCGCGGTCAAAGGGCACGATAAAGGACTCGGCCAGCATGTTGGTCACTTCGCGGCTGATGCGGTCCCCCTCGTGTTCGAGGTCGCGGATGCGGTTCACCTTGGCCTCGACATCGGTGTAGTTCTCGAGCAGTTCCACCAGCGCCTGGGCCGTCACATGGGCATTGCGGGCGGCCTGGGCGAACTTGGCGCTGAACTGCGGGTTTTTGGGCATGAATTTAGACAGAACCATGACAATACCCTCCGATTCTCCGGCCCTTTGTCAGCCCCGTGTCAGGCGGGAGCGGGAAAGGCCAGCGAACAGGGGAGCCTGACGGTGAGGCTCCCCGGTGAACCGAGTCTAAACCTTTAGCGAACGGTGACGGGCGCGGTGAAGGTCGCCCGGCGCTGCTCGGCGTCGCTGCCGATGGTGTTCGCGCCGGGGGGCGTGCTGCCCGCGTCGGGGATGATGTCGCCCGCGCCGTAGCCCTCCCCGCCGAAGATGCCGCCCACCACATTCACGCCCGCCGCCGGGGGACCACTCAGCCCCAGACTGGTCCAGGGGATCGCCAGCTCCACCGTCTGGGCGGGCAGCGTGCCGGAGGTCCCGATGGTGTACCCGCTCGCCGCGACCTCCGGGGTGGCGGTGTCGCTCTCCACGCGCCGGACCTCAGCGGCCTCGTTGCCGTAGCGGGCGATAAAGGCGTCCACGCCGCCCATGCCGCCGCTGAAGGTCGCCGCCTGCCGCCACGCCTCGAAGCGGTCGGCCTGCGCCGCGCCGCCGCTCTTGTAGTCGAGGTACAGGATGGCGCTGTTGCCCGACACCCGGTAGGTGTAGGCGAGGTACAGATACTGGGCGTCGCTGTCGGCCCGCAGCGTCAGCCAGTTGTTGTCCGCCCCGAAGACGCCCTCGCCCGGACTCTGCACGCTGATCTTGGGAGCCGACCAGTCGCTCAGGTCGCCGTCGATGCGGTACTTCCCGACCTGCGGCCCCTGCGCCCCGGCGGGCACCAGCGCGAAGTCCACGCCCGTCGCGGGGGCGGTGGCCTGCCGGGTCGCCTCCGCGAGGCCCTCCGCTGTCGCCTTGAGGGTCTGCGCTCCCGCCGGAACGAAGAGGGTGTACGAGCCGTCGGGGAAGGTCAGGGCATAGTTGACCTTCGGGTCGGCGGAAGTGGCCTCGACCAGCGCCCCCTCCAGCGCCTGCCCCTCACCCGTCACGCGGCCCTCGATCACGGCGTCAGGGACCGGCCGGGTGATGAAGTCGTAGGTGCCGCTGTAGCTATTTCCCGCGGTGCCCACCACATAAGAGCGGTCGGGCTGGTCGGGTCCCTCGTAGCCGCTGTTCTTCGCGCGGGGGTGGTCACTCCCGAACTTGAACTTGACCTCGCGGAAGAGGGGCAGCTCGATGTCGGTCTTCCAAACCCCGCGCGACACCTGGGTCATGGGGTACTCGACCTGCTGCCCGGTGTCGAAGCGCCGCAGCTCGATGGGGCCGTTGCCCTGGCTGCGGGCGTCGACCGTGAAGGTGACCCGGACCGTGTTGTTCGCGCTGGGGGTCGCGGCCACCGTCACGCCCCGGCTCTCGGCGCCCTGCGCGTCCACCGTGACCACCCGGAAGGTCGTCTGCTCGTCGTTGGCGAGGCCGCGCACGAGGTAGGTCGTCTGCTCGCGGGGGAGCGGGGCGAAATTGAGCAGCCGCTCGGCGCCGCTCCCGGTGCGGGCGTAGACCCGGTACCCCGTGACGGCGGGGTCGGCGGGGGCCGTCCAGCGCAGCTCGGCCGCGCCGTCCCCGGCCCGCGCGGTCACGCCGCTCACCTCAGGGAGCCGGGCGTTGACGGTGCCCGCGCTGCCCGCCGTGCCCGAGACCGCGAGCGCCGCGCGGGCGGGGACCGTGCCCACCAGCCGCCCGCCCTCGACCCGCAGGTCGGAGGCCCGTCCGGTGATCTCCGTCAGCGCCCCGCCCCCGAAGGTGCCGAGCAGCGGGATGCCGCCGCCCGGCAGCGTGGCGAGGTCCAGCGGCGTGTCCCCATTGTTCAGCACGGCCACGACAGGCCGCTCGCCGGAGAGGACCCGGCGGTAGGCAAGGACGGGAGCGCCCCCGTTGGGTCGCCACAGCTCCTGCTGGGCGCCGCGTGTCAGGGCCGGATACTTCTGCCGGGCGGCGGCCAGCGCCCCCAGGCGCTCGTCGAGCGTGCTGCCCGTCAGGGCCGCGAAGTTCATATCCTCGCGGTTGCCCTGGCCCGCCGGGTGGTCGTAGGGGTCGCCCAGACCCGGCTGCGCGATCTCGGTGCCCTGATAGACGCTGGGCGTGCCGCGCGAGGTGTAGATCAGACTCAGGGCGAGGTCGAGGCGCTCGGCGGCCTGCGGGGCGCTGCCACCCTTGGCCTGCACCTCGCTCACGAAGCGCCGCACGTCGTGGTTGTCCACGAAGGTGGTCAGCCGGGTGGGGTCGCGGTAGGCGCCGTCCTGCGCGAACACGTCGGCCACCCTCCCCAGGTCGCCGTTCGGGGTCGAGAGCTGGTCCTTGATGGCGAAGTACAGCGGGAAGTCGAAGACGCTGGGTGCCCCGAGGTCATTCATGAAGTGCGCCAGCCGCGCCGGGCTGGGGTCGAAGACCTCACCCACCGACCACAGCTTGCGGGGATCGCCCGCGCCGCCCGCCGCGAAGAACTGCCGCCAGTAGTCGTCGGGGACATGCTTCATGGTGTCGATCCGCAGCCCGTCGATGCCCGTTTCGCGCTGCCAGTAGCTCACGAAGTCGTTGAGGTACTTGGTCACCTCCGGCACCTCCTGCCGGAAGTCGGGCAGCCCGGCGAGGCACTGGGTCACGTCGTCCTTGCCGCACTGCTCGCCCGTGCGGAACCAGCCGGGCTTCTCGGTGACCAGCTTTGCCCCATAGCCCGCGTGGTTCACGACCACGTCCTGAATGATTTTGATGTCGTTGCGGTGGGCGGTGCGAATCAGGTCCTTGTACTCGTCCAGGGTTCCGAAGTGCGGGTCCACCCTGAAGAAGTCCTCGGCCCAGTAGCCGTGGTAGCCCGCGAAAGGGCGGCCCTGGTGCGGTCCCGACCCCGTCTCGATCGCGGGCACCTGAAGCACGACCGGGCTGATCCAGATCGCGGTGAAGCCCATCCGCTTGAAATAGCCTTCCTCGATCTTGGCCTTCAGGCCCGCGAAGTCGCCGCCGTGCCAGGCCAGCGGGTTGGTGCGGTCGGCGCGGTCCCCGGCGTTCCGGTTCGCGCCGTTGTCGTTGGCAGGGTTGCCATTGGCGAAGCGGTCGGTCAGGGCGAAGTAGATCGCGTCGTCGCGCCAGTCCGTGTCCGCGCTGCGGGAAGGGTTGTTCAGGGTGCCGCAGGCCGCGAGGGTCAGGGTGAGGGCCGCCACGGCGCCCGCACGCCCCATCTGCTGGAAGCGTTTCATGGTGCCCCCATTGGACGCCGGAAGCCGGGGCCGTGTCAATGCAGGTGCGGGGGTCGTCAGTCCGGCGCCACCTCGACCCGGTGCCCGCCCCCGGCCTGCGCGTCCCGCAGGGCGGCCTCGGCCCGCGCCAGCGCCTCTGCCCCGGTCCCCACGGCGAGGCCCACGCTCACGGTGACCACCCGCCCGGCCAGGGGCCGCGAGGCCACCCGCAGCCGCAGCCGCTCGGCCACGACCCGCACGGCGAGGGGGTCCGTGGTGGGCAGCAGGACGGCGAAGGTGCCTTCCCCCAGGTACGCCACCGGGTCACCCGTGCGGGTGGTCGCCGCCAGCGTGCGGGCCAGGTGCGCCCGCACCGTCTGCACGAGCAGCGGGCCGCCCCCCCGCTCCAGCTCTGGCAGGTCGTCCACCTCCACCACCGCCACCGCGACCGGACGGCGCAGCGTCCTCAGCCGCCGCTCCAGTGGGCGCCGCAGCGGCACACCCGTCAGCGCGTCGAACTCGCCGGAGGGCAGGTCCGCCCAGGGGTCTTGGTGAGGACCGGTGCGGGCCAGCGTGGCCTCCTGCCCCAGCAAGGCCAGCCCCCCCACCAGCAGCAGTTGCGCGAGCAGGGCGAGGATCAGGCCGCTCTCGCCCATGCCTGCCACGACCCGGACGGCGTAGAGCGCCCCCAGGATTCCCGTGGCGGCCAGGGCTCCACGCGCTGCCCAGCGGCCCAGGGCATACTCCAGCAGCCACCCCGGTGCCAGCAGCCCCAGCACGAACCACGGCAGCAGCAAGCCCAGCAGTTCCGGGCCGCCGCTCACGAGGTGCGGTGCGAACAACCCCAGCCCCAGCCGCCCCAGCAGGAAACTCCAGCCTCCCAGCAGCAGCAGCCGGTCCAGCACCCCGACCGGGCAACGCGGCAGGGCAGAGAGGACCAGGGTCACGGCCAGCACGGTGGCCAATCCTCCCCACAGCGCCGTCTGCGCCGGGTGCAGCGGCCAGACCAGGGCCAGGCCCACGGCCACGGCGAGGAGCGCGATCGGCAGCGCCCACTGGTAGGCCGCGCGGCGGGCCTCCTCGGTGCGGGTGGGAGAGCCTACCCCGCCCTCCCCCAGACGGAACGCCGGGTCGGGCAGGGGGAGCAGGCGGTCACGCATACGCCCGCAGGGGACCACGCCCCCTCTCACCGCAACCTGACACCGGGCCTCCCCCCGGCGGGGGCATCGGCACGTCGGAGAACCGTTGACACCCCGCGCGGGCGCTGCTAGATTGACTCCCGCTTGTCCGCAGCGCGGGCGGCGAGTGCACGGGAGTAGCTCAGCTGGTTAGAGCGCACGCCTGATAAGCGTGAGGTCGGCGGTTCAAGTCCGCCCTTCCGTACCAAGAGAGACACGGGATTCGCCCCGTGTCTTTTTTCTTTGGTCCGATACGAGAGGGCGGGGGCCGTTCGCGCTGGCCCCCGCCCCTCCCTCACGCCTCAGATCAGGCTGAGTTCGCTCCCCGCATCCAAGTGCGCGAGGTGCTCGGGCAGATTCCCCGGCTTGTCCATCACGATCTGCTCGGCCTTGTACGAGGAGCGCACCAGCGGGCCGGACACGACCTCCAGGAACCCGAAGGCCATCGCTTCCTCACGGATTTCCTCGAACTCGGCGGGGGAGACGTAGCGCTCGACGGGCAGGTGGTGCATGGTCGGGCGCAGGTACTGCCCGAAGGTCAGCACGTCCACCCCGGCGGCGCGGCAGTCGGCCATCGCCCCCCGCAGTTCCTCCCGCGTCTCGCCCAGGCCCAGCATGATGCTGGTCTTGGTGATCACGTCGGGGCGGGCCTGTTTGGCGTGTTGCAGCACCCCCAGCGTGCGCTCGTAGCTCGCGCGGATGTCGCGTACCGGATGCGTCAGGCGGCGCACGGTTTCCAAGTTCTGCGCGTAGGTGTCCACGCCGCTCTCCAGCACGAGGTCCACGCAGTGCGGGTTGCCGCCGAAGTCGGGCGTGAGGGCCTCGACCCGCGTCTCCGGGTTGAGTTTCTTGATCGCCTGCACCGTCTTGGCGAAGTGGTACGCGCCGCCGTCGGGCAGGTCGTCGCGGTCCACCGAGGTCAATACGACGTACTTCAGGCCCATCAGCCGCACCGAGTCGGCGACCTGCATGGGCTCGTCGAGGTCGAGCTTGCCCATCGGGTTCCCGGTGTCCACCGCGCAGAAGCGGCAGGCCCGCGTGCAGACATGCCCCATCAGCATGAAGGTGGCCGTCCCCCGGCTCCAGCACTCGCCGATATTGGGGCACATCGCCTCCTCGCAGACCGTGTGCAGGCGGTGTTCCTTGACGATCTTGCGAACCTCGCCGTAGACCTGCCCGGTCGGGATGGTCACCTTGAGCCACTCGGGCTTCTTCTCGCGCACCGGCACCGAATCCTTGCGGTAGATGCCGTTCTTGATGAACTTGACTTCCCGGTCCTGCACCGGCTTGTCCTGCTGGGTCATGTCTCAGCCTCCCGCTGCCGCCGTGGGCAACGTCCAGTCGTAGGTTTCAAAGGTGGTGTGAAAGGCCCGCGTGAGGGCCGCCCGCGCCGTGTCCATTTCGGCCATGCGGTCCAGCCCGCGCCGCTCGTACTCGCGCTCCACGCTGGTCATATGCGTATCGGTGAGGCCGCAGGGCACGATCAGGTCGAAATGCTGGAGGTTGGTCGTGACGTTGAGCGCCAGCCCATGCAGGGCCACCCCGCGCTGCACCGCCACCCCGAAGGAGGCGATCTTCTGCTCGTAGACGCGGCCGTTCACCTCGCGCGGCTCCATGTACACGCCTGCATAACCGGGATTAGGCCGGGCGTCGGACAGGCCGAGGTCGCGCAGCGCCGCGATGGTCGCCCCTTCCAGCAGCCGCAGGAAATCGGCCACCCGGCGACCCACCGGAAAAATCGCGTAGGCCACGAGCTGGCCGGGGCCGTGGTAGGTCACGTCGCCGCCGCGCTCGACCTCCAGCACCTCGATGCCCTGCGCGGCGAGGTAGTCGCGCGTCACGACGATGTTGCCGCCCTCCCGCGCCTTGCGGCCCAGCGTCAGCACGGGCGGGTGCTCCACCAGCAGAAGCTGGGGCCGCCCGCCCGCCGCGACCTGCGCGTGGACCTCGTGCTGCACGTCCCACGCCTCGCGGTACGAGAGCCGCCCCAGGTCCACCGTGCCAAATGCCGCCTCTCTCACGCGCCCGATTGTACGCGCCGGGGTCCCCGGTTTCCGGTGCGGGGGGCGCAATCCGCTGCCCAATTGTCCAGTCTGGATGGTCAGTGCCCTGAGCTGGAGTGGGACCGCCCCAGGGCGTTTGATTGAGGATCAGGCTCCATAGAAAAGATCCCTCACCCCACCCTCTGCTTTGCAGCTCTACGAGTCTCCCCCGGGGAGGGCTTGCCTGACTCCTCTACCTGGGGGAGAGGGGCCTCGCGCAGCGAGGGGGTGAGGGGTGTTCCTCCCCCAGCCGCACTAGGCCGGGCAGCAGAGGCAGTCCCCTGCCCTGGGCCGCTAGTCTCTGCCCCATGCCCGAACTCGTTCCCCCGTCGGAGAGGTACAAGGAGAGCTTTCTGGCCGCCGTGCGCGAGGCCCAGGCAGACGGCAGCGGCCTGGGCGACACCCTGAGCCTCGACGTGGCCGCGCTGGAGGCCGACTTCCCCTCCTTCCTCGATTCCCTGCGCCGCTTCGAGCCGGGCCGCGAGCTGCCTGAGGGGTTTGTCCACTCCGAATACCGCTGGCTGGTGGAGGGGGACGGGTACCTGGGGCGGGTGTCCATTCGCCACACGCTCAACCAGCGGCTGCGCGAGTTCGGCGGGCACATCGGCTACGAGGTGCGGCCCTCGGCGCGGCGACAGGGGCGCGCGACCCTCGCCCTGCGGCTGGCGCTGGAGCGGGCACGTGAACTGGGCCTGGAGCGCGTTCTGGTCACCTGTGACGTGGACAACCTGGGCTCGCGGCGGGTGATCGAGGCCAATGGCGGGGTGCTGGAATATGAGGGGCGGGTGCCCGACCACCCCAGCCCCCTGCGGCGCTACTGGATCACCCTTTAGCGGAAGCGTCGCCGTCCGGCTGGAGGGCCTCGGCCTTCTGCTGGGCGGTCTGGACCAGCGCTCCCAGCAGTTCGGCCTGCTGTTCGGGCGCGGCGGCCGTCTCGGCGACCTTGTCCAGGGCCGCCTCCGCGATGCGGCCCAGGGCGCCGAGCTGTTCCTCGCCCGCCTCGTCGAGTTCGCTGATCCGCTCCACGATCTGCTCGCCCGCCTCGGCCAGCAGCTCGACCTCGTGGTCGGCGCTCAGGGCCTGAATCGCCTCGACCCTCGCCTGGTGCTCGGCGCTGAGGCGCTCCAGTCGCCCGACCTGCTCCAGCGTGTCGGCCTGAGCACGGGCGGCCTCGATAATGGTGTTCAGGGCGCCCAGTTGGGCCTGCACGCGGTCGTGAATGCGGCGCAGGGTCTGCACGCTGACCTCGCTCATGGGGGTGCGGGCGACCTCCTCCAGCGCCTGGCAGATCAGTCCGTCGAGGGCCGCCGCCGCCGTGATCTGTTCCTCACCGCTTTGCACGATCTCGGCGAGGGCCTGGGCATGTTCATGGCGCTGCCGCTCCTCCGCCGCGAGGGGCAGGCTGCGCAGCTGCTCGGTGGTCACCTTCACGACCTGCCGCAGCGCGTCGGTGGCGGCGAGGCCCTCCTGTCCGGCGCGGATGATCTGTTCCAGGGTGCTGGTCTGTGCCCACCCGGCCGCGCCCACGTGCTCGCGTGCCCGCACCTCGGCGAGACGCCGCCGCTGACGGCCGACCGCCTCCTGCGCTCCGGCGAGGGCGGTATCCCTGGCGTTTGACGAATCGCTCACCGCGCCAGAATAGAGCTTCATCAAGGCTTCACCGTGACCTGGGGCAGATAGGGCCGTGCTCCCCTTGAGCTGCCCCCGCTCCGGCGCGTATACTTCTCAGGTTCAGCCCCGCGCGATGACGCGGGAGCGTACAGACCAAGAACGTCTCTGCCCGTGCCGGTGTGCTGGGAACTGCTGTGCCGGGAGGTGGGATGGTCCGCTGGTAAAGGAGTGGTGACACATGCAGAGTCAGGTCAAAGTGAATCGCGGCGCGATCCTGCGCTCGGTCGAGCAGGGGCACATCAAGACGGACCACCCCGAGTTCCAGCCCGGGGACACCGTGCGCGTGGAGACGAAGGTCGTCGAAGGCAACCGCACCCGCAACCAGGCCTTCGAGGGCGTGGTCATCGCCGTCAACGGCACGGGCAGCCGCAAGAGCTTCACGGTCCGCAAGATCAGCTTCGGCGAGGGCGTCGAGCGCGTCTTCCCGTTCAGCAGCCCGCTCGTCGCCAAGGTGACGGTGCTGGAGCGCGGCAAGGTCCGCCGCGCCAAGCTGTACTACCTGCGCGAACTGCGCGGCAAGGCCGCCCGCATCAAGAGCGACCGCAGCCGCGTGATGAAGGACGCCGCCCGCAGCCAGCAGGCCAAGGCCGCCGCGCTCGCCGCCCAGGCCGCTCCCGCCGAGACGGCCACCGAAGCGCAGAGCGACTTCACCCCCGTCGAGACGTTGGGCGAGTAAGCCCCGCTTGCCGCAAGGCCGCCCGCTCCCCTCACCGGGGGTGGGCGGCCCTCGCGTTGTCCGGTGCCCCCGCCTGCTAGCCTCTCCCCCGTGACGCGCCCGCCCGAACGCCCCCGGCCCCACGCTCTGCCCCTGCTGCTCGCCTTCGACCTCGACGGCACCCTGATTCCCGAGATGGGCCGCGAGGTGCCCGCGCCCACGGCGGCGGCGCTCGCCCGGCTGCGGGGGTTGGGGGTGCGGGTAGCGGTGATTACTGGGCGGGACAGCGCCCCCCGCCCCGTGCTGGAGGCCGCGCAGCCCGACGCGGTGGCGACCAACAATGGGGGCCGGGTGGAACTCGGCGGTGAGCTGCACCGCGAGGCCCGCTTCACGGTGGAGGAACTCCGGGCCGTGCTTGCACACGAGCTGGAGGACGCCCGCGTGGTGGTCTTCATGCCCAGTGGCCTCTACGCCGAGCTGCCGCCCGGCCGCCCGCCCGAAGCCTGGATGGTCGAGCGCGGCGTGCGTCCCCTCGCGGACGCCCCCACGGACGAGCCCGCCCTGAAGGTGGGCTTCTACCACCCCGGCGTGGCCGACTTCGCCGCCCGCTTGCGCGAGTCGCACCCGCACCTGGTGCTGACCGGGGCGCAGCCGCCCTATTCCGAGTTCCTGACGGTCACCCCCACCGGGGCACACAAGGGCGCGGCCTTGACTCTGATCGCAGAGGGGCTGGGGATCGAACTGGAGCGCACGGTCGTTTTTGGCGACAGCGACAACGACGTGGCGATGCTCGAACTCGCCGGGTACGCGGTGCAGGTTGGTCAGTTGCCGCTGCTCACGCCCCACGCCCACGCTCAGGTCAGCGGCCCGGAGGCGCTGGGGGCCTATCTGGAAGGGCTGGCGGACCGGCTGGAGGGGGCAGAGGCCCCACCCGCCTGATCCGTCCCTCTCCCAATTCCGAGTGATGCGTCAACCCAGGCGGCGCGTCGGCCTCGCGGTGGGCGACCACCAGGACGTGCGTTCCTGTCCGCGCGAGGTCTGGAAGCAGGGCCAGGAACCGGGCACGGGCTTCGGCGTCCACGAAGTCCAGCCCCTCGTCGAGGATCAGCAGACGGGGACGGTGGGCCACCGCCCGCCCGAGCAGGAGCCGCCGCAGTTGCCCCTGCGAGAGCGTGTCGGCAGGGCGGTCCAGCAGCCCGGTCACGCCGAGATGCCCCGCCAGGGCCTCCACCCGCGCCGCCTGCTCCGGGGTGAGGCTGGGCGCGAACCCCTCGGTCCCGCTCCACGCACTGCCGATCACCTCGCGGCCCGTCCAGCCCCGGCGCTGCCGCACGCCTATCTCGGCGGAGACGAGGCCGACCGTGCGGCGGCGGTCGGTCAGCCGGTCGCGGGCGAGGTAGGGCCGCTCCACCCGGCCGCCCAGCGCGGGGTGCAGTTCCCCGGCAATCAGCCGTGCCAGCGTGCTCTTGCCACTGCCATTCTCGCCCGTCACCAGCCAGTGCTCGCCCGCCCGCCACGTCCACGAGAGCGGCCCCAGTGCCCGCCGCCCGTTGCGGTAGACCTCCACGTCCCGCAGCCGCACGAGATCGCCCTCGCCGGGGGGGCGGGGAAGGGGCGTGGGGGAGGGGGGAGTCCGGCTGTCGCTCCCGGTTTCCCACACCCGACCTTCCATCACCCGCAGCCGTCGCCAGGGCAGGTCCGGGACCTCCTGGGGGCGGTGGGTGGCGAGGACGACCCCGACGCCCGAGCCGTGAACCTCGCGCAGTACCTGTCCCAGTTCCTCCCGCGCCCCCGCGCTCAGCCCGTCGGTGAACTCGTCGAGCAGCAGCACCTCCGGCTGGGGCATCAGCGCCCGCGCCAGCCCCACCCGGCGCCGCTGCCCGTGGCTGAGGGTGCGGACATCGCGGTCCAGCCACTCCGTCACGCCCGTCAGGGCGGCGACTTCGGCCAGCCGCCCCTGCGCTTCCGGCGTCGGGGTCCACAGGCGCAGGATGCCCCCCTCGAATCCCGCCAGCAGCACGTCCCGCACGGTCTGGAGCCAGTCGCGCGTCAGGGAGAAGGCTTCGGCGTCCGGCCCCACCACCGAGAGGGTCTGCCGCGCCCGCACCGCCGAACGCCGTTCCTGTCCGCCCAGCCGGTAAATCCGCTCGCCCTCCACCGGAGCGACCTCGCCCGCCAGGAGCCGCAGCAGCGTGGTCTTGCCGCTGCCGTTCGGTCCTTCCAGCAGCAGCGCCTCGCCCGGCCCCAGCGAGAGCGTCACGTCCCGCAGCGGCCAATGATCGCCCACCCGCACGGTGACGTTCTGGAGGTCGATCAGCGGCCCGGCCATCGCGGGAAAGTGTAGAGGACACGCCACAGAAAAATCCCCCTCCACTCGGGAAGGGGGACTCTTGGAAGCGTGTCCGACTCAGCGCTTGCTGAACTGGGGAGCGCGGCGGGCCTTCTTGAGGCCGTACTTCTTGCGCTCGACCTCGCGGGGGTCGCGGGTCAGGAGGCCCTTGGGCTTCATCTGGGCGCGGAAGTCGGGGTTGACCTTCAGGAGCGCACGGGCGATGCCGAGCTTGATCGCGTCGGCCTGACCGCTGGGGCCGCCGCCCGTCACGGTGATGTAGGCGTCGTAGCGCCCGGCAGTGCCCGTCTCGCGGAATGCCTGGAGCGCGTGCACAGCGCGGAGCAGCCCACGGAAGTAGGTCTGGAACTCCTTGCCGTTGACGATGATCTTGCCCTCGCCCGCACGCAGGAAGACGCGGGCGACGGCGGCCTTGCGGCGGCCAGTGCCGTAGAACTGTTCAATAGCCATCAGCGAACCTCGACCTTTTGGGGCTTCTGG
>NZ_CP026516.1:547500-677500 GCF_002953415.1 Deinococcus sp. NW-56 | reverse complement strand
GTGGAGGACAAGCTGCACGCCCGCTCCACCGGCCCCTACAGCCTGATCACCCAGCAGCCGCTGGGCGGCAAGGCGCAGTTCGGCGGCCAGCGCTTCGGCGAGATGGAAGTGTGGGCGCTCGAAGCCTACGGCGCGGCGCACACACTTCAGGAGATGCTGACCATCAAGTCCGACGACATCGACGGCCGCGACGCCGCCTACCAGAGCATCGTCAAGGGCGAGGAAGTCTCCGGCAGCACCATCCCCGAGTCCTTCAAGGTGCTCGTCAAGGAGCTGCACTCCCTCGGTCTGGATGTCGAGGTGCTCGACAACGGGGACCGTCCGGTGGACATCTTCGAAGGGATGATGCCGAAGCGCTAAGCGCTGACGCGCTGTCTAAGGGTCAAAAGGTCTAAGCGTCTGAGGGACGGCCAAGACCCACCTGCTTAGACCCTTTGACTCTTCGACCCTTAGACCTTTCTCCGAAGGAGAACAATGAAAGACTTCAACAAGGTCCGCATCGCCATCGCCAGCCCCGCCCGCATCCGCGAGTGGAGCTTTGGCGAGGTCGAGAAGCCGGAAACCATCAACTACCGCACCCTGAAGCCCGAGCGCGAGGGCCTCTTTGACGAGCGCATCTTCGGGCCGATGAAGGACTACGAGTGCGCCTGCGGCAAGTACAAGCGCCAGCGCTACGAGGGCAAGGTCTGCGAGCGCTGCGGCGTCGAGGTGACGAGCAGCAAGGTGCGCCGCTACCGCATGGGCCACATCGACCTCGCCACGCCCGCCGCGCACATCTGGTACGTGAAGGACACGCCCAGCAAGATCGGCACCCTGCTCGACCTGTCGGCCGGGCAACTGGAAAAGGTGCTGTACTTCTCCTCCTTCCTGGTGACCGACCCCCGCAACGCGCAAAAGGACGGGCGCCCCCTCAAGCGCGGCGAACTCCTCAGCGACGACGAGTACCGCGAACTGCGCTTCGGACGGCAGGAGACGTACACCATCCCCAACGGGCAGGAAGCCGTCATCCGTGACGGCGAGTACGTGACGCGCGGGCAGACGCTGGGCGGCAACGTGGTCTCCAAGATGGACGGCCTCGCCCAGTACCGTTTCCCCCGCCGCGCCGAGATCGCCTACGCCGAGCAGGTCGAGGCCTCGTTGCCGCTGCCCGCCGACGTGCTCGTCGAGCAGGACGCCTTCCGTGCGGGCGAGATTCTGGCCGAGCTGGAAGCGGACGTGACGATCACGGCGCCTGTGGACGGCACCGCGTTCCTGCACGACATGGGCGAGGACTCCGTGATGGTGGAGATCCGCGACACCACCGCCGCCGCCGAGGGCGAGGACACCGCCGCGCCCCAGGGCGAGGTGCTGGCCCGCGTGTACCTCCCGCACGGGATGAACGTGGCCGTGGCCGAGGGCGAGATCGTGGAAGCGGGCAGCGTCCTCGCGAGCGCCTCGGCGGGCGACCGCCTGCGCGTGAGCCGCGACAGCCGCCTCTCGGGCGTCACCTTCCCCAAGAAGAAGGGCGACGTGAAGGTCACCGCGCACTGGACCCGCCGCGCCGAGTACCGCATCGAGCCGCAGATGCACGTGCTGGTCGGGGACGGCTCGGAGGTCCGCGCCGGGCAGAAGGTCGTCGGCGCGATCGACAAGGAAGAGGAGGTCATCGCGGAAGCCGACGGCGTGATCACCCTGCACGCCCCCGCCTCGATCATCGTCTCCAAGGCGAAGGTGTACGCCTACCAGGACGAGCCCCTCGTCGTGAACGGCGACCGGGTAGAGCCGGGCGACGAACTCGCCGACTCGGGCAACCTGAGAAGCGAGATCAGCGGGCGCATCGAGATCGACCTCGTGCGCAAGCAGGTGCGCGTGATCGAGTCCTACGACTTCGAGGCCAAGATGGGCGCTGAGGCCGTCAAGGAGCTGCTCGACGACCTCGACCTCGACCAGCTCGAGGCCGAACTCGGCGAGGCGATGAAGGACAACAGCCGCCACAAGCGTGCCAAGGCCCGCAAGCGGCTGGAGGTCACCCGCGCGTTCAAGCGCAGTGGCAACCACCCCTCGTGGATGATCCTGGAGACGGTGCCGGTCATGCCGCCCGACCTCCGGCCGATGGTGCAGGTGGACGGCGGGCGCTTCGCCACCTCCGACCTCAACGACCTGTACCGCCGCCTGATCAACCGCAACAACCGCCTCAAGAAGCTGATGAGCCAGGGGGCGCCTGACATGATCATCCGCAACGAGAAGCGGATGCTTCAGGAGGCCGTCGACGCGCTGATCGACAACGGGCGCCGGGGCAGCCCCGTCACCAACCCCGGCTCGGACCGCAGCCTGCGCTCCCTGACCGACCTGCTGGGCGGCAAGCAGGGCCGCTTCCGGCAGAACCTGTTGGGCAAGCGCGTGGACTACTCCGGCCGCTCGGTCATCGTGGTCGGGCCGCAGCTCAAGCTGCACCAGTGCGGGGTGCCCAAGCGCATGGCGCTCGAACTCTTCAAGCCCTTCCTCTTCAAGGTGCTGGAGGAAAAGGGCGAGGTCACCAACATCAAGCAGGCCCGCAAGATGCTGGAGCGCTACCGCGACACCCGCGACTCCGTGTGGGACGCGCTCGAAGAGGTCATTGAGGACAAGGTCGTGCTGCTCAACCGCGCGCCGACCCTGCACCGATTGGGCATCCAGGCGTTCGAGCCCGTGCTCGTCGAGGGTCAGTCCATCCAGCTGCACCCGCTGGTCTGTGAGGCCTTCAACGCCGACTTCGACGGCGACCAGATGGCGATTCACGTGCCGCTCTCGGCCTACGCGCAGGCCGAGGCCCGCATCCAGATGCTCTCGGCGCACAACCTGCTCTCGCCCGCGAACGGCGAGCCCAACGTCAAGCCCTCGCGCGACATCATCCTGGGCATCTTCACGCTGACGCAGCTTCGGCGCGACAACCTCGGCATGGGCACGGAGTTCGGCAGCGAGCAGGACGCGCTGGCGGCGCTGCAAGGGGGCCGCGTGGCGCTGAACACGCCCATCACGGTGGGCGGGCAGGAGACCAGCCCCGGCCGCCTGAAGTACGTCTTTTCCAACCCCGACGAGGCGATCATGGCCGTGGACCGCGGCGAGATCGACTTCCAGGACCACGTGCGGATCATGCTGAACGGCACCCTGCACGAGACCTCCGCCGGGCGCGTGATGTTCCGCCGCCTGGTGCAGGAAGCGCTGGGGGCGCAAGGTCACCTCGTGGACACGCTGGTGAACCTCGATACTGCCTACGAGAAGGATCACCTCAAGGACATGGTGATGGCCTGCTACAAGGAGCTGGGCGTGGAGGCCACCGCCGGGCTGCTGGACGCGCTGAAGGACAACGGCTTCCGGCTCTCGACGACCTCGGGCATCACCATCGGCATCGACGACATCGTGCTGCCGCCCAACAAGGCGGAGCTGCTCGCGGAGGCCGACGGCAAGCTCGCGGAAATCGAGCAGAACTACGAGTTCGGCTTCATGACCGAAGAAGAGCGCTACAAGCAGGTCGTGCAGCTCTGGAACGACACCACCGATGAGGTGAAGAACGCGGTCTTCGAGAACTTCAGCCGCAACTACCCCTTCAACCCGCTGTGGATCATGTCGCAGTCCGGGGCGCGCGGGAACCCGCAGCAGATTCGCCAGCTCGCGGGGATGCGCGGCCTGATGGCCCGACCCGACGGCTCGACCATCGAGGTGCCCATCAAGGCGTCCTTCCGCGAGGGCCTGACGGTGCTGGAGTACTTCATCTCGACCCACGGCGCCCGTAAGGGGGGCGCGGACACCGCGCTCCGCACCGCCGACTCCGGGTACCTGACCCGCAAGCTGGTGGACGTGGCCCACGAGGTCGTCGTGCGCGACGTGGACTGCGGCACCACCGACTACACGGTCATGCCGCTGGGCGCGACCGATGAGCGCACCGGCGAATGGCGCAGCCGCAAGGGCAGCGAGATCGAGACCTCGATCTACGGCCGCACCCTGACCGCCGACGTGGACCTCTCGGACGGCCGCGTGATCGAGGCGGGCGCGATGCTCAGCCTGGAGGACGTGAAGGCGATCACCCGTGACGCCAAGGCGCTGGGCGAGGTGTTCGTCCGCACGCCGCTGAACTGCCGCGTGAAGGCGGGCGTGTGCCAGAAGTGCTACGGCTACGACCTCTCGCAGGCCAAGCCCGTCTCGATGGGCGAGGCGGTCGGCGTGGTGGCGGCCGAGTCCATCGGCGAGCCTGGCACGCAGCTCACCATGCGCACCTTCCACACCGGCGGCGTGGCAGGCGGCGGCGACATCACGATGGGTCTGCCCCGCGTGATCGAGCTGTTCGAGGCCCGCAAGCCCAAGACGCAGGCGGTCGTGGCCGACCGTGACGGCGTGGTCCGCATTGAGGAGGAGGAAGAGCGTTACCTCGTCCGCATCGAGGCTGAGGACGAACAGTACTCGTCCAAGACCGCGACCAAGATCAGCAAGGGCCTGCGCCTGATCGTGCGCGACGGCGACCGGGTGGAAGCCGGGCAGCCGCTCACGCGCGGCGCGATCAACCCGCACGACCTGCTGCTGTACAAGGACACCGACGCGGCGCAGCGTTACCTCGTCGAGGAAGTGCAGCGCGTGTACCGCTCGCAGGGCGTGAAGGTGCACGACAAGCACATCGAAGTCATCGTGCGGCAGATGCTGCGCTACGTGGAGGTCACCGAGGGCGGCGACACCGACCTGCTCGAAGGCCAGACCGTCGAGCGCTGGGAAGTGGATCAGGCCAACGAGGCGCTGGCCGACGGCCAGACCCCCGCGAGCTGGAAGCCGGTGCTGCTCGGCATCACCAAGAGCAGCCTGACGACCAAGTCGTGGCTCTCGGCCGCCTCCTTCCAGCACACGACGCACGTGCTGACCGAGGCCTCCATGCGCGGCCAGGTCGACGAGCTGATCGGCCTCAAGGAGAACGTCATCCTGGGCAAGCTGATTCCGGCGGGCACGGGCCTGACCACCGTCCGCGAGATGCAGGTCGCCGACGACCGCACGCTGGAGAAGTACGGCGAGGCGGGCAGCAGCACCGACTCGGTGACGGGCACGGGCCGCTACGACGACACCCGCCCCGGCAGCGCGGTGAACACCCCCAGCTACGGCGACTGAGCCAGGGCTGAATCTCCCCTCCCCCACTCGGAAACGGGTGGGGGTTTTTTGTGCCTACTCCTCCCGAATCCGGTCCGTCTCGTCCTGATACAGGGTCGCGTAGTGCTCGCCCAGCCGCACCAGAAAGCCCATCTCCTCGCGGGTGGTGATGCCGCTGAGGGTGGCCTCGAAGCTCAGGAGGAGCGCCCCGTAGGCGAGGCTTCCGGCGCCCAGCAGGGCGAGCAGGACGGGAGCGGCCCCGGTCGACAGTCCGGAGAGTTCCCCCGCACCGATCAGCAGGCTGGTGCCCACCAGCAGCGCGACTGCCACGTAAAAGGCCCGCATCGCCCGCTGGAGGTACCGGGTGCGGCGGGTCAGGCGCGGAAGCTGGCGCACGATCATCTGCTTTTCCTCGCGGGCGAGGGGCTCGCGCTGGCCTTCCTCGCTCACGAGGTCCTTGAAGCGGGCGGTCAGCACGCGCACCCGGTCGGTGCTGCGGCCCAGGCGGGTGCTGGTGCTCAGCAGCAGGGTGCCCGCGCCCGAGATCAGCACGGCGGGCGTGATCATGGCGGTCAGGGCGCCGAGGGTGGGGTCGGCCATAGGGTCAGGGTAGGGCGCCCACTACGCGGACAGGTCATCACAGCATGAACTGGATTATGGTGAGGGGCAGGTTCAAGACAAGCTAGAGGAGGTGCTGTTTTGCCCAGCCCGACAGCCCCTCATAGATCGCGTCTCCAGTCAGGTCCTCTACCGGGAAGGGCGGCTCGCACAGGTAGTCCTGGTCTCCGGTTAGGGTCTTGACAAAGGTCACCCATCCTGGCAAGGCCGGGCCGCCGTCCGCCTGGGGGATATCAGGCAGGATGCGAATCTCCACCGGGCCTTCGCGCCCCCCGAGCGGGTCGAAGCTCACACTCACGCTGCGGCCATGCTCGTCGGTCCCGGCGGCGAACGCTACCCGGAGGCCCTGGGGTGTGGGGGCGAGGTCAACAATCGAAATCTGATACATGGGGCCTCCTACCGGGCACTCTGGCCGCTGTGGTGTGCAATGTCTTCTGTGTACGCGGCGTTCTCCAGCATCTTGCCGTATCTGGGTGGCGCGGTCGTGGTCATCCATACGCGGGGATCACCGCACAATCGTCAACCGTGCCTCTCTCCCACCCCGCCCACGCCCGACCCGCTAGACTTTTCTGATGCAGCTTCTCCTCGACCTTCACCCCAACGAGTACCCGCTGGAGGGCTTCCGGCGGCGGCAACTGCTGGAGTGGGTGTTCGTGCAGGGCGTTGGTGAGTTTGAGGCGATGACCAACCTCCCGGCTCCTCTACGTTCGGACCTTGCCGCCCGCTTCCGGCTCAATCCCTTCCGCGAGATCGAGACGGTTCGGAGTGCGGACGGCTCGGCGAAGTACCTCTTCACGCTGCTTGACGGGCGGCAGATGGAAGCGGTGTACATGCCCTACCTCGACCGCAAGACGGTCTGCGTGTCCACGATGGTGGGCTGCCCGGCCCGCTGCGCCTTTTGCGCGACCGGGGCGATGGGCTTCGGGCGCAACCTGACGCCCGGCGAGATCGTCGGGCAGGTGCTGGCCGTTGCGGGGGGCGAGGGGCTGGAGCCGCGCGAGATTCGCAACCTCGTCTTCATGGGGATGGGCGAGGCGATGCTGAACTACGACCACACCATGAAGGCTGCCCGCATCCTGCTGCACCCGCAGGCGCTGGGCATGAGCAAGCGCCGGGTGACCCTCTCCACCGTGGGGATTGCCAAGGGCATTCGGCGGCTGGCGGAGGAAGACGACCTCGGCCTCAAGCTGGCGATCAGCCTGCACGCCCCTGACGAGGAGACGCGGCAGAAGATCATCCCGACCGGGGCCGCCAACTCCATCGAGGAGATCATGGCCGCCGCCCGTGACTACCAGGCGGTGACCGGGCGCCGGGTGACGCTGGAATACACCATGCTGCGCGGCATCAATGATCATCTCTGGCAGGCCGAGCTGCTGGCCGAGCGGCTGCGCGGACTGGTGAGCCACGTCAACCTGATTCCGATGAATCCCTGGGACGGCTCGGGCTTCGAGTCGAGCACCGAAGAGCAGATTCAGGCCTTTTACGACGCGCTGGAGGAGCGGGGGGTGGATGTCAGCGTGCGGCGCTCGCGTGGGAAGGACGCGGGGGCGGCGTGCGGGCAGCTCGCGCTGAGTCGCCCCGGCGCGGCGTCGGGCATTCCGGCCTGAGTTGATCTCTGTTCCCGGCCTCCCCACCGTGGGAGGTCTTTGCATTGGTCCAGAGCCAGATGAGAGCGGGCTTCATACCACCTTGGCCCTGAGGGCGTGAGAGAATCACGGCGGCCCACGCAATTCTTGTTCCGCGTCAGGGTTACGCAAGACCTCTATGGCTACGCTCTGCCCACCATCTCCCCCGTTCAGGAGGACCCTTCCGGTGACCCCAACGAGAACCACGGTGCTGCTCGGCCTGCTGCTGGCCGCCGCACCCCACGCCGCTGCACAGACCCTGCTCGACACTTCGGCGGCGGTGTCCGTTCAGACCACGCTGCTCCAGACCCAGCCGGGGGGGGTGCCGGTGACCGTGCCTGCGGTATCCACACCTCCGGCTGCCCCCGCCGCTCCGGGCACGACAAGCCCCGGCACCGCCGCCATCCCCACGCCCCCGACCCTCACCCCCACCCAGCAGCAGACGCTGACCCAGGGCCGCGAGGCGCTGGGCGCGGGCGACCTCGCGCGGGCGCGGCGGCTGTTCGAGTCGCTCGTCGCGGCGCAGTACACCCACCCTGAGGGGCATTTCGGGCTGGGGCTGACGCTGCTGGCGCTGGGGGACCTGCGGGGCGCGGCGTTCGAGTTCACCCGGCTCCGGGAACTGGCCCCGGACCGCTTCGAGGCGGCCTACAACCTCGGCGTGATCGCCAGCCGCGAGGGCCGGTTCGCGGAGGCCCGGCGGCTGTACGAGGAGGCGGCGACCCTCTCGCGCGGCAAGGCCGGACCCGCCGCCGAACGGCAGGTGCTCGAGGCGCTGGCGGGCGAGCAACGGCGGGCGGGGGACTGGGCGGCCCTGAGCGCGACGCTCGCGCAGGCGGCGACCCTCGATCCCTCCGACCGCGACCTCGCCTTCCGGCTGGCGCAGGCCCAGGTGAGGGCCGGGCAGGGGGTGCAGGCGCTGCCGGGCCTCTACGCGCTGCTCTCGCGCGAGCCGGGCCGGGCGGACGCGGCGCTGCTACTCGCGGACATCTACGTGGGACAGAACCTGCCGGAGCGGGCGGTGCGGGAGCTCGACACCGTGCTGCCCCGCGTGACGAAGGCGAGCGACCGGGCTGGCCTGCATCTGCGCAAGGCCGACGTGCTGGCCGCCGCCGGGGACACGCGCGGGGCCGTGCTCGCCGCGCAGGAGGCGACCCGGTTGGACCCCGCGCGGCCCGCCGCCTTTGCCCGGCTGGGTGAGCTGCGGGCGCTGCGGGGCGACCGGGCCGGGGCGCAGGCCGCCTACGCGCAGGCGGCCCGCCTCGCGCCGAAGGACGCGGCGATTCGCACCGCGCTGGGCGCCACACGCCTCGCGTTGGGGCTGAATGCCCAGGCCCGGCAGGACGCGTCACAGGCGCTGACCCTGAAGCCCGACACTGCCACCCGCGCCCGCGCCCTGTACGTGCAGGGCGTGGCCGCCTACCGCCTAGGCGACTACCCGGCGGCCCGCACCGCCCTGCGCCAGAGCACCCAGGCGGCTCCGGACGCGGACGCCTACCTGTGGCTGGGGCTGACCGCCTACGCGCAGAAGGACTACGCGGGCGCGGCCGGGGCGCTGACCACCAGCGTGAAGCTGGACCCCACCCCCACCGCCCGCCAGAACCTCGGCTCGGCGCTGCTGGCCACCTCGCGGTACGCGGAGGCCGAGGCGATCCTGCGCGGCCTGACCGGGGAGCAACCGCGCAACGCCGAGGCCTGGTACCTGCTGGGCCTGAGCCTGCGGTCGCAGGGGCGTGAGGCGCAGGCCCGGCCCGCCCTGAAGACGGCCGCCGACCTCGGTCACCGCCGCGCGGCGGAGGCGCTGCGATGAGCCGCGCCCAGCGTCCGGGGTCAGCCCCCCGCTGGCCCGACCTGCTGATCGGCCTGCTCGTCGTGCTGCTGCTCGCGGGCTTCGCCGCCCTGCTGATCGGGCAGGGGCGCGAGGCGCCCACCGCCGTCGCCCCCCCACCCCCCGTGGTCGAGGAGGTGCCCGAGATTCCGGTCGCGCCGGGGACCGATCTCGGCGTGGACCCGGTGGAGGAGCCGACCCCCGCGCCGGAGGCGAGTGCGGCACCGGAGGAAACGGAGCCCACGGCCGAACCCGAGGCCACGACTCCTCGTGAGGAGACGCCTCCCGCACAAGCGGAGCCGGAAGCGGCGGCCCCAACGCCGACACCCAGCGAACCTGCCGAGCCACCGGCGGAGCAGGCCGCTCAGCCGAGCACCCCGGCTCCCGAGGCCAGCACTGCCAAGCCTCCTGCTGCGAGCGCAGACCCCAGTGTGGTCGCCGCGACGCCCATCCCGGCGGCTCCCCCAGCACCACCCGTGCCCGAGGTGACGCTGCCCAAGCCGAAGACGACCATCCCACTGAATCGCCCGGCGGGCAATGCGGCTACGCCTCCGGCCTCTGAGGGAGCGCGGCCCGACGCTCCGGAAGGCACGGAGGCCGGGGAGACGGCGGAGGCCACCCCCCCAGCGACTCCCGCTCCGTCCGGCAACACCGTGGCCCCCAGCGAGGAGCGCACGCCGCTGCGCAGCGACTACCGCATCAGCCTAGGCACCTTCGGGTCGGAGGCGGAGGCCCGCCGCGCCGCTTCGGGCGTGTCGGACGCCGGATACCCGGTGTACGTGATCGACCTCGGCAATCAGGTCGTCGCGCAGGTCGGCCCCTACGCCGACGAGACGACCGCTCGCCGGGCGCTGGCCGACATCCAGCCCCGCGCCCCCCGCGCCGTGCTGTACGCGCCGCGTGGCCGCAACCTGACCGGGGGCGGCAGCGAGACCACCGAGGCAGCAGCCCCGGCCGAGACGCCTGCCCCCGCCGCGCCGCCCGAGGCCGTCCCCGACGAGCCGGAAGCGGCGCCCGCCGCCCAGGCCCCCGCCCCCGACGGCCCGGTCTACCTTCAGGTGGGCGCCTTTGACCGCCAGGAGAGCGCCGGGCGGCTGGTCGGGATGTTGCGGGACCTGGGCTTCTCGCCCACCGTGAACGCGCCGGAAAACCGCAAGGTGACGGTGCTGGTCGGCCCCTACAGCGGTGACGCGCTGCTGGAGGCCGAGCGCAAGCTCGACGCGAACGGCCACGACCACTTCAGGATTCGCTGATGACCGGGATTCCCACCGCGACCATCAGCCGCCTGGTGACCTACCTGCGGATTCTGGAGGGCCTGGAAGCACACGAGATCAGCCGCACGAGCAGCAACGACCTCGCCGAGCGGGCCGGGGTCACCGCCTTTCAGGTCCGCAAGGACCTGGCCTACTTCGGGCGCTTCGGCACGCGCGGGATGGGGTACACGGTGCCCATCCTCAAGCGCGAGCTGATGCGGGTGCTGGGCCTGAACCAGACCTGGAACGTGGTCGTCGTGGGGATGGGGCGGCTGGGGCAGGCCATCGCCAACTATCCCGGCGCGAGCGACTATCAGTTTCAGTATGTCGGCCTCTTCGACGTGAATCCCGACGTGGTGGGGCGCACGGTACGTGGCCTGACCGTGCGGCACATGGACGAGTTGCCCGAGTTCGTGCGCGGCAACAAGGTGGATATGGGCTTTCTGGCCGTGCCGCCCGACCACGCCCAGGACGCGGCGCAGGCGCTGGCCGGAGCGGGCGTGCGCGGCATTCTCAACTTCGCGCCCACGGTGATTCAGCCCCGCATGCTGGAACGGGCGGGGCAGCAAGAAATCAGTGACGAGTGGCGTGCTGTGATTGTCGAGAACGTGGATTTCCTGGCCGGAATGAAGCGGCTCGCCTTTTACATCCTGAACCCACACCTGAACGCCGTGGACACGGAGGAGACTGAATGAAGAGACTATCCGCCCTTGCCCTGCTCGCTGGCCTGGCCCTGAGCGCATGCGGAAGTGCGCCGGGGCAGATCACCGGGAATGACCGCGTGTCGATAGGGGTTCATGCCGGGGACGCCACCTCTTTCGTGACGGTGACCAAAGCGTTCACTCCCGAGGAAGTGGATGAGGAGGGCAACGTCACGCCCGCCAAGACGGTCTGGACTGCCGGGAATCCGGGTCCTGTGACCTTTACGTTCATGACCCGGCCCGGCTCGGACGCGGTCTACATCACCGGCTGGCGCATCACGCGGTATGACTTCAACGGGCGGGTGAGCACGGAAGTCTCCGACGCCAACAAGATCGATATCTATGTCCCCTCCGGCTGGACTTGCCCGGAACGTGCGTCGCTGCCGAACTATCAGTCCTGCCAGATGTACACCACGGACGGCAAGATCAGGAATGACGTACAGCCCGCCAATGGGTTGCCTATCGGCGGCTTCGCGCTCACCTTTGCGGATGATCTGATCGACGAGGTCACGAGGACCAATGCTGGGGCCTACAGCGTCGTCGATATCGAATTCACCGGTGAAAGCAGCAACGGGCAACCCGTCGTGGTCAAGGCGAGCAACATCTCGAACAGGGCCATCAAGGCGGGCGACGAGTAACCCACACCTCCTGACGTTCAACAGAAGAGAGCGAGGTTTGCGCCTCGCTCTTTCTCCTGTTTATAGCCTCAGAACTTGATCGCGTACTCCGCGAATCCGTCCTCGCGCACGCGCAGCAGCGTGGCTCCGGCGGGCAGGTTCTTCTGCGCGTTGGGGCTGCTGACGTACAGCAGGGTCGCGCCGGGGACAGGCGTGAGCTTCCAGTTGCCGTCGGCGGTGGGGTTCACCGTCTTTTGCTCGGTGAAGTACTTGACCAGCGCCTCGCGGGTCTCGTCGGGGGCCTGGAGCACGATGTTCTTGCCGTCCAGGCCGGGGAAGGAGCCGCCGCCCGAGGCGCGGTAGTTGTTCGTGGCGATCACGAACTGCTGCGCGGGGTCGATGGGCTTGCCCTGGTACTGGAGGTTCTTGATGCGGCGGGCGTCCGGGTTGACCAGCTTGCCGCTGCGGTCGTAGCGCGAGGGCTGGCTGACGTCGATCTCGTAGGTCACACCGTCCAGAACGTCAAAGTTGTAGGTGGGGAAGCTCTCGTCGACGAGGGCCTGCGGCTCGGTCTTGGTCGGGTCGATGCGGTTGAACTGCCCGGCGGAGCGCTCCAGCCACTCCTGCACCTGTGCCCCGTTCACGAGGACGGCCTGCACGGTGTTGGGGTAGACGTAGAGGTCCGCGACGTTCTTGATCGCCAGCGTTCCGGCGGGGATGTCGGTGTAGTAGCTGGCACCCGCGCGGCCCCCGGCCTTGAAGGGCGCGGCGGCGGAGAGCACCGGCAGGTCCTTGTACTGGCCCCCGGCGAGCGCGGCCTTGACGTAGGCGGCCTGCGCGTTGGAGACGAGCTGCACGCTGGGATCGTCCTGCACCAGCGACCAGTAGGAGGTCACCGGGGCTGTCAGGTCGGCCACCTTGCCGCGCACGTAGGCCAGGGTGCCCTCGTGGGCCTTCTGCACTGCGGCGGCGATCACGGGATCGGGCGTGACGAGGCTCTTCTTCGCCGTCTTGTCCCAGATCGGGCGGATGCTGCCCTGGGCGTCGGCGATGGTCCACTTCTGGGTCGCGCGGTTGTAATTGAGCTTCAGGTCGGCCACGCCGAGGTTGTTGCCCCAGAAGCCGGGCATCAGCACGACCTTGCCGTTGATGGTGCCCTTTTTCAGGTCCACGCCGGACACGTCCTTGTAAGCAGTGCCGGGGAATTCGAGGTGGCTGTGGCCGGTCAGGACCACGTCGATGCCCTCCACGCCGGTCAGGGCCGCGCCCGCCTGCTCGCCGCCTGTGGTGTAGGCGCCCTGGTTGATGCCGGTGTGCGCGAGCGCGACCACCACGTCGGCGCCCTGGGCCTTCATCTGGGGCACGAACTTGCGGGCGGCCTCCACGATGTCCATGACCTGCACCTTGCCTTCGAGGTGGGCCTTGTCCCAGTTGAGAATCTGGGGCGGGGTAAAGCCGATCACGCCGACGTTGATGAAGTAGGGGCGGCCATCGGTGGAGTACACCAGCTTGCGCTGCACGACGAAGGGCGTGTACTTGTTCGTGCCGTCCGTGTTCAGCACATTGGCGTTCACGTAGGGCATCGGCGCCGAGGCGAGCACGCGGTCGAGGTAGTCGAGGCCGTAGTTGAACTCGTGGTTGCCCAGGGTCGCGCCGTCGTAGCGCAGGGTGCGCATCGCCTGGTGCATGGGGTGCATCTGGCCTTCCCCCAGGGGCTGCACGCGGGCCGCGAAGTCGCCCAGCGGGTTGCCCTGAATCAGGTCGCCGTTGTCGAACAGCAGCGTGTTGCGCTTCTCCTCGCGGGCCTGCTTGATCAGGGTGGCGGTGTACTCCAGCCCGAACTCACCGGTGGGCTTGTCCTGGTAGTAGTCGTAGCCACGCGCGGCGGTGTGGAGGTCGGTGGTTTCGAGAATCCGCAGCTCGACGGTCTGGGCACCCGCCGCACCCAGCAGCAGGGCGGCAGTCAGGGCAAATTTAGTTCTCACGCCCTCCAGAATAGGGCGAAAGGTCAAGACCATGTGAAGGGGCCAGCGCCCCCGGTCCAAGATCGCGGGCCGCCGTCAGTCCGAGCAGGCCCAGGGTGAGGTCAAATTCGGCCAGCACGTTCCCTATGACCTCACGCACGCCCGATTCCCCCGCGATGGCAAGGCCGTACACGTAGGGCCGCCCCAGCAGCACCGCCCGTGCGCCCAGCGCGAGGGCCTTCGCCACGTCCGACCCGGTGCGGACGCCGCTGTCGAGGAGCACGGGGAGGTCCCCCGCCGCTGCGACCACGCCGGGCAGGGCGTCGAGCGCCGCGACCTCGCCGTCGATCTGCCGCCCGCCGTGGTTGGACACGATCAGGCCATCCACCCCGCGCCGAACGGCCTCCCGCGCGTCGTCGGGGTGGAGGATGCCCTTGAGCACGATGGGCAGCCGGGTCCACTCGCGCAGGCGGCTCACGTCGTCCCAGCCGAGGTCGGGGCGGGTGTAGGTCGCGGTGAACCGGGCGGCGGCCGAGCGCATCTGCCGGGCGCTGAGGCCAAAGGCACGGCCCTTCGCGGCGAGGTCGGCCCCGGTGCGGATCAGGGCGGGGGTGCGCGGGGGCTGCACGTCTGGGGCGGGAAGTGGCGTGCCCAGCCGTGAGCGGAACACCGGGTCGCTGAGGTACTGTGCCAGCCCGCGCCCGCGCAGGAAGGGCAGGCTGCCGAGGTCGAGGTCGCGGGGCCGCCAGCCCAGCAGCGTCGTGTCGAGCGTGAGGACGATGGCCGCCGCTCCGCACGCCTCCGCCCGGCGCACGAAGGAGCGGGTCACCTCGTCGTCGGTGCCCCAGTAGAGCTGGAAAAGGCGGGGCGAGTCGCCCATCGCCTCCGCGCACGTCTCCATCGGCACCGAGGCCTGTGAGGAGAAGATGAACGGTACGCGCTCGGCGGCGGCGGCGCGGGCCACGGCGAGGTCGGCCTGCGGGTGTGCCGCTTCCAACACGCCGATGGGGGCCAGCAGCAGGGGCGACCGCAGCGAGAGGGCCAGCAGTTCCACCCCGAGGTCGCGTTCGCGGGTTCCGCTGAGGCGGCGGGGCATCAGCCGCACCCGCTCGAAGGCGGCGAGGTTGGCCCGCATGGTGCGCTCGGCCCCGGCCCCGCCCGCGACGTAGGCGAAATCGGCGGGGCTCATCCTGGCCTTGGCCGCCGCCTGAAGGCGTTCGGGAATCACGGGGACGGCGGGCCGCTCGCCGCCGAGGCCGCGCACGTACAGGCGCGTCTGCCGGGCGCGGCCGGGTCCGGCTGGGGGATTCGTCATGGGGTGCCTCCGGGAGTGGGGATGTGGGGCAAAGCATAGCCCCCGGTGAAGGCGGGGCGGGCCGAAGCCGCGCCTGCCCTCCCTATGCTGGGCCGAGTTCCCCCATCTCTGATTCACCCCCAGGAGGCCCCATGCCCCCCAAGACCCCGCAAGCCCGCCGCCCCGACCCCTCCCCCGCGACCTCCGTGCAGACGATGGGCCTCGCGGCCGTGCTGACCATGCTCGGCGCGGTCGTGGTGGCCCGCTCGCGCGTGCGCCCCAGCGAAGAACAGTTGCTGGACGCGGCCCGGCGCGTGCTGAGCGCCGTCCTGCCGTCCGACCGCCCCTTCGCCGTGCAGTTCTGGAACGGCGAGGAGCTGCCTGCGGGCGTACCTGACCCCACCGCCCGCCTGACCCTGAACTCGCCCGAGTCGCTGGGGCGGATGCTGAACCTCCCGTTAGACGTGGCACTGGGCGAGTCGTACCTGCGCGGCGACTTCGACATCGAGGGGGACTTTGGAGCCGTCGTGGGACTGGCGGACACGCTGAACCCGCAGTTCACGCCCGCACAAGTGGCAAGTCTTCTGCGCGACGTGGCCCTGCTGCGCCGGGGGGTGGGGACGAAGCCGCCTAAGCCGCTGGCCCAGCTCCACGGCGAGGCGCACAGCCGCGAGCGGGACAAGCAGGCGGTGCAGGCCCACTACGACGTGTCCAACGACTTTTACAAGCTGTGGCTGGACGACCGCATGGTGTATTCCTGCGCCTACTTTCCCACGGGCACCGAGACACTGGACGCGGCGCAGGAGGCTAAGCTGGAGCTGATCTGCCGCAAGCTGAGATTGCAAGCAGGCGAGCGTCTGCTGGATATCGGCTGCGGGTGGGGCGGACTGGCGATCTACGCGGCGCAGCGGTACGGCGTCTCGGTGCTGGGAGTGACCCTCTCCGAAGCGCAGTTGCACGAGGGGCGGGCGCGGGTGAAGGCCGCCGGGCTGGAGCACCTCGTCACGCTGGAGCTGCGGGATTACCGGGACGTGACGGGCGAGTTTGACAAGATCAGCAGCGTGGGCATGGCCGAGCATGTGGGCCGCTGCAACATGCCCGAGTACTTCGCGGCCGCCTACCGGGTGCTGAAGCCGGGCGGCCTGATGATGAACCACGCCATTGCCGACGGGCTGGGGCAGGCGCGGGTGCCGATGGTGATCCAGTCGGGCAATTTCGCCCGGCGCTACGTCTTTCCCGACGGCGAGCTGCTGCCGATCTGGGAGACGCTGAAATACGCCGACGCCGCCCTCTTTGAGGTGCGCGACGTGGAAAACCTGCGCGAGCACTACGCCCGCACGACCGCACAGTGGGCGAGGCGGCTGGAAGCGCGGGAGGACGAGGCCCTGGCCGCGCTCGGCGAGGAACGCTACCGGCTGTGGCGCATCTACCTCAACGCCTGCGGGTATTACTTCTCCCACGGCCACCTCAGCATCTTCCAGACGCTGCTCGCCAAGCCGGACGAGCGGCGGCAGGTGCCGATTCCGCCGAGCCGGGCGGATATTTACGCGGACGGGCGAGTCTAGTTAGAGGGCTGCCACCAGCCGGGTGAACAGGGGGGGCATCGGCGGCACCCCACCCCCATTCACCCACCCGAAGCGGCGGTCACGCAGGGTGGCCCCCTCCCCCACCCCCATTCCATCGGGGAAGCGGGGGCGCAGGTCTGTGGGGGCCTGAAGCTCGCGGCCACCGGGCAGCACCGCGAGCGCCCGCTCCACCTCCCGCGCGTGGCCGAAGTGGAAGAGGTGGACCTCGCCGCCGTCCTCCCAGGCGAAGCGGGCGGTCAGGTGACCCAATGTGTCCAGCGAGCCGTGAGCGGTCACATGCCGTGCAACCAAACCGGGCCGCAGCCTGAACGTGACCTCCAGCGCCTCGCCCAGCGCCCCGAAGCTGCCCACGAAGGGGCGGGTCAGGTCGTAGCCCTGCACGTTCTTGACGGTGCGCCCGCCTGCGCGTATTACCCGGCCCGACGGTGCCTGGAAGGTCACCCCCAGCACGTCGGAGGCGAAGGGGAAGGTCTGCCCGAAGCCCCCGCGTGACACCAGCCCGCCCACGCCGCCGGGCAATTCCACGGGCGGGAACGGCGGGTAGAGGCCGGGGGGCAGGGCCGCGTAGACCTCCAGCAGCGCGGTGTCGCCGCTGACCGTGACGGTCTGGTCGCCGGGTGAGAGGTCAAGGATGGGCATGGGTCTCCCCTTCCTCGTCGGGGAGAATCTTGCCGGGATTGAGGCGGCCCGCCGGGTCCAGTGCCCGCTTCACGTCCCGCAGTGCCCCCAGGGTCACGGGGTCCACCGCCTCGCGCATGAAGGGCCGTTTCATGGTGCCGATGCCGTGCTCGCCGCTGAGCACCCCGCCGTGCCGGATGGCGACGAGGGCGATGCGGTGGGCGAGGTCGTGCACCGCCTCCGGGGACTCGCGGCGCGGGTCGTAGAGGATGTTGGGGTGCAGGTTCCCGTCCCCGATGTGGCCGAACTGCACGACGGGCAGCCCGGAGGCGTCGCCCAGCGCCCGAATCTCGCGCACCACCTCCGGCAGCGCGGAGCGGGGCACCACGATGTCCTCGTTCATGCGCTGCGGGCGGATGCGGCCCAGCGCGGGGCTGACGCTGCGGCGGGCCTGCCACAGCGCGGCGGCCTCGGCGTCGGTCGCCGCGCGGCGCACGGTGCCCCCGGCCTCCCGGCAGGCGGCCTCCACCAGCGCCCTTTCCTCCTCCACCGTGTCCAGGTCGTCGCCGTCGGTGTCCACCAGCAGCACGGCCCCGGCGTCTCGCGGCAGTCCCAGGGCGAGGTAGTCCTCCACCGCGCTGACGCAGGCTGCGTCCATGAATTCCAGCTTGGCGGGGACGGCTCCGGTGGCGATGGCCCGGCTCACCGCCTCGGCGCACTCGCCCACCTCCGCGAAACTCGCCAGCAGGGTGCGGGTGTACTTCGGCGGCGGGGTGAGGCGCAGGGTGGCTTCGGTGATGAGGCCCAGCGTGCCCTCCGAGCCGATCAGCAGCCCGGCGAGGTCATAGGCGTCGCGGGTGAGTTCGTGCACCTCGCCGTCCGCGTCCACGAACTCCAGCGCCCGCACGTAGTCGCCCGTCACCCCGTACTTGAAACACAGCGGCCCGCCCGCATTTTCCCCGAGGTTGCCGCCGACCGTGCTGGTGCGGAAGCTCGCCGGGTCAGGGGGGTAGATCAGGCCGTAGGGCCGCGCCGCCTCGGTCACGCTGAGGGTCACCACGCCCGCCTGCGCCCGCGCCTCGCGCCGCTCGGGGAAAACCTCCAGCCGGATCATGCGGGTAAAGGAGATGACCAGCCCGGTCTGCATGGGCACGGCGCCGCCACTCAGGCCACTGGCCGCACCGCGCCCCACGATGGGCACGCCCGCCGCCCGCGCCGCCCGCACGGCCGTCACCACGTCCGCCGTGGATTCGGGCAGCACGACCGCCAGCGGCGTTGCCCCGAACTGGATGGCGTCGTAGCGGTAGTTCCGCCGCTCGGAGAGGTTGGAAAGGACTTTCTGGGGGCCGAGGCTGCGGGTCAGCTCGGCGGCCAGAGGATTGTCAGGCGTGCCGCCAGAGCGGGGTTTGGGGGCACGGGAACCGGGAGTGAGGGCGGTCTTGCGGGGGGTCATGCCCGCACCTCTGCAATCTTGGCCGTCTCGCAGGGCCAGGAACGTATGCTGCTCCCGGAGGCCCCATGAGTCCCCTTTCGAGAAGAACCGCGCACATATGGCTCGTCATCCTGCTGTTTCTCTCGTGCACAGGGCTTGGCTGGTTCGCGGCGCAGGTGGCCGAGAACGCCAGTGCCTGGTGGATGGTGGCCTTTTACGCCCTGATGGGTGCAGGCTCGGTTATCGGCGTGTGGCGTCACAGTTCCCCCCGATAAGCCAAATCCAGCACTTCCACCGTGTGCAGCACCGGCACCCGGCTCCCCTGCCGTCGGGTATGACTCCCAATCTGCGTGTGGCAGCCGATATTCCCGCTGGCGATCAGGTCGGGCGTGGTCGACAGAATGTTCCGCGCCTTGCGGACACCGAGTTCATTCGCTAGCTCCGGCTGTTCGAGGTTGTACGTTCCCGCCGAGCCGCAGCACAGGTTGCCTTCGGGAACCTCCACGACCGTCACGCCGGGAATGGCCCGCAGCAGCTCGCGGGGCGCGGCGCGGACGCCCTGCGCGTGGGCGAGGTGGCAGGCGTCGTGGTAGGCCACTGTGAGGGGACGGGGCGTGGGGAGGAACGGCTCCAGTTCCCCGGCGCGCAGCAGCCCCGCCAGATACTCGGAGATGTCCTGCACCTTTGCCGCGAAAGCCTGCGCTTGCCCTTCGTCCGGGAGGCCGTGCAGCACCACCGGGTATTCCTTGAGGCCCGCCCCGCACCCCGCCGCGTTGGAGAGAATCGCGTCGTACTCGCCGGGGTCAAAGGCGGTGAGGTTCTGCCGGACCAGCCGCAGCGCCTCCTCCCGCGCCCCGGTGTGCAAGGCAGCGGCCCCGCAGCAGCCCTGTCCTTCGGGGAGGACGACCTCAATGCTGTTGCGGGCCAGCACGCGCAGGGTCGCCGCGTTGAAGTTGGGAGTCAGGGCCTGCTGAGCGCATCCAGCGAGAAAGGCCACCCGGCCCCGGCGCTTGCCCCTGGCCGGGGTGACGGGCGGCTGAGGCTGCATCGCGGGCACCCGCTCCGGCAGCAGGTCGAGGGGCGCTCGCAGGGCGGCGGGCAGCAGCGGCGCGAGGGGCTTGGCGTACTGACCGACCCTCGCGGCGACGCTAAAGACCTTCGGCGCTGGAAGAATCTTCAGGATGCCTGCCCTCTTCGCCCGGTCCAGCGGCGAGCGCTCCCGCTGCGGCTCACTCCAACCGCGAAAGCTGGTGATGAGTTCCCCGTAGGGCACCCCACTGGGGCAGGCGGTCACGCAGGCCTGGCACCCCAGGCAGCGGTCGAGGTGCGGGGCGGCATCCGCGAGGGGCAGCGTGCCTTCCAGCACCTCCTTCATCAGCACGATGCGCCCGCGCGGAGAGTCCATCTCGTCCCCCAGCAGCGCGTAGGTCGGGCAGGCGGGCAGGCAGAAGCCGCAATGCACGCAGGCGTCGACCGCGTGCGCCATCACCTCGCCCTGCGGCCCCAGGGCGGGGACGGGGATGTCGTGCTGCATGGGGGGAAGGTAGCAGCTTTCCGCCGTCAGCAATCAGGCCCAAGATGCCAAAGCGCATGGCCTGAGCCGCTTGGCGCTGACGGCTGACCGCTCCCCCTACCCCCGCCGAATCTGCGCCAGAATCCCCGCCGCGATCTCCTCCACGCTGGCGGAGGTGGTGTCGCGCACCGGAATCCCGGCCCGCTGAAAGAGGCGCTCGGCCCGCCGAACCTCGTGCTCGCACTGTTCAAGGCTGGCGTAGCGGCTTCCGGCGCGGCGCTGGGTGCGGATGGCGTGCAGGCGGCGGGGGTCGATGGTCAGGCCGTGCAGCTTGGTGCGGTGGCCCTCCAGCGGAATGGGCAGCGACTCGCGCTCGAAGTCGTCTTCCGCCAGCGGGTAGTTGCTCGCGCGGACCCCGTGCTGGAGGGCCAGAAAGAGGCTGGTGGGCGTCTTTCCGGCCCGCGAGACGCCGACCAGAATCACGTCCGAGAGGCCGTACTGCTTGTCGCCCACCCCGTCGTCGGTGGCGAGGGCGAAGTCGAGGGCGTCCATCCGGGCGAGGTAGCCGGTCTGGTCGTGCATGTCGTGGTAGCGGCCCACGCTGCGGGCGGCGGGCATCCCGAACTCGGCCTCCAGCGCCGTGAGGCCGGGACCGAGCAGGTCGAAGAGGTGGGCGGGCGCCCCCTCCAGCTCGCGCAGCACGGCGGCGTCGGTGACGGTGGTAAAGATCAGGGGCCGCTCGCCCCGCCCCGCCAGCGCCGAGACCTCCCGCGCGACGCCCCGCGCCGCCTCGACCGTGGCGACGAAGGGGCGCTGCAAGTAGCGCAGCGGCTGCCCCGGAAAGTGCGCCAGCAGCGCCCGCGCGGTGGTCTCGGCGGTCAGTCCGGTGTGGTCGGAGACGATCAGGACGGTGCGGGACGGGGTCATGGGGGCAGGGTGACACGCCGGGCGGCGGGGGCGCTGTCACCCCGGACGGAACGCCCCGCCGGACGCGGGCAGGGTAAGCTGGGGAGGTTCCGCAACACCAACCCCCGCCGCTTCCACGCCGGGGAGCCTCACCACAACGGAGAACGCGCATGGACATGATTCGCTGGTTCCAGACACTAAGGATGACCGACGTGGAGGTCGTGGGCGGCAAGAACGCCTCCATCGGCGAGATGATCCAGGGCCTCGCCGGGGCTGGGGTACGGGTGCCCGGCGGCTTCGCCACGACCGCCGACGCCTTCCGCGCGTTCCTGACCCAGAACGGGATTGAGGAACGCATCAACACCCGCCTCGCGGCCCTCGACGTGAACGACGTGGTGGCCCTCGCGGACGCCGGGCGCGAGATTCGCGGCTGGGTGGAGGGCGGCGAACTGCCCGCCGAGTTGGAAACGGCCATTCGGGACGGCTACGCGCAGCTCGCCCAGGAGTCCGGGGGCGTGGACCCTGACGTGGCCGTGCGGTCGAGCGCGACGGCGGAAGACCTGCCCGAAGCCTCCTTCGCGGGGCAGCAGGAGACCTTCCTGAACGTGCGGGGCATCGACTCGGTGCTGCACCACGTCCGGCTCGTCTTCGCTTCCCTCTACAACGACCGGGCAATCTCTTACCGCGTTCACCACAACTTCGAGCACGCGGACGTGGCGCTCTCGGCAGGGGTGCAGCGGATGGTGCGGACCGACCTCGGCGTGTCGGGGGTGGCCTTTACCCTGGACACCGAGAGCGGCTACCGGGACGCGGTGCTGGTGACGGCGGCGTATGGGCTGGGCGAACTCGTCGTGCAGGGGGCCGTGAACCCCGACGAATACTTCGTGTACAAGCCCGCGCTGAAGGCTGGCAAGCGGGCGGTGCTGCGCCGCACCCTGGGCAGTAAGGCCCGCAAGATGATCTATGCCGAGGGCGGCGGCGTTGCGTCGGTGGACGTGCCCGAAGCCGAGCAGCGCCGCTTCTGCCTCAGCGACGACGACCTCACCGAACTCGCCCGCCAGTGCGTGACCATCGAGGAGCACTACGGGCGCCCGATGGACATCGAGTGGGGCAAGGACGGACGCGACGGGCTCATTTACATCCTCCAGGCCCGGCCCGAGACGGTGCAGAGCCGCGCCGGGCGCACGCTGGAACGCTTCGAGCTGCAAGGCAAAGGTGAGGTGCTGGTCGAAGGCCGCGCGGTGGGCAACCGCATTGGCGCGGGGACGGTGCGGGTGGTGCGCGATCCCGCCGAGATGGACCAGGTGCAGGACGGCGACGTGCTGGTCGCCGACATGACCGACCCCGACTGGGAACCGGTGATGAAGCGGGCGTCGGCCATCGTGACCAACCGGGGCGGGCGTACCTGCCACGCGGCGATCATCGCGCGTGAGCTGGGGATTCCGGCGGTCGTGGGCACCGGCAATGCCACCCGTGAACTCCGCAGCGGGCAGGCCGTGACAGTCAGTTGCGCGGAGGGCGACACCGGCTTCGTGTACGACGGAAAGCTCCCCTTCCGCGTCAACCGCGTTGAGCTGGACGCGATGCCGGAAGTTGGTATGAAGATCATGATGAACGTGGCCTCGCCCGACCGTGCCTTCTCCTTCGCGGCGCTGCCGAACGAGGGTGTGGGGCTGGCCCGCGTCGAGTTCGTGATCTCCAACGTGATCGGGATTCACCCCCGCGCCCTGCTGGACTACCCGAACGTGCCGGACGACGTGCGGGCGCAGATCGAGGAGAAGACCGCCGGGTACGCCTCGCCACGCGACTTCTTCCGCGAGAAGCTGGCCGAGGGCGTGGCGAGCATCGCGGCAGCCTTCGCGCCCAAGCCGGTGATCGTGCGCCTCTCGGACTTCAAGAGCAACGAGTACGCGCACCTGATCGGCGGCCCCGCCTACGAGCCGCAGGAAGAGAACCCGATGATCGGCTTCCGGGGCGCCTCCCGCTACCGCTCGCCCGACTTCGCCGCCGCCTTCGCGCTGGAGTGCGAGGCGATCCGCGAGGTGCGGGGCGGCATGGGCCTGACGAACGTGCAGGTCATGATTCCCTTCGTCCGCACGGTGGGCGAAGCGCAGGCCGTGATCGAGGTCTTGGAGCGCAATGGCCTGCGCCGGGGCGAGAATGGCCTGAAGGTCATCATGATGTGCGAGATTCCCTCCAACGCGATCCTGGCCGACCAGTTCCTCGAACACTTCGACGGCTTCTCCATCGGGTCGAACGACCTGACCCAGCTCACGCTGGCGCTCGACCGCGACTCCGGGCTGGTGGCCGACCTGTTCGACGAGCAGAACGAGGCGGTGCTCGTGCTGATGAGTCAGGCGATCTCGGCGGCGAAGCGGGCCGGGAAGTACATCGGCATCTGCGGGCAGGGACCGAGCGACCACCCCGCGCTCGCGCAGTGGTTGATGGATCAGGGCATCGACTCGGTGAGCCTGAATCCCGACTCGGTGCTGTCCACCTGGCTTTCGCTGGCGGGCGAGCCGGAGGCGGCGCGGGCCTGAACCCTCCAGCTTGAACGGGGGCGGGGACGGTCGGCGGGCCGTCCTCTTCCCTATCCAGGCTCCCCGAACAGCGTCGGTGGCGGCTCGGAGGGTGGCCCCAGCCCGGAGGCGGTGATGCCGACGAGCCGCACGCCCTTCTCGCCCATCAGCTCGGCGGTCACGAGGCGGGCGGCGGTGCGCGTGAGGGTCGCCTCGTCGCGCACCGGATGGGGCAGCGTCACCCGGCGGGTCACCACCGATCGGTCGTCGAGCTTGAGCTTCAGCACCACGACCCGCCCGGCGAGGCCCGCCCGCGTCAGCCGTTCCTCGACCGCTCGCGCGAGGGGCGGCAGGGCGGCGCGGACCGCCTCTACCCCGCGCAGGTCGTCCGCGTAGGTTTCCTCGGTGCCGACCGACACCGGGGCGCGGCCTGGCTCGACCGGGCGGTCGTCCTCGCCCCGCGCGATGCGGGCGAAGTGTTCCCCCACCCGACCAAACCACGCGGCAAGGTGGGCGGGCGGCGTGCGCCGCAGGTCGGCACCGGTGTGGATGCCGTGCGCGGCGAGTTTGGCGGCGGTCGCCGGGCCGATCCCGTGAAAGGCGGCGGTGGGCAGCGAGGCCAGCAGCGCGTTCGCCTGCGCGGGCAGCAGCACGGTCAGGCCGTCGGGCTTGTTCATCCCGCTCGCGAGCTTGGCGAGGAACTTGTTCACGCTGACGCCCGCCGTGGCGGTCAGGCCGGTCGCTGCGCGAATCTCCGCGCGGATGCCCTGCGCGATGCGGGTGGCACTCGGCCCACCCCGCAGCGGCGCGGTCACGTCGAGGTAGGCCTCGTCCAGCGAGAGCGGCTCGACGAGGGGGGTGTAGCCCCGGAACACCTCGCGGACCTGGGCGCTCACCTCGCGGTAGGCCTCGAACCTCGGCTCCACGACGACCAGCCCTGGACAGCGCTCCAGCGCCCGGTACAGCGGCATGGCGCTGCGGACGCCGAAGGGCCGCGCCTCGTAGCTCGCCGTCAGGACCACGCTGCGTTTGCTGCCCCAGGCCACCGCGACAGGCTGGCCGCGCAGCCGGGGATCGTCGCGCTGCTCCACGGACGCGTAGAAGGCGTCCATGTCCACGTGGATGATCTTGCGCGGCGGCTCTCCCACGCCGCCAAGTCTAGGCTCAGGGTTCGAGTTGCAGGTAGATCGCCTTGAGGTACTCGGCCTCCGGGAAGGAGGCGTGGTGGTCGGGCGCGTGACGGCTGGTCCGCAGCTCGCGCCAGCGGCGGCCACTGCGCCGGGCCGCGCCCCGCACCGCCTCCCAGAACTCCTCGGCGCTGACGTGCGCGGAGCACGACGCGCTGACCAGCACCCCGCCCGGTGCGAGGCGGCGCAGGCCATCGGCGGCGAGTTTGCCGTAAGCCCGAATCGCCCCCGCCCGCTCGGCCTCCCGCCGTGCCAGCGAGGGCGGGTCGAGGATAGTCAGGTCGAACTCGCGCCGGGTCTGCGAGAGCCACTCGAACACGTCGGCCTGCACCATCTCGTGCGCCGCGCCCAGACCGGGATTGAGGGCGAAGTTCCGCCCCGCACTCGCCAGCGCGTGGGCGCTGAGGTCAAGGCTGACGACCTCGCTCGCGCCGCCCCTGGCCGCGTACAGCGAGAAGCCCCCGGAGAACGAGAAGGCGTTGAGCACCCGCCGCCCCCGGCTCAGCGCCTCCACCCGGCGGCGGTTTTCGCGCTGGTCGAGGAAAAATCCGGTCTTCTGGCCCTTGACCACATCGGCCTCGAACTTCAGGCCCGTCTCGCGGAAGACCACCGGGCCGTCCGGGGCCGTGCCCACGACGGTCAGGCCGTCTCCCAGGCCGACCCCCTCCGCCAGCGCCTCAATGTTGCGGCTGAGGCGCAGCACCACCCGGAAGCCGGGGAAGCGGTCTTCCAGCAGGCCCAGCAGCAACGGCAGGTGGGGGAACCAGGCTGCCGTGTACAGCTTGAGCACCAGCGTGTCCGCGTAGCGGTCGATCACCGCACCGGGAAAGCCGTCCGACTCGCCGTTCACCACCCGGTAGCCGTCGGTGTCGGGGCCGAAGAGGGCCGCGCGGCGGTGCAGGGCGGCGTCGAGCCGGGCAGCCCACCACGCCTCGTCCACGGTGACGGGCAGCCCCGTGTGCAGCACCCGCAGGCGCAGGGGCGAGTGCGGATCGTACAGACCGATGGCGAGAAAGCGGTCGCGGCGGTCATAAATCACCGCGAGTTCCCCGGCTTCGCCCTCGCGATTTTGCTCGCGCACGCTGCCCTCGTAGAGCCAGGGGTGCCCGGCACGCAGGTGCGCTTCGACGGGAGCCGAGACACGCAGGCGGAGGCGGGAGCGCGGGGGGACTGGGGGCTGCGACATCGGGGGGCAGGGTAGCGCAGGGGGGGTGATGGGAATGGGGATTTCACCTTCCGCGCAAATGCGCCACATGAGAGCGGACTTTTCCCTAGGCTCGGGAGGTGAAGACCAAATTCTGCCTGCCTCTCCTCGGTTCTGCCCTGCTGCTCGCCTCCTGCGGCGGGGGAACTCCGCAGCCCGCCGTGGACCGCACGGCACCCACCGTCAGCCTCAGTGGTGCCCAGAGCGGCACGACCGTCAACCTCACGGCCAGCGCCAGCGACAACGTGGGCGTCACGCGGGTGGAGTTCTACCGGGGCGAGACCCTGATCGCCACCGACACCACCCTGCCGTACACCGCCAGCTTCGCCGTCACGAGCAGTGACAACGGCCAGCTCAATGTGAGTGCGCGGGCCTACGACGCGGCGGGCAACCAGGGCCAGGCCGGAGCCCAGGTCACTGTGAACGTCGCCCGTACGCCCACCCTGTACCAGGGCGTCTGGGGCTGGGCTGCGGCGGACCTCAGCACCGGGCAGATCATCCAGCAGGGGGCCATGGTTCTGTTCAACGAGGCCCAGAACGAGGGCCGCAAGGTGGCGGCTGGAGCCTATACCAACCAGGCTCAGACCCAGATGGGCCTCAGCCTGCTCGGACCCATCACCGCAGTGGGCGAACTGGAAACCTTCTTTTCCTACGACCTGACAGAAAATGTTCGCCCTTACCTCGCGGCGAGTGACGACGATGGGCGCCTGGAGGACTACGAGGGCGATCCCGCCTTCTTCGGCACGGGTGCCCTCTTCGACCGGGCGACCCAGCAGCCCAACCGGGCGGTCTATGTCGCCCTGCTGCAAGTCACCAGCGAAGTCCCCGAGGACCTGACAGCGCAGGCGGCCGCCAAGGCTGATGCCCGCGCCCTGGCCGCTCAGGCGGTTCAGCGCCAGTTCCGCAGCGGGGCGAGCCTCCAGGCTCAGGCCGCGAAGGTGTCGGGCATCCGGCAGGAAGCCCTGAACCTCCTCGAACGCCGCTAAAGTTCAGCGAAGAGGGCGACTCCGTGCTTGGAGTCGCCCTCTTTCCATGCCTCAGCCTCAGTCGGCGGCCTGCTCGCCTTCCGCTTCGGCCGGGAACACCTCGATCACGCTCGCCGCGCCCATGCCGCCGCCGATGCACATGGTGATCAGCGCCTTGCCGCCGCCACGCCGCCGCAGCTCGTAGATGGCGGTCGTGGTAAGCTTGGCGCCCGAGCAGCCCAGCGGGTGCCCCAGCGCAATCGCGCCACCGTTGACGTTCATCTTGTCCTGGGGCAGCCCTAGCTCACGGGCGACCGCGAGGCTCTGGGCGGCGAAGGCCTCGTTGAGCTCGATCAGGTCGATGTCGTCCAGGGTCAGGCCGGTCTGCGCGAGCACCTTGGGAATGGCCTTGACGGGGCCGATGCCCATCAGCTCGGGTTCGACGCCCGCCACCGCGAAGCCGAGGAACTTCGCCAGGGGCTTCACGCCGAGTTCCTGCGCCTTCTCGCCGCTCATGACGAGCACGGCGGCGGCGCCGTCCGAGAAGGGGCTGGAGTTGGCGGCGCTCACCGAGCCGGTCGCCTTGAACGCGGGGCGCACCTTCGCCATGTCCGCGAGGTTGGCGTCGCGGCGAATCAGCTCGTCTTTGTCGAAGAGGATGGTCTCGGACTTGACCTTCGTGCCCTTGACCTTGTCCACGCGGACGGGCACGGGCACGATCTCCTCGTCAAACTTGCCGGAGTCCTGCGCGGCGGCGGCCTTCTGGTGGCTCGCCAGGGCGAACTGGTCCTGATCCTCGCGGCTCACGCCGTACTTGGCGGCCACGTTCTCGGCGGTCAGGCCCATGCCGATGTAGGCGCCGGGGCGCTCGTCCACGAGGTCGGGGTTGGGGCTGGGATTGTGCCCGGTCATGGGCACCATGCTCATGCTCTCCACGCCCCCGGCGAGCATCACGTCCGCCTGCCCGGTCTGGATGGCGGCGGCGGCCATCGCGATGGTCTGGAGGCCGCTGGAGCAGAAGCGGTTGATGGTCACCCCGCCGACCGTGTCGGGCATTCCGGCCCGCAGGGCAGCCATGCGGGCCACATTGAGGCCCTGTTCGGCTTCGGGAATCGCGCAGCCGAGATACACGTCCTCCACGACCGAGGCGTCCACGCCCGCCCGCTTGACGGCTTCGTTGAGCACGAGGGCGGCGAGGTCGTCGGGGCGGGTGTTGGCGAGGGTGCCTTTGACGCCGCGGCCCACGGGGGTCCGGACGGCGGAAACGATGACAGCGTCACGCATGGAAGTCTCCTTGGGAAAGCTGGGAGGAAGGGGAACCGGGCAGCACCCGGTGAATGAACTGTTCTAGGGCGTGGTCGTAGCCCTCCGGATCGAGGTTCCAGACCCGGATATGCCGCGCTCCGGCCACCCGGTGGTACTCCACGAGATCGGGGCGAGCGGCCGCGAGGGCGTCGGCCTGCTCCACCGGAATGGTACGGTCGCCCGTGCCGTGCCACAGGAGGATGGGCACGTTGAAGCGCCCGGCGGCAGCGAGCTGGTCGACGGTGTCGAGGTTCTGGCCGCTGCGCCACGCGAGCAGGCGCTCGACCCCCCGCGCGACCTGCCGGGCCAGAAAGGGAGGCAGGCCCGCCCGACCGGCCTGCGCCCGCAGCACGCCGCGCCACTCCAGCGCGGGGCAGTCGAGCATCACCCCGGTCACGGGCAGCGGGAACGGCTCGTGCCGGGGCCGCAGCACGCTCAGGGCGATGTTGCCGCCCATCGAGAAGCCGTACAGGACGGCCCGGCGGTACCCGGCCTCCCGCGCCCACGCCAGCGCGGCGAGCACGTCCTCGGCCTCCTCGTCGCCCAGGGTGTGGTAGCCCCGGCCCACGCGGGGGGCGCCGAAAGCGTTGCGGAAGGTGACGAAGAGGGCACCCGTCCCGGTGCGCCGCAGTGCGGGGAGCATCCGCAGGGCTTGCGAGCGCTGGCCGCCGTGCCCGTGAATCACGATGACGATCCCGTCGCGCTCGCCCCCGGTGGGGGGGATGTGCCACGCGGGCATGTCGCCCACCGGGGTGGGAACGGCCGTGTCCTCGTAGGCCACGCCGAGTTGAGCGGGCGTGCCGTTGTACACGAAGGAGGACACCCAGGCGAGGGCGCCCTGGGGACGCAAGCCGCGCTCCCCACGAATCTCGCGCCGCACCAGGGTGCCCATCACCCGGCCCGGCCCCAGCAGGGCGTGGCCCCCACCGGGCCGCAGCGGGACCACCCCGACCACCCCACGGGCCAGCGTCTCGGGCAGCGCGGGCAGCCACAGGGCGTCGCCCTGCCGCCGCACGGGCACAAAGGCGCCCTTGACCCGCCGGGTCTTGGACCGCAGCGCGACCTCGGACCCCACGACCGCACCCGCCGCCAGCAGTCCGGCATAGGCCAGGGCGGCCCAGCCCAGCAGACGCTGGGGAGGCACGGCCCTCAGGCGGGTCAGGGGGCGCGGGGTCACGGTCGGTCAGTTCCTCAGCGGCTTGCCGGTCTTGAGCATGTGCTCGATGCGCTGCTGGGTGCCCTTCTTGCCCAGCAGGGTCAAGAACGCTTCGCGCTCGAGGTCGAGGAGGTGCTGTTCGGACACCTTCGCATTGCGGTTGTTGCCGGTGCCGCCGGAAAGGACGCGGGCAAGCTGGGTGCCCACTTCGGCGTCGTAGGGGGTGGCGTACCCACCTTCGGTCATGCCGTAGAGGGCCAGCTTGACAGCGGCGATCGCGGCGTCGCCCATCACCGGGATGTCCTGCCGGGGCGTAGGCTGCACGTAGCCGGGGGCCAGGGACAGCACCATCCGCTTGGCTTCCTCGATGACGTGGTTCTTGTTCATCACCACGGTGTCGTGGTCGCGCAGGAAGCCGAGCTTGCGGGCCTCCAGGGCCGAGGTGCTGACCTTGGCCGTGCCGATGAGTTCAAAGGCCCGCTGCACGGCGGGCAGCAGCGGCTGGTTCGGCTGAAGCTGGTCGGTGAAGCGCAGCAGCATTTCCTTGGTGCCGCCGCCGCCGGGGATCAGGCCCACGCCCACCTCCACCAGCCCCATGTACGTCTCGGCACTCGCGACGATGTGGTCGGCGTGGATGGAGAACTCGCAGCCGCCGCCCAGCGCCAGCCCGAAGGGGGCCGCGACGGTGGGGTGCGGGCTGAAGCGCATGGAGGTCGTCACCTGCTGGAACTGCTTGATCGCGTCGTCCAGCTCGTCCCACTCCTCGGCCTGCGCCTGCGAGAGGATCAGCGGCAGGTTCGCCCCGGCGGAGAAGTTCTCGCCCTGGTTGCCCACCACCAATCCCGCGTAGCCCAGCTCCCCCACCAGCTTGTGCGCGTCCTGCACGGCGCGGAGCTGGTCCTCGCCCAGCGCGTTCATCTTGGCGTGCCACTCGACCAGCAGCACGCCGTCGCCCAGGTCCACGATGCTCGCGCCGGGGCGCTTCTTGACGACCTTGGTGGCGTCCTTTTTCAGGTCGGTCAGGATGAAGTAGGGGGCCTGGTACGGCGTCGCCTCGCCCGTCGGCGTGACGGTCGTGTCGCCCTCATAGAAGCGCTCGCGGCCGGAGTCCTTCATCTCCTGGAGGAGAGGCGGCAGCGTGCGGCCCTCGGCTTCCAGGTTCTGAATCACCGTCTGCACCCCAATGGTGTCCATCGTCTCGAAGGGGCCTTCCTCCCAGCCGAAGCCCCACTTCAGCGCGTTGTCGATGTCCTGAAGGCGGTTGGACACATTCCCGGCCATCTTCGCCGCGTACCAGAAGCCGTCGTTCATCACCCCGCGCAGGAAGTCGCCTTCCTTGCCTTCGGCGCCGTACAGCGCCTTCACGCGGGCGGCGAGGGGCTGGCTCTTGACCGCCTCGACGGCGGGCACCTTGACCTTGCCCCGGTCCTCGTACTCCAGCGAGTCGAGGTTCAGCGAGAGAATCTTGGTCTTGCCCTTCTCGTCCTTGGTCTTCTTGTAGAAGCCGCTGCCGGTCTTGTCGCCCAGGAACTTCTTCTCCTCGACGAGCTTGCGGAAGGTGTCGGTGAGGGTGAAGTCCTCGTCGGCGGGCGTGGCTTTCCCGAGGTCGTTCGCGACGTGGTAGATGATGTCCAGGCCCGAGAGGTCGGCGGTGCGGAAGGTCGCACTCTTGGCGCGGCCCAGCGCGGGGCCGGTGAGCTGGTCCACCTCGTCGGGGGTCAGGCCAGTGCGCTCCATATGCTGCATCGCGCGGACGATGCCGTACACGCCGATGCGGTTGGCGACAAAGCCCGGCACGTCGTTGGCAACGACAATGCCCTTGCCCAGCACCCCTTCCCCGAACTCGCTGAAGGCCTCCAGCACGGCCGGATCGGTCTTGGGCGTGGGAATGATTTCGAGCAGGTGCAGGTAGCGCGGCGGGTTGAAGAAGTGCGCCCCCACAAAGCGGCGCTGGAAGTCCTCCGAGCGGCCCTCGATCTGGAGGTGCATGGGGATGCCGGAAGAGTTGCTGGAGATGATCGCCGTCTTCTTGGCAACGCCCTCCACCCGTGCCCACAGGTCGCGCTTGGCGTCGAGCTTCTCGATGATCGCTTCGAGAATCCAGTCGGCGTCCTTAAGCTTTTTCAGGTCGTCTTCGAGATTCCCCGGCGTGATCAGCGCGGCGCGGTCCGGGTCCATGAAGGCGGCGGGGCGGGCTTTCAGGGCACGCTGAATGCCCTGCTTGGCGAGGAAGTTGCGGTCGGGGTTGTCGGGCAGCACGATGTCGAGCAGCGTGACGGGAATCCCCGCGTTGGCGAGCTGCGCGGCGATGGCGGCGCCCATCACGCCCGCGCCGATCACGGCGGCCTTCTGGATGCGGTAAGGCTGTGTCTTCATGCGACCTCCTGCGGTGAGCAGCTTCAAATATTGAACTCGGTCCAAAGGTTAGGGTCAGCCGGGGCGTTTGTCCACCGACCATGACACAGAACGCCGGGGCCTGGGCGGCTGCCGTCCAATCCGTTCCCGAACCGGGAAGACGCCGATTTGGTCACTCCCTTCCCGGCAACCGTCTTTTTCCTTCCCGCTTCGCTCGGGTGGAACGGTTGAACGAACTGTTCCACCGGAACGCCTCTCAACGGGCCGCCAGCCACGCCCGCGCCGCCGCTTCCAACGCAGCGAAGGAGGCAAACCCCAGGGCGCGGGCCGCCCGGTCCCGATCCCCGTCCTGCGCGAAGGCCTGCGCGAGCCGCCAGGGAGCGTCCCCGCCCGGCCGCGTGGCCAGAAACTCCACCGCGCCGAGGCCCTGACGGTAGGCATGGTCCCAGCGGTCCTCGGGTACGGCGGGAAAGTCAGCCAGATCAGCGAGGGGCACCCACCCGGCGCGGGCGTAGGCATTGGCACGGGCCTGCCACGCCCCCCAGCTCGCTTCGGAGGTGAAGCTGCGGGCGGCGAAGTTCGCCAGCCCCTCGTGCAGCCACCAGGGAATGCGCTTGTCGCCCCCCGGCCCCGCCGCCAGCCCCACGGCGAGGTGGGTGAACTCATGGGTCAGCACCCGCAGCGCGGACGCCTCGGCCTGGGCCGGGGGGCCGCCCGGCAGCACCAGCTTGATCGCCTCGCCGGGTTCGTTCCAGCCGGAAACGGGTTGCAGCGACGGGTACACGGTGGCGCTGAGGCGCTCGGCGTCGGGATAGACCTTGACCACGGCGTCCCCCGGCACCGTCAGCCCCAGCACCCGTTGCACCTCGCGGGCAGCACGGGGCAGCAGGGGAGCGAGGACGGCGGCCTTTTCCGCCAAGCCTGGCACATTCAGGGCGAGGAGGCTGCCCGTCTCAGTCTTCACCGGGGTGAACGCCTCGCCCGCGTAGCGCCAGACCTCCCCCACCCGCACGAGGCGCACGGGCAGACTGACCCGCCGCACCTCTCCCGGCGTCCGGGTCCACACGAGATCAAGGGTGGCCGTCGCCCCCGTGCCCTCCACCCGCACGTCCCGGAACGCATAGGTCACGTCGCGGGGAGGCCGCCGGGCGAGGTCGGCGGCGAAGTTGGCCCCCTCCACCGTGAAGGTGCCGCCGGGGGCGAGCAGGGCGCGGTAGGCGGGGGCATTCCCGGCACGGGCAGCAGCCTGAAGTGCCCCCGCCAATTCCTGCGGCGTGCGCTGGGCCAGGGCGGGCGAACACAGCATCAGCCCCGCAAGGAGGGCGGCGCGAAGGGTCATGGCTCAGGGTAACGGGCCTACGCGCCCGGCAGGAACTCTTTCACCACGAACACGACAACGAGTCCCCCCAGCGCCGCCAGCGCCGCGAGGCTGAGGCGGCGGTCCCGCCCCCACGCGGTCACGGCCACCCACACGGCCGCCAGCACGGGCACCAACCCCACCCAGCCCACCGCGAGGGGCGCCAGGCGTGGAAAGAGCACGCCCAGCGCGAGCAGACCGACCGCCACCCAGAAGCCGAGGGGATAGAGCCAGTCGGGCAGGCCCGCGAGTTCGGTGTCAGGCCGGGGGGGCGTCATTCCCACTCCGGGTACTGCTCGGGGGCGGTGCCCACACTCTCCAGCACGCGCGGGAGCCGCACGCGGGGCGGGGCCTCTTGCAGGCCCTGGTAGGTCACGTCGAAGGTCCAGTCGTCGCCGTAGTCGAAGAGGAAGGTCCACTTCTCCTGACGCCCGAAGGGTTCGGTGACGGGCACGCCCCGCACACCGTGCTCCTCGCGCCCGCCGCTGAGGGAGAGGTCCAATCCGGCCAGCCCTGGCAGGCCGCCCTGTCCCAGCATCGTCCGGGCCGGGGCCAGGGTCGCCAGCACCTGCTCCATTCCGTCCGGCTGCGCCAGCATGGCCCGCATCTCGGGGGGCATGAGGACCTCGAAGGAGCCGTCCTCCTCCCCCTCCTCCAGCGCGAGGGCCTCGGCGGCGAAGGCCGCGAGCCGCTCGCGCACCGCCCCCCGCAGGCGCTCGGGCACGCGGGGCAGCACCTCCTCCTCCAGACGGCGGGTCAGGAAGGCGGCGGCCTCACGCAGCAGGGCCGACTGGCTCACGCCGTCCAGCGCCAGCGTCAGCGCGAGATCGGCCTCGTCGGCCAGCTCGTCGGGCAGGTCACCGGGGCCGTCCGGGGCGGCGGGAGCGAGGGGCGACCCCCCGCGTTCCAAGTCCCGGAACAGCTCGTAGGCCACCTGTGAGCGGTAGGGATTCTTGCCGTCGAAAAAGCCGTAGGCGTGGTCCAGATCGAAGCCAAAGGCCGACACGATGGCCGCCGCCAACGCGTCCAGGTCCGCGTCCTCCGGCACCCCCAGCACCCGGAAGGGGTATCGGCGCTCGCCCTCCACCTTGACCCGGCTGACCACCTTGAAGACGTGCATCTGCCGCCCGCGCCCCTGCTTTCTCGTCATGGCCTCCTCCTCTAGCCCCAGTACTTCCACAGCAGTTGCCCCGCCGTGAAGATCAAGAGCACGCTGAAAAACAGCTTGAGTTGCGCCGCCGGAATCCGGCTTTGCAGCCCCGCCCCCGCCCGCGCCCCGATCAAGACGCCCAGGGCGACCCCGGCGGCCAGCCGCAGGTCCAGCAGCCCCCCCGCGTGGTACACCAGCGCGTTCCCCACGGCGGTCAGGCCCATGATGAAGGTGGAGGTGGCGATCGCCTGCCGGATGGGCACTCCCGCGAGCAGGTTCAGCACCGGCACCTGCACCGTGCCGCCGCCGATGCCCAGCAGCCCGCTCATCACGCCCGCAAAGGTCATCGCGGGGGGCACGAGGCGGCTGGGGGGCCGCTCGACCTCCACCCGCTTCAGGCCCCGCAACAGGTTGTAGGCCGAGTACAGCAGGAGGAGGGCGAACACCGTCGCCACCGCGCGGGCGGGCAGCACCAGCCCCAGGAAGGAACCGACCGCCCCGCCCAGGATGGTAAAGGGCGAGAGCAGGTACCCCGTCCGCGCCCGCACCAGCCCCTGCTGGAGGTAGCTCGCCGCCCCGCTGAGGCCCACCGCCAGCACCCCGATCTGTGATACGGCCACCGCCTGCGCGATGGTGATGTCGCGCCCGAAGAGGGGCAGCACGAATTCCAGCGCGGGCACGACGACCACGCCGCCGCCCAGGCCCAGGATCGCGCCCAGCACCCCGGCGAGCAGGCCGACGGCGATCACGGCGAGGGTCATGTTGGGATCACGGGAAGGAGGCTAACACGGCTCTCACCGCACGTAGGAGGCCCCGTTGAGGTCCAGCGTCGCCCCCGTCATGTGGCGGGCCAGCCCGGAGGCGAGAAAGGCGACCGTGTGCGCGACCTCCTCGGGCGGGACCACGTCGCCCATCGGAATGTCGCGGGCGAGGTCGGCGGCGTGCTCGCGCAGGTACTCTTCCGCCATGTCGGTGCGGACCCAGCCCGGCGCGACCGCGTAGGCCAGGATGCCCTCGCGGGCGTACCCCCGCGCGATGGAGCGGGTCAGGGCGATCACGCCACCCTTGGACGCCGCGTAGTGCATCGCGTCCGGGTTGTCGCCCCGGAAGGCCGCGCGGCTCGCCACGTTGATGATGGTCCCGCCGCCCCGCGTGCGGAAGTGCAGGACGGCCTCCCGGCACAGGTCGGCCACCGCCACGAGGTTGACCTGAAGGGTCTGCGCCCACGTCCCCGCCCAGGCATCCTCCGGGTCATCCACGGTGACGGTAGGAGCGATGCCCGCATTGTTCACGAGCACGTCCACCCGTCCGCGCCACGCGAGCGCCTCGCGGAAGAGGGCGGTCCCGGCCCCCGGCTGGGCAAGGTCGGCGCCCAGTGCAATAGCCCGGCCCTCCCCCGCCTCGGCCACCAGCGAGCGGGCCTCGGCCTCCCCGCGCCCGTAATGCACGATCACGTCGGCGCCCGCCGCCGCCAGCGTCCGCACCGTCGCCGCGCCGATGCCGCGCGAGCCGCCGGTCACCAGCACCACCTTGCCTGTCAGGTCGAGCATGGGGGCATTAGACCGCCTGGCGAGGATGTGGGGCGAGCGGCTGCCCCGCGTGAAGCAACTCTCTAGCCCCGCCGGACGACAAGGCCGGGGGTCTTCTGCGACGCTGGGAACTGTTCGCAGGGCCTGACCCTGAAGGAGGCAGACACATGGATGCACAGCAAGTGGCGAGGGGACTGGGCTGGTTCAGCCTGGGGCTGGGCGTCGCCGAGCTCCTCATGCCGGGCCAGATCAGCCGTCTGGTGGGCGTGCGCGACGGCGAGCAGAACGGACTGGTGCGCTCCTACGGGGTGCGTGAAGTGGTGGCCGGGGTCGGGTTGCTGACCCACCCGGCCGCCGCCGCCACCTGGGTGTGGGGCCGGGCCGTCGGGGACGTGATCGACATCGCCACGGTGGGCCACGCGGGGCCGAACGACCCGCACGGGCGCAAGCGCATGGCGAACAGCCTGCTGATGCTCTCGGGCGTGCTGGTGGTGGACGTGCTGACCGCGCGGGCACTGAGCATGAATCCGCCCACCCTGGCTGAAAAGGTCAAGGGCCACCTCACCGGAAAGGGAGGACGCTAGATGACCCGCAAAGACCACGAGCAACGGCCCCAGAGCGGCCGGAATTCCAGCCCGGCCGAGCGCGTGCTGTTCGGCGGCATCGGGGCCGGGCTGATCGCCCTGAGCCTGGGCCAGCGCGGACAGGTGGGCACCCTGCTCGCCACCGGGGGAGCCCTGCTCGTCGCGGGCGCGGCGATGGGCCAGGGCCTCGGCGAGACGGTCACGGGCGTGCGCCGCACCGAGGACGACCAGATCAAGGTGGAAAAGGCCATCACGATCGGCATGGGCGCGGACGAACTGTACGCCTTCTGGCGCAACTTCGAGAACCTGCCGCGCTTCATGGACCACCTCGAGTCGGTGAAGGTTCAGGACGGCGAGGGCCAGCGCTCGCACTGGGTTGCCAAGGCCCCGGTGGGCACCAGCGTGGAGTGGGACGCCGAGATCACTGCCGACGAGCCGGGGCGCCGCATCGCGTGGCGCTCGCTGGAGGGGGCGAACGTACCCAACGAGGGCGAGGTCGAGTTCCGCCCCGCGCCCGGTGACCGGGGCACCGAGATTCACGTCTCGCTGACCTACCGCCCGCCGGGGGGCACCCTGGGGGCGACCGTGGCCCGGCTGCTGGGCGAGGACCCCAACGTGCAGATCGAGCATGACCTGCGGCGGCTCAAACGGCTGCTGGAGGTCGGGCACATTCCCACCACCGAGGGCCAGTCCAGTGGCCGCAAGGGTGCGATGAAGGCGGAGGCCAGGATGTACGACAACCGGAGGACCTCGTGAAGGCCGTCGTGTGGCAGGGCGTCAACCGCGTCAGCGTGGAGACGGTGCCCGATCCCCAAATTCTGCAGCCCACCGACGCCATCGTGCGCGTGACCAAGACCGCGATCTGCGGCTCGGACCTGCATCTGCTCGACGGGTATGTCCCCAGCATGGTCCACGGCGACATCGTGGGCCACGAGTTCATGGGCGAGGTCGTGGAGGTCGGCTCCGAGGTCCGCAAGGTCAAGGTGGGCGACCGGGTGATCGTGCCCTTCCCCATCGCCTGCGGCAAGTGCTGGTACTGCCAGAAGGGCCTGACCTCGCTGTGCGACAACTCCAACCCCAATCCGGGGCTGGCCGAGAAGTTCTGGGGCTACTCGCCCGCCGGGTTGTACGGCTACTCGCACATTACCGGCGGGTACGCGGGCGGGCAGGCCCAGTTTGCCCGCACCGTCTACGCCGACGCCAACCTGTTCAAGGTGCCCGACGGCCTGACCGACGAGCAGGTGCTGTTCCTCACCGACATCTTCCCGACCGGCTTCATGGGCGCCGAGCACTGCCAGATCGAGCCGGGCGACGTGGTGGCCGTCTTTGGGGCGGGTCCGGTGGGCCTCTTCGGCATTGCCAGCGCCTTCCTGCTGGGGGCCGAGCGCGTGATCGCCATCGACCGCTTCCCCGAGCGGCTGGAGATGGCCCGGACCTACGGCGCGGAGACGATCAACTACGAGGAGGAAAACGTCTTCGAACTCCTCAAGGAGATGACCGGCGGGCGCGGCCCCGACAGCGTGATGGACGCGGTGGGCTTGGAGGCGCAGGCCCACGGCATGCTGGGCGTGGCCGACGCGGTCAAGCAGACCACCCGCGTGCTGGAGAGTGACCGCCCCCACGCGCTGCGGGCCGCGATCATGGCCTGCCGCAAGGGGGGCACCGTCAGCGTGCCCGGCGTGTACGGCGGCCTCGCCGACAAGATTCCGGTGGGGGCCTTTATGAACAAGGGCCTGACCATGAAGACCGGGCAGACCCACGTGCACCGCTACCTCGACCGGCTGACCGGCTATATCCAGCGCGGCGAGATCGACCCCACCCGGATCATCACCCACCGCCTGAGCCTGGAGGAGGCGCCGCACGCCTACGAGATCTTCAAGCACAAGCACGACGGCTGCATCAAGTGCGTCCTCGACCCCTGGGCTGACCCAGGGGACCACGAGCCGACGCCCGCGCCGCAGCCGCAGGGCTGAGGAAAGGGCAAGCACGGCGGGCCGGAGGACTTTCCCCCTCCGGCCCGCTGCTGTGGAAGGAGAGCCGTCAGTCCTGCTCCACCACCCAGAGCCGCTCCACTCCCGTCACTTTCCCACCCTCCAGCCACACCAGCGCCGCCCGTGCGCCGACGCCCCACAGCACAGCGGCTTGCCCGAAGTGCAGGCCCCACTCCGCCGCCTGCCTCAGCCGCGCTCCGTGAACCAGCAGTGCGGCCTCGGCCCAGTCCCCCTCGCCGTTGACGGCGGGCGCTGGGGCGAATCCACTGCCCTGCACGAGCGCGAGGAGGTCAACCTGTGCCCGCTCGTTCACTGCGTCGGACGCCCGCTCCCCACCCGGATTCCAGGCGGTGACGATGGCCCACGTTCCGTGAGGCCAGCGCGGCGGGGCACCGGGCGTGGGCGAGAGGTGCCCCCTTTCCCCGGCCGGACCGTAGCCCGCACCCAGGAAGGCGGCCCGCAGGTCCTCCCTCAAGGGCGCAGCATGGCGGCTTCGGCGTTGAGGACCGCAGCTCCCCGGAAGCGCAGAGCCAGCCGCACCCGCTGGCCGGGCCGAAACTCCCCGGCGAGGACCACCCGGTAGGGCGTGCCCTCGCCCAGCAGCAGGGTGCCGGGCACCGGGATACTCTCCACCGTCTCGCAGCGCGGGGTGCAGCGCAGCAGCCGGGCACGGCCCGCGCCGCTCCACACGCCTGTCAGTTCGTCGCCCCCGGCCACCGTGACCCGCCCCTGCAAGACCGCACCCCCGAACGCGGGCCGCAGGCCCAGGTCGGCGGTGGGCAGCCGGGCAGCCAGCGCCATTCCCAGCCCGGCCAGCAGGAGGAGGACCGCGCCGCGCCCCAGCCTCACGCTTCCTCCTCCTCGGCCACGTCCGGCTCGTCGGGGGCGTCCACGGCCATCTTGGTCAGCTCGCGCAGGACGCTGGTGGCGAAACTGCCCCTGGGCAGCGTGAAGGCCACCGTGTAGCCGTCCTGCTCAGGCTGCACCTCGGCCCCCTCCGGAAAGACGCGGGTGAGACGGCGGTCGCCCCGCCGGGAGGCGAACACCTCCGGGGTCAGGCCGAAGGCGGCGAGGGCTTCGGCCTCCAGCGCCCCCGCGTCCAGCGAGAGGGGCTTGACCTTGCGCCCGAACAGGGTGCCCGTGGCGCTCACCTCGCCCCGCTCGGCGCGGGGGGACTCGGCCGCCGCGTCCTCGACCAGAAAGACGCCGCCGGTGTCGTGCTTTTTCGCCATGTCCCCGGCGATCAGGCGGTCAAAGAGACCACGCTCCAGCCGCAGGCTCAGAAAGCGGTTGAACAGCAGGCTCTGCACGCTGGTCGTCAGGAAGCGCCGCACGCGGGGATCGCGCACCCGCGACTCGCCGCGCAGGACGCGCAGGCCTTCCTCGGCATTCAGCCCGTGCAGTCCGAAGCGCTGCGGGCCGAAATAGTTGGGCACGCCCCCCGCCGTGAGCAGCGCGAGGGTCGCCGCCGCCGTCTCCGCCGTGCCCTCCGCCCCGCGCACCCGCACTACGAAGCGGTTGCCGCGCAGGTGCCCCAGCCCCAGCTTGTTGCCGTGGCGGGTCACCTCCAGCACCCGCACGCCGTCCAAGGCGAATCCCTCCAGCCGGGGCTCGTACTTGGCGGGCAGGCTGATCCACTGGGTCGTGACGGCGTGGCGGTCCTTGAGCCCGGCGACGCCCACGTCGCGGTCGCGCACGCCGAGTTGGGTGGTCAGTTCGCGCAGGACGTGGGCCGTGGTGTGCCCGGTCTTTTCCAGCCGCAGGTACAGGTGTTCGCCCTCGCCGGAGAGCCCATAGGCGGGGAGTTCCTCCACCCGGAAGTCCCCCGGCACCGTCCGCAATCGGCCTCCGGTTCCAGGCGTCTCCGTCCGCGTGGCGAGCGCCGTCCAATCAAACACCAGACTCACGATTCTTCCACCCTACGCCCTGCGGCGGGCCTGGGGGGTGAGAGGGCGCTGGGGGGCATGGGAGGGAAGGCCGCTCAGCAACCTTCAGCGGTTGGGAGGCTGGGCACAAAAAGGCTCCTCTCCACAGGGGAGAGGGCCTCGCGCCGCGAGGGGGTGAGGGGTCTTTCCACCAACCCCCTCAATTCAGCACCCGTTCGCCCCCGCCCGGCGGCGTCCAGTCGGCCCGGAAGAGCTGCGACGGCCCCGGCCCCAGCTCCCGCACGTACCACACCCGCACGCCGCGCTCCCAGCCGCGCAGGGGCAGGACGGCGTGCCCACCGCTGGGGAGCACGTTGAGCGGAGCGCCGCCCTCGTCGCGCACCCGCAGCCAGGCGTTCGTGCCGCTGGGGGACCACCCCGCCAGCCACAGCGGGCCGTCCGAGACGTTGGTGAGGCGGGCACCGCGCCCCGTCAGCGCGAGGCTGAGGTGGGGCCACTCGGGGAGCTGGGTGGGGCCGAAGCGCACCTCCAGCCCCGGCAGGCGACGTGCCGGGGGGAGGGGGCGGAACAGGGCGCGGGCGATCAGGCCCCCGGCCCCGGCCAGCAGCAGCCCCAGCGCGGCGGCCAGCGGCACGGCCACGTCCGCCACCCGCCCACCCCCCTGCGCGGCGAGCAGGGCCAGCAGCGCGAGGCCCAGCAGCACGCCCACCAGCGGCCACGATCCGCCGGGCCGGGTGCGGGTGGGCCGGAAGGCGCCCGGCCAGAACTCGGCCAGCAGCAAGGCTGCCGCCCCCAGTCCGAAGAGGGCTGGGACTTCCAGCAGCGGCGCGAGCAGCAGCGAGACCCACCCCGGCACCGCCCACCACGCCACGCGCGGTTCGTAGCGGTGCCGAGCCTCCCGCCCCATCCGCCACAGCCAGTAGCCCGCGATCAGGGCGAGGGCTAAGGCGTAGAGGGGCGTCACGTACGCGGCGAAGGTCACGCCTCCCCCTCCCCCACCGGACCCGGTTGCCCGTGCCGCCGCACCTCGAAGACGAGGTGGCCGAGTTCATCCCGCAAGAGGCCCTCCCAGGCGGTCTGCACCGCGCCCCGGCTACCTGGCAGGGCGAACAGCAGCGTCTCCCCCGCCAGGCCGCCCACCGCCCGCGAGAGCATGGCGGCGGCGCCCACGTCGCGGTAGCTCAGCATCCGGAACAGCTCCCCGAAGCCGGGCAGCGGTTTGGTAAGCAGCGACTCCACAACGGGGACCGTCACGTCCCGCCCGGTGATCCCGGTGCCCCCGCTCGTGAGCACCACGTCGGCCCCTGCCATCAGCTCGGCCAGGGCCGCGCGGATCGCTCCTTCCTCATCGCGGACGATGCGGGAGGCGGTGACCTCGTGGCCCGCCGCCTCCAGCTCGGCCCGCAGGTAGGCGCCGCTGGTGTCGGTCGCCCCCGTGCGGGTGTCACTGATGGTGAGGACGGCGGCCCGCACCCGCCGGGGCGCGGCGGCGCGGTGTCCGGCGGGGGCAGAGGGCGGGTAGGCAGGGTCGGCCATGACGCCCGCACCATACGCCGGAGGATGACCCGGCGGGCGGGGGCAGGCTCACGGTCCGGGGGGGGTATCGGGGCGTCCACAGAACGCAGCGCCGCCCGCATCAGGGGTGCTCACGCCCTTCGGCCCGAAAAGGTTCGGCCACCTTCCGGGGCACCGCCCTATACTGGCCCGCGATGAAGCCCATCGGCCCCTACGTGGCCGCCCGTGACCTCGGCGGCGACCCCACGGCGGCGGTGCGGACGCTGCGCGCGACCGACCGCCTGACCGGGATGCCGGTGCTGCTGCACGTGCTGCCCCACGCGGCCCCGCTGCCCGAACTGCCCGACTCGCCCGCCCTGCTGCGCCCCTCCGAGGGCGGCATGGACGGTGACACGGCCTATATCGTCACCGAACTGCCGCCGCACGCGCACCCGGCCCGCGACCCTCTCCTCGCCGCGCGGGGCGGGCTGGAAGGCCTCGCGGCGCTGCACGCGGCGGGCCTGACCCACGGGGGCGTGAGCGCCGCGCAACTGTGGAGCGTGGACGGGCAGGTCGCGCTGGCGGGGGCCGCGCTGCCCTGGGGCGGCGACCCCACGCCGGAGGAGGACGTGCGGGCGCTGCTGGGGGCGCTGGAAACGTTGGGCGAACTTCCGCCTTCCCTACGTGATCAGCCTGAAGGCGCGACCGCCCAGGCCCTCATCGCCCGGCTGGACGCGCCCCAGGAGGCGCCACCGCTGCGGGCAACCTCGCCAGCCGAGGCCGAGGCGGAACCGACGCCGGACCCCGACCCCGCGCCCGCCGACGGGCCGGACGCCCCCTCATCCATCGTCCTGACGGCGGCTCCGACCGAGGTGGCCCCGGAGCCTTCCCCCAAGAGCACTCCCGAGCCGTCCAGGGTCGCGCCCTCCCCACCTCCCCCCACCTCCCGGCGGCGACTGGGGGAAGATGTCCGCATCACCTGGAACCCGGACGGGACCCGGCGGGTGATCAAGCCGGGGCAGGAGGCCAAGGAGGCCACGACCGCCCCCCGACGCGAGACCCGGCGCCCCGCGTGGCTGTGGCCCCTGCTGGCGCTGCTCGCGGTGCTGGCGCTGGCGGCGGCGGTGTGGGCGTGGCGGTCGGGGGCGGGGCGGACGCGACGACCGCCACCCGGACGGCGGCCTCGGCCCCTGCCTGCTGCACCCTCACCTTTGCCGTGCAGGGCGAGGCGCCCGGCCCGGTCCGCCTGGGCGTGGTGCGGGCGCCTGCCGGAGCGAACCTGAAGGCAGGCACCGAGGTGGGCACCGCCCCCGGCGAGGTCACCCTGCCCACGCCCGGCGAGTATGTCCTGCGGGTGGCGGCCGAGGGGTACGCCCCCGCCGAGGTCACCGTGACGGCCCCCAGCGCGGTGCCGGTGACCATCGACCTCGCGCCGTAGGGCGAACCCGCCTTACCCCACGCAACCGGCGTGGCTGGACACTGCTTCCCCGCCTCAGCGGGCGCTGTGCCACAATCACGCCCGTGAGCCTCGTCATTCTGGACTTCGGCAGCCAGTTCACCCGCCTCATCGCGCGGCGTTTCCGCGAGTTGGGGGCGTACAGCGTGATCCTGCCGGGCACCGCAAGCCTGGAGCGCATCGCGCAGGAGAACCCCCAGGGGATTGTGCTGTCGGGCGGCCCCAGCAGCGTCTACGACGCCGGAGCGCCGCGCCCCGCGCCCGGCGTGCTGGAGCTGGACGTGCCGGTGCTGGGCGTGTGCTACGGGATGCAGTTTCTCGCGCACGAGGCGGGCGGCGAGGTCGCGCGGGCGGGCAAGCACGAGTACGGCAAGGCCGACCTGACCCGCTACGGTGGGCAACTCTTCGCCGGAATTCAGGGCGAGTTCGTCGCCTGGATGAGCCACGCCGACTCGGTGACCCAGCTGCCCGAAGGCTACGAGGTCGTGGCCGAAACCGCCGACACCCCTGTCGCCGCCATCGAGAACCCGCTGACCCGGCGCTACGGGGTGCAGTTCCACCCGGAGGTCGTCCACACGCCCAAGGGCGGGCAACTCCTCGCCAACTTCCTGGACATCTGCGGGGTCGCCCGCGACTGGAACGCCGAGCACATCATCGACGACCTGATTGAAGGCGTGCGGACTCAGGTCGGCGAGGACGGCCGGGTACTGCTCGCCATCAGCGGTGGGGTGGATTCCTCCACGCTGGGGCTGCTGTTGGCCCGCGCCATCGGCGAGCGGCTGACTGCCGTCTTTATCGACCACGGCCTGCTGCGGCTTGGGGAGCGGGAGCAGGTGGAAGCCGCGCTGAAACCGCTGGGCGTCAACCTCGTGACCGTGGACGCCCGCGCCGAGTTCATGGGCGCTCTGGCGGGCGTCTCTGACCCCGAGGAGAAGCGCAAGATCATCGGCCGCGAGTTCATCCGGGCCTTTGAGCGCGAGGCCCGCGAGTACGGCCCCTTCGATTTCCTCGCGCAGGGCACCCTCTACCCCGACGTGATCGAGTCGGCGGGGGGCGGGCACGGCGACAAGTCGGGCGCGGCGAACATCAAGAGCCATCACAACGTGGGCGGCCTGCCCGACGACCTCGCCTTCAGGCTGGTCGAGCCGTTCCGCACCCTGTTCAAGGACGAGGTGCGCGAGATCGCCCGGCTGCTGGGCCTCCCCGACCACATCCGGATGCGCCACCCCTTCCCCGGCCCCGGCCTCGCCATCCGCTGCCTGGGGGCGATCAGCGAGGAAAAGCTGGACATCCTGCGGCGGGTGGACGACATCTTCATTTCGGGGCTGCGCGAGTTCGGGTTGTATGACGGATGTTCGCAGGCCCTCGCCGTGCTGACCCCCATCCAGTCGGTCGGCGTGATGGGCGACGGGCGCACCTACTCCTACACGGCGGCGCTGCGGGCCGTGACCACCGACGACTTCATGACGGCCGAATGGGCGCGGCTGCCCTACGACTTCCTGGCGACCATGAGCAACCGCATCGTGAATCAGGTGCACGAGGTCAACCGGGTGGTGTACGACATCACCGGGAAGCCGCCCGCGACGATCGAGTGGGAATGAGCGGCAAAGGTCACCTCAGGGCATAAGAAAGCCCCCCGCCCATCACAGGCGGGGGGTCTTCTCTTGGCTTCTAAGTTCAGCGCCCGGCGGGCACGAACTCGCGGTCGGCGAAGTCCTCGCGGCGGGCCTCGCCCCGGTCACGGGTGCCCTGACCGTCGCGGCTCCAGCGGCCCTGACCGCCCCGGCCACCACCCTGGTAGCCGCCGCCGTCGCGGTCGCGCGAGCCGTAGCCCCCGCGTCCGCCGCCCTGGCCCTGGTAGCCGCCACGTCCGCCACGGTAACCGCCTTCATCACGGTCGCGGTAGCCCCGGCCGCCGCCGTAGCCGCCACCCTGACGGCCCTCGCGGGCAGGCGCCTCGAACAGCTCGGGCAGTTCCTGGGCCACCTCGACCTGCACCTCGCCTTCCAGCGGATTGGCAGCGAGCAGCTTCTCGACGAACTCGCTGGGCACGTCCGCCACGGTGCCGCCGCGCCACTGCCGGACCTTGCCCAGGCGGCGGGTGTCCACGTCGCTGTTGCGGGCCAGCAGCGCGACCGTGCGCGGCACGCTGAGGCGCTCGCCGTGCAGCACGACCGTGGTCAGGCCTTCTTCCCCGCTCAGCAGGCTGGCCGCCTTGACGGGCTCGGTCACGCCGCTGATCTTGGCGAGGGCACGGGCCAGGGCTTCCAGGCCCAGTTCGCTGAACAGGCGCTCGGCTTCGGCCTGGAAGGTCGAGGCGACCGCCCCGTCCACCCGGCGCACCATCTCGGCGCTGGAGCGGGCGCTGGCTTCCTGCACTTCCTTGGGGGTGGGCAGGGCGCGTTCCTTGAACTGCACGCCCGTGCGGTACTCGAGGTTCCGCATCTCGCGGCCGTCGCGGTCGCCGTACATCACGATGGCGGTGCCGGTGCGCCCGGCGCGGCCCGTGCGGCCCGAGCGGTGCACGTAGCTCTCGGGGTCCTGCGGGAGGTGGTACTGCACCACGAGGTCCACTTCGGGGATGTCGAGGCCACGGGCGGCCACGTCGGTCGCCACGAGCACGCCCACGCGCCCGGAGCGGAAGGCCCCCAGCGCCCGCTCGCGCTGCGTCTGGGCGAGGTCGCCGTGCAACGCTTCACTCTCGATGCCGCGGTGAATCAGCTCGTTCGCCAGCTCGTCGGCCTCGCGCTTGGTGCGGGTGAAGACGATGGCCTTTTCGGGGTTGTAGACGGTCAGCAGGTCGGCCAGCACGCGGGTGCGGGTGCGGCCCACCTTCACCTTCAGGTGCTCGACGGTCTGCGCGGCCTGGCTCTTGCCCTCGCCCACCATGTCCACGGTGACGGGCTCCTTGAGGTAGTTGCGGGCCAGGCGCTTGATGTCGGCGGTCAGCGTGGCGCTGAACAGCATCGTCTGCCGCTCGGCGGGCGTCTTCTGGAGGATGGTCTCGATGGCGTCCGCGAAGCCCACGCTGAGCATCTCGTCGGCCTCGTCGAGCACCGCGTACTGCACGGCGCTCAGGTCGAGGTTGCCGCGCTCGAGATGGTCGATGATGCGGCCGGGCGTCCCCACGACCACGTCCACGCCCCGGCGCAGGGCGTTTTCCTGCGGGCTGTAGGCAGCCCCGCCGTACACGGTGACGGTGGTGAGGTGCGCCCCGCTCTTGGAGAACTCCTCCGCGACCTGCTTGGCGAGTTCGCGGGTGGGGGCCAGCACGATCGCGCGGGGCAGGCGGCCCCGCTCGCGGCTGGGTTCGAGGTTCTGAACGATGGGCAGCGCGAAGGCGAGCGTCTTGCCCGTCCCGGTGCGGGCGCGGCCGATCAGGTCCTTCCCGGCGAGGGTCTGGGGCAGGCTTTCCGCCTGAATGGGGCTGGCTTCGGTGATGCCGCGCTCGGCAAGACGCGCCGCGAGTTCGGGCGCGATCAGTTGATCAAAGTTCATTTGTAGTCCTTTCGGGAGATTTCCCCTAAGAACTCCAAACGCCTTCAACCCTGAAAGCTCGTCCTTTGAGTGAGGGGCACTCTCCAGCCGCCGGGGATGTCCCGGTCGGCGCACGAAGAGAAAGTGTACACCATACGCCGAAGTAAGGCAAGGGGTTAGGCCCGCTCGGGCGGCGGAGCTTCCAGGGTGGCCGGAAGGGTTCCCCCCAGCGCCACCCACGCCGAGAGCAGGTCGTCGGGCGCGGGCGCGTGCAGGTGCAGCGCCTCGCCCGTCGCGGGGTGGGGCAGGGTCAGGAAGTGGGCGTGCAGGGCGTGGCGGGGCATCACGGCACTCTCGCGGCCATACACCGGATCGCCCAGGATCGGGCTGCCGAGGTGCGCGAGGTGAACGCGAATCTGGTGGGTGCGGCCGGTGCGCGGCTGGGCGCGAACGAGGGCCAGCGTGCGGCCGTGGCCGTCCGGATGCGCCTCCAGCGGGGTAAAGCGGGTCTGCGCCTCGCGGGGATTGGCTCCCTCCACCGTCATCCGCTGCCGGGCGGTGGGGTGGCGGCCGATGGGGGCGTTCACGTTCACCGGCCCCTCCGCCTTCCACGTTCCGGCCGCGATTGCCAGATACGTCTTGCGCGTATCGCGGTCCTTGAAGGCCGCCGCCAGCCGGGCGTGCGCCTCCACCGTCTTGGCGACCACGATCACGCCGCTGGTGTCCCTGTCGAGTCGGTGCACGATGCCGGGGCGGTAGCCGTCGGGGCCCTCGGCGCCGGGCTGCTCGGGGAGGGTCATGCGGCCCAGCAGCGCGTTCACGAGCGTGCCGGAGGTGACGCCGGGCGCAGGGTGTGTGACCATTCCGGGCGGCTTGTTCACGGCGATGAGGTGGTCATCCTCGTACAGCACGTCGAGGGGCACCGATTCGGGAGCGACGGTCGCGTCGGGGGGTGGGGGCGGGCGCACGGTCAGGGCCTCGCCGCCCTTCAGCTTGAGGCTGGCTTTGGTCGCGGGTTGGCCCCCCACCTCCACATGCCCGCCCGCAATCCATCCGGCGACCTGCGAGCGGCTCACTCCGGTCAGATCGGCCAGCACCGCGTCGAGACGGCCCGGCGCGGCGGTGAGGTGCAGGGGCTCGGTCACGCGGGGCAGTGTAAATCCTGGGAGGGGTCAGCCTTCACGGGCCGTTGCCAGGGCTTCCAGCGCGTCGGCCAGTTCCGTGACCGACAGGCGGCCCGAATCCAATTCGAGGTCGGCCCCAGCCCGCAGCAGGGGCTCCACCGTCTCCAGATAGCCCAGCACCTCCGCCTGCTCTGCCGCCGTCTTTCCATAGGGATTGTCGGTGCGCGTCCGCAGCCGGGAAAGCAGCATGTCGGCCGGGGCGCTGAAAAGGACGACCCGGTCAAACCCATCATAAAAGGCGCCCTGATTGGACTTGCAACCACTCACAAAGAGGGGACGCGCTTCCCCGGCGAGCAGCTCGCGCATGGGCTGCTCTCGCCACACCCAGTCGGGCTGGCCGTCGGCGTCGGTCGTCCACTCCGACCACTCGTCCGTGTCGGTGTCCACGGCCCGGAAGCCCCGCCGGGCGAGTTCGCGGATCACCGACGACTTGCCGGTGCCGGACATGCCCGTGATCAGGACGCGCCGCATCCGCCCGGCCAGAGGTCCACCGCCATCACGCCCCCCTCGCGGTGAACCTCGCCCGCGTGCAGGGTCAGGGGTGAGCGGAAGCCTGGACCGTCCACCACGACCGTGTGGAACTCGCCGCCCTCACCGCAGGGGTCGGCCCCCAGGCGTTCGATCTCATCCAGCAGCCCCGTGTCCAGCTCCCGGCCCAGCAGCTCGGCGGGCAGGGCGTCCTCGCGCACGGCGACAATGCGGGAACGCAGGCCCCGGCGCAGCCCTTCCTCCACCAGCGCCCGGCGGGGTTCCTGCCACAAGGGAAGGGCCGCTTCCACCCTGGCCGCCACGCAGACCCGGTCCTCCCAGTCGCGGTGGTCTTGCAGGTCAATGTCGCCGAAGACGACCGCCCGTGCTCCGGCCTCCGCCGCACGGGTCAGCAGCGCGGCGAACTCGCGCTCGTAGGTGGCCCACGAGGCGCGGGCGGTCCACAGCGGCAGCCCCAGCGCCTCCGCCTGCGCCGCCAGCACCTCCGGCCGCAGCCCGTGCGAGCGCGAACGGGTGCCCGAATCGTCCAGCACGGTCAGCAGGGCGAGGGGACGGCCTCCCGCCTCCAGCGCCCGCGTCAAGGCCAGCGCACTGTCCTTGCCCCCACTCCACGAGATGGCGAAGGGGACGCCCTTCACCGCGACGACTCCGCCTTCAGCGGCGGCACCCGCAGCCCGCCGCGCCCGTCCCAGCCCTTGAAGGCGTAGAAGCGGCCCGGCTCGCCCGTGCGGAGGTAGTCCAGCAGCGGCTCACGCATGGGCGGGGATTCCAGCAGCTCCATCGCCTCGTCGGGGGTGCAGAAGCGGGCCTCCACGATGAAGCCGTCGGGGTCGGCGGGGTTGAGCAGCCCCTCCCAGGTGGCCTCGAACGCGACCGCGATGGCCCGCTCGCCCCGGCGCTCGTCCTCGATATGAACGGTGTAGACCATGTGCTTGATGCCGGTCAGCTTCAGGCCGGTCTCCTCCACGATCTCGCGGTAGAGGGCTTCCAAGAGCGTCTCGCCGGGCTCGACCACGCCGCCGGGCAGGGTGTGGCGTACCCGCCCCAGGCCCTGCCAGTCGTTGCCGACGAGCAGCACCCGTCCGAAGCGGTCGCGCAGCACCCCGGCGGCGACGAGGAGGTCACGCCGCGCCATCGGGGGCCTCCGCGAGGTCGAGCAGCTGCCGCTCGCGCTCCTGCCGGGCGAGGGCCGCCACGACGGGCGCAAGGCCCCCCGCGACCACGCTGTCGAGGGCGAAATTCTTGACCTCCCCCTCCAGGCGGTGGTCGGTGACGCGGTTTTGGGGGTAGTTGTAGGTGCGGATTTTCTCGCTTCTCTCGCCCGTGCCCACCTGCGCGGCGCGGGTCTGGCGCTCCTCCGCTTCCCGCGCGGCCCGCTCTCGCTCAGCAAGGCGGGCGGAGAGCACTTGCAGCGCCTTTTCGCGGTTCTTGATCTGCGAGCGGCCGTCCTGACAGACCACCACGATCTCGTCGGGCGTCCCCGCGCGGTACACCGCCCGCACCGCCGAGTCGGTGGTGTTCACGCCCTGCCCGCCCGCCCCCTGCGACCGGAACACGTCGATGCGGACCTCCGAGAGGTCGAGCGTGACCTCGCTGGCCTCGACCTGCGGCAGCACCGCGACCGTCACCGTGCTCGTATGGATGCGCCCCTGCGACTCGGTGGCGGGGACACGCTGCACCCGGTGAACGCCGCGCTCCCACTTCAGGGCACGGAAGGAATAGTCGCCCGTCACCTCCGCGACCACCCGGCTCGCCCCGCCGAGGTCGCTCTCGGAGGCCTCCAGCACGTTCAATTTCAGGCCCGCGCCCTCGGCGTAGCGGGTGTACATCCGCAGGAGGTCCACCGCGAAGAGGCCCGCCTCCGCGCCCCCGGCCCCGGCCCGCAGTTCCAGAATCACGTCGCGGGCGTCGTCTGGGTCGGTGGGGAGCAGCAGTACCTCCAGCTCGGCGTCGAGTTCGGCCAGCCGCGCGGTGAGGCTCTCGACTTCCCCGGCGGCGAGTTCGCGCAGTTCGGGGTCGGCCAGCAGCTCGCGGGCCTGGGCGAGCGCCCCCAGCACTTCGGCCCGCTCGCGGTGCAGGGTCACGACCGGGGTCAGTTCGCGGTGGCGGCGGGTCAGGCGGGTGTATTCGGCGGGGTTGGCGAGCGCGGCCGGGTCGCCCAGCGCCCGCTCGATATGGGAGAACTCGGCCGCCAGCTCCTCCAGGCGGCCTCCCTGGGCACCGCTCACCACGGCGGCCCAGCGTAAGGGAGAACAGGGGTGGACACAGGCTTCATGGGGGCAGTCTACCCTTGCCCCCTGGCACTGACCGGAAGGCAGGCAACAGGCCCGCCCCATACGACTCGGGGGTGCAAACTGAAGCGGTGCAGACTGCAACAGTGAGAGATGGGGAAACGCGCCGGGTGACGGTGGGCCTGCTGGGCTGCGGCACAGTGGGGCAGAACGTGCTGCGGCTGCTGGAACGCCGCCGCGACATCTTCGCCAGCATGGGCGTGGAAGTGGAGGTGACGGGCGTCCTCGTGCGCGACCTCGGCCGCGAGCGGGACGTGCCGCCGGGAACGCCGCTGCGGGACGACCCCGCTTTCCTTCAGGAGTGCGCGGTGGTGATCGAGGCGCTGGGCGGCATCGAAACGCCGCTGGCGCTGCTCGCGCCCTACCTCCGCTCCGGGCGGCCCGTCATCACCGCGAACAAGGCGCTGCTGGCCGAGCGCTGGGACGAACTCCGCGAGCACGCCCTCGCCGGGCGGCTGTACTACGAGGCGGCGGTGATGGCCGGGACGCCCGTGATCGGCCCGATGAGCACCGTGCTGCGGGCGAGCACCTTCACCCGACTTCAGGCCGTGCTGAACGGGACGTGCAACTACGTCCTCTCGCAGATGGAGGCCGGAAACCCCTACGCGGACGCCCTCGCCCAGGCGCAGGCCCTGGGCTACGCCGAGGAGCCGCCCACCCTGGATGTCGGCGGCTTCGACACCGCCCACAAGCTGACGGTGCTGGCCCGCTTCTGCGCCCACGGGGACTTTCCGTATTCGGCGGTGGACATCCGGGGCATCGAGGACGTCACGCTGGAGGACGTGCAGGAGGCGAGGGCGGCCGGGCAGCGCATCAAACTGGTGGCCGAGTTGCGGCGGGAGGGGGACGGCTGGCACGCCCAGGTCGCGCCCCAGCGCCTGCCCCTGACCCACCCCCTGTGCAACGAGGGCGCCAGCCGCAACGCGCTGGTCTACGAGGGCGAGGAGTGCGGCCCGCTGATCTTCGCGGGGGGCGGGGCGGGCGGGATGGTCACGGCGTCGGCGATGGTGGGGGATTTGCTCGACTGGGTGATCGGGTTTCCGGGGCACGTGCCGCTGCACTGAGCGACCGAGCGACTTGGGGCGCGGGGCATGGGGCGCCAGCCTTGCCCCTCCGTCCCCACCCTTCTGACCGCGCGGACACCGGACAAGCTGGGGAGCCGCTCGGTGGGTCCGGCCACGGCGGCCAGAAAGGCCCTCAAGACCCTGCCCCAGCCTGACCCCTGTCCCAGCCCGGCCGTTGACGCTTCATTGACGCTTCCCCGTTCACGCTGCGCGTACCCTTGCCTGCCGGACCGTGACCGCATCCCTCCGCGGTCCGGCCAGGCCGGGGCAGAGGGAGGCTTGCCATGAAGACCCAGAGGACGTTCGCCCTGATTCCGGCTCTCTCACTCGCCCTGCTCGCGGGCTGCGTCCGCACCCAGCCCACGGCCGACGCCCGCGACTTTGCCGCGCCCGCTGCCTGGACGGTGAATGTCCCGCAGCAAGTGCAGCGCGGGGGCGTGCTCCGGGTCGCGGAGGTCTCCGACACCCTGACCCTCAACCCCTTCGTGAACGCCTCGAGCGGGGGGCTGCTGGCGTGGCTCGGTGCGCCCGGCGGCCTGCTGATCCAGAATCCGGTGGACGGCGGATTCCTGCCCTTCATGGCGCAGTCCTCGACCCGCTCGGCCGACGGACGGACCTGGGACTTCGTGCTGCGCCCGGACCTCGCCTGGAGTGACGGCCAGCCCATCCGCCCCGAAGATTTCGTGTCCACCGCTCAGCTCCATGCCGACCCGGCGGTGGAGTCGAACAGCTACGACTCGTTGCGGGGGGTCACGGTCACGAAGACGGGCGAGCGCAGCCTGCGGGTGGTCTTCGCCGAAGCGCGGGCTTCCGCCGAGGCGACGCTGGCCTTTGGCGTCTGGCCCGACCACGTCTTCGGGGCGGCGTACCGTGCGGGCGGCGCGGCCGCCGTGCGGGCCTTGTGGCCGCGAACCCTGGCTGCCGCCGATGTCGTGACTGCTGGCCCTTTTCGCCCCACCGCCCTGAATGCGGACGGGTCAGGCACCCTGGAGCGCAACCCGCACTACGGCGCGTGGGTGGTCGACCACACCGGGCAGCCTCTGCCCTACCTCGATGGCATCGAGGTCCGCCGCTTTGCCAGTACGGACGCGGCCTTCGAGGCTTTCCGGCAAGGGGAACTCGACCTGCTGCCCGCCAGTCCCACGCCCACCCAGCTGGAGACCCTGCGGGGCACGCCCGGCACCGACCTGCGCGAGAACTACAGCCCAGCGGCCAGCAGCTCCTGGATCGTCTGGAACTTCAACCGCGCGTCCGACCCCGAAAAGCAGCGCCTCTTCCGCGAGACGGCCTTCCGGCAGGCGATGAGCCACCTCGTTGACCGCGAGCGGATCGTGCGCGAGGTCTACGGCGGGGCCGCCGAGCCCGCCTACAGCAACGTCTACGCGGTGTTCCGCGAGTGGCTCGCGCCGGACCTGCCCCGGTTCGACTTCAACCTGCAGGAAGCCCGGCGCCTGCTGACGACCCTGGGCTACGGGACCCTGAACAGCGCGGGAAACCTCACCAACGCGCAGGGCCGGGTGCTGGAGTTCGACCTGATCACCAACGAGGGCAACCCGCAGCGCGAGGCGATGGCCCGGATCTTCGTGGAAGGTGCGCGGCAGGCCGGGGTGGAGGTGAACTTCAGGGCCGTCCCGTTCAACGACCTGGTCACCCGCCTGAGCAGCAGCGGCCCGGACCGACCCTTCGACGCCATCTTGCTGGGGCTGTCGGGCGGATCGAGTGTCTGGCCCTTCGGCCCCAACGTGGTGCCGTGCAGCGGCAACCTGCACGCCTATAACCGCAGCGGCGCGTGCCTCTTCGACTGGGAACGGCAGATGACCGACCTGTACGTGCAGGGGGACCGCGAACCCGACCGGACCCGCCGCATCGCCATCGGGCGGGAGTTGCAGGCCACCGAGGCCCAGCACCAACCCTTCGTGTACCTCGTCTCGCCCCGCGTGAGCACGGCGTGGCGGGACCGGGTGGAGGGCGAGTACCCCGCGACGCTCGCCTCGAGCCACTACGGCCCCCGCTGGCTCAGTCTGACCTGGCTGCGCCGATAAGCCCCGGCCTCCCGGCGGGGGGCGCAGGCCGCGCAGGCCAGAGCCTTTTGGCCCCACATCTGTCAGGCTTCCCCTCCTCTTCTTGTGCCCTGCCCGTGGGCTGGGTACTCTGAATGAGGGGAATCTCACATGCCCGAGGACAGGCCGGTGGAATTGCGCCTGCTGGGAGAGGTGCGGTTGCGGGTGGGCCAGAGCTGGGTCCGCTGTCCGGACCACGGACTGCGGCTGCTGGCCGTCCTCGCGCTGGACGGTTCGCAGTCGCGGGGGCGGCTGGCGGACCTGCTGTGGGCCACGGACACCCCCCGCGCCCTGCACAACCTGCGCATGCTGCTGGTCAAGCTGCGCCGCCTGCTGGGCGAGCACGTGGGTCTCTTGCAGGACCAGGGCCACCACCTGAGGCTCGACCTCGGGCAACTGGAGGTCGACGTCCTGCGCCTGACCTCGGCGGAAGTCGCGCTGGAAGGCACCTGGCGCGAGTTCATGGCGGGGCACCGGACGGGCGGCCCGGAGGCGTGGCTGGAGTGGGCAGAGCGGACAGAAGCGCGGCTGCTGGCCCACGCGCCTGCCCCGCCCCGCGAAGGCCGCCCCCCTTCCCCTTGCCCAGCTCGCCGGTCCCGCGACCGGGCCGAGGAAGCCCGCTGGGCCGCCCAGGATCAGCCGCAACTCGCGGCCGCCGCCGCGCGGGAAGCGTTGGCCCTCTCGGAGCGTGGGGAGGGCGCGGCCCTGGCCCTGGACGTGCTGATCCATCAGGCCATCGAGCGGGACGAGTACGCGCTGGCCCAGCACTACTGTCAGCAGGCCTTGCGGGCCACCCCGACGCCCCTGGCCGATCTCTGTTACACGGCGGGCTACCTCGCCGACCTGCTGGGGGATCCCGTGGGCGGCGAGCGGCTCGCCCTGCTGGGACTGGCGCATCTGCCGCCGGGAACCTCCCCCGCGCTGTGGTACGCCACCATCGCCAGCACCTACGACTCGCGCCAGGACTTCCGCACCGCCCGCCTGTGGCACGAACTGGCCCTTCAGGCGGCCCGCAGCCACCCGTCGCGGGCACAGCACTGCGGCGTCCTGACTTTCTTCCTGTGGCACCTGAACGCGACTGGGGACAGTGCCCGCGCCCAGTTGCTGGCCGCCGAGGCGCTGGAGCAGGGGCAATTCAGCATGACGGCGTATGTCCAGCAGTCCCTGGGCACGGCCCAGTTTCGGCTGGGTGACCCCGAGGAGGCGCGGCAGACCCTGGCCGCCAACTGCACCCACGCGGTGTCCAGCCTCGCCGTGATCGCCGGGGCGCTGACCGCGCGAATCCACCACCGCCTGGGCGAACGGGACCAGGCCCACGGCCACCTGCGGCGCACCCTGCCCCTCGCCCTCGTGACCGAGGATGGCCGCGCCCGCTTCGAGTGGGCGGTGGCGGCCCTGACCTGTGACCCCAGACACTGGGCCATTCAGGCCGCCGCCTGCGTGCGTGGTGCCCGGACCAACGATCCTCTGGTCGTGCGCCACTACCAGCGGCTGCGGGCCTCGGTTGGGACCCGGTGAAGCACCCCGGCCCAGATCGGCGGCAGCTCCGGATCGGGGCAACAGCTCTCTGCCCACCGTGCGCCACCCCCCGCTGAATGACGGCTGAACGCCCTCGCTGTGGGGGAAAAGAAGAAACGCCGTCTTAGACGGCGTTCTGTCTGGTGGAGGCTAAGAGATTCGAACTCTTGACCCTCCGCTTGCAAATTGAAAAAAGCCGTCTAGCACGTCATTTTCTCCCGTTCTGGACAGAATCTATTTTTTGAGTCAGGTTCCTCTTCGCCCTTGGAACCTGACTTTTCAGAGGTCTTTGGTGACGGGTTGGTGACGACTGGGTGACTGCATGCGTCTCAACAGATTCGGTCCCACACCGGACCGATTTGAACGCCACAACAAGGCTCCTGGTGAATGAATACCGGCGGCTGGGACGGTGGTGACAACCCCGGTGACGGGGCTCTAAAGCCCTCGGACGAGCCCGGCGCCTCTTTTCAATGAATCTGGGGCAACACCGCAGCGTGCCGGTGTTGCCCCAGATTCGCTGGTTCTTACCCCCCGGCGCGCAGCAGCGCCAGCGACACTCCACCAAGTTCCAGCAGGTCCCCCGCCCGAAGGGGTCGGCTCTGCCCGGGGGCCATGGGCTGCTCATTGACCGAGAGCGGCCCCAGCGCCTTGAGGGTGAGTTCTCCCCCCTGCACCCGCAGTTCGGCGTGACGCGGCAGCACATCGGCCCCCTGGACCGCCTGTGGCCCCTGGCTGCCCAGCGTCACCCGGCTCAGCGGTACCGGAAGTTCGATGACCTGGGCGTCGCCGTGCAGCAGCAGCCGCTCGTGAAGCTCCTGCGCGGCACTTCCCGGCGTCTGGCCTTTTTCCTGGAAGACAAAGACCGTGTTGCCCAGACGCAGGCGGTCCCCGCCGCGCACCGGGCCTCCGGTCACCCGCTCCCCATTGATCTCGACCGCTTCGCCTTGCCAGACCCATTCCCTGCCCCGCCGAACCAGCTGTCCGGCCTTCAGGGGCACGTCGCGGTCGTGGTACAGCGAGATGTCCTGGGCGTCCGAGCGGCCCACCGTCACGGTGTTCTTGGACAGCACGTACTGCTTGCCCTCGTAGGGACCGGTGGTGGTCCCCAGCAGCCAGGCACTCTTGAACAGTTCTTGGCTCAGCCGCAGCATGAAGCCGATCGCGGCGCCCAGCACCGTGAGACCCACGAGGCGGGCGAAGGTGCCGGTGTCGTTCTCGCCCAGCCTGAGACCCAAGAAGCTGTCGAAGACCAGCCCGCCGATGGTCCCCCCCACCAGTCCCCCCAGCGCACCGCGCCCGGCCTTTTGCCACGAGCGGTCGGCCAGACCCAGCACCAGCCCCACCCCTATCCCCATCAGGCCCCAACCCAGCCCGCGGAACAGACGCTCGAATTCGTCACTGGCGCTGGTGACGATGCCGTAGGCCAGTTGCGCGAACGCCCCGGACAGGGCGCCCAGCAGGAGCGCGGGGAGCCACACCCGCCCCAGATCACGCCACCAGCGCCCACGCAGGCCCAGCACGTTCTCGGCCGCGACGAGCAGCAGCGTGAGCGGCAGCATCACCAGCGCGGTCCAGACGCCGGTCGAGACGATGGCCTGCAGGGCTGTCTCCCCTCCCGACGACCCCACCAGCACCTCCGACAGCAGCGCCCCCAGCAGGCCCCCGAGGGCCCCCACCACCGTCGTCTGAAGCGTCACCGGCAGTTTGCCCATCACCAGTCCCCCATGCCCACATCGTCGGTGGGCTCGATGTAGTCCTCGGGCAGAGCATCGTCGTAGACGTCATCCGTCGTGTCCTCACTCCAGCCGTCGCCGGAGAAGTCGTCACTGCTCTGGCCGAAGTCGGCGGCGGAATCCGGAATCTCCTCGGGGGCAACCGTGACCGGCTCTTCTGCGGGGAGGGCCTCGGCCCCCACGGCCTCGTCGGTGCCCTCGGTCCCGGCGGAGTCCACGCTGTCGTCCACCGCAACGTCTTCCGGCACCGCGACCGCCGCCGGTACAAAGGGCAACTCGCACCCGGCCGCCGTCAGGTCGGGGCCGTCCCCGGTCAGCTCCAGGCCGATCACGTCGCTGCCGTTGCCCGTGCAGGTGTTGGCGGCCGCCAGGCCCGCCGCGCCCCGCTTGTAGAGGATGCCCGCCTTGCCGTTCCCCGCGAAGACGTTCTCGAGCAACTCGGGGGCCGCGTCGTCGGTCACCACGATGCCGTTGAGCGTGTTGCCGCGCACCTCGTTGCCGCGCCACACTCCGCCCGCCCGCTCGGCGAGGACGATGCCGCTCTGCTTGTTGTTCCGAATGGTGTTGCCGGTCAGGGTGGGCCGGGCGTCGCCCCAGGCCGAGACACCGGGATGGGCGTTGGCCTCGATCACGTTCTCGGTCAGCGTGCCCGCCGCCTGATCGGCGAAGGTGACCCCCGCGTCCGCGTTGCCCCGGATGGTGTTGCCGCTCAGGGTGGGCGCGGCGGAGTCCGTCACAGCCACCCCGGTGCGGTTGTTCTCCATGACGTTGCCGCTGGCGGTGCCGCCCCCACGCCCGAAGTAGGCCAGCCCACTCTGCTTGTTGCGGCGCAGGGTGTTGCCGGTCACCGTGGGCCGGGCGTCGTCTTGCACCCCGATCCCCTGGAAGCCGTTGCCCTGGGCAGTGTTGTCCTCCAGGGTGGGCGCGGCATTGTCATGCACGGTGATGCCGCGCTGCCGGTTGTCCCGCAGCTGGTTGCCCGAGAGGGTCGGGGCGGCCCTGTCCATCACCATCGCGCCGTGGACCCCGTTGCGGTCGAAGGAACTGCCCGCGATCCGGCCGCCCGACGAGTCCAGGAAGATGGCTCCCGCCAGCGTGTTGTCGCTCAGGCCGGTGCTCACGGCATTCACCTCGCTGTCCTCGCTGAGGTACAGGCCGTAGCCGTTGCCGGTGAGGTAGCTGCCCTGCAGGTCGCCCCGCGCCCCCTTCGAGAGCCACAGGCCGCTGCCGTAGAGGTTGGCCTCCTCGTCGCGCACCGCCCCGCTCAGGCGCACGTCGCGCAGGGTGACCTGCCCCCCTTCCGCGAGCAGCACCCGGCCGGGCGAGCGCCCGGTCCACAACACGGACAGGGCCTGGTAGCGGGCCTCCGTGCCGCGCGAGGTGATCACCGTGTCGCCCGCCGATGACGCGATCCAGGTCTGGTCGCGCCCGGCCCCGATCAGGCTGGTGTCGGCGTCCAGGGTCAGGGGCGCGTCCAGCAGGTAGACGCCGCGTTCCAGCGTCAGTTCCCCACCCGAGGCCGCCACCGCGAGCAACTCGGCCAGGGCGTCCTCGCCCACCACCGGCAGGGTGAAGCCCGCGCTGACCCAGCCGGTCTGCCCGCCGTGGTTGACCTCGTACCAGCCGCTCTGTTCGCGGATCGCCTGCAGCACGGTGCCGCCCGGCAGCACCGCGAGCGAGGCGGCGCCCTGCGCGGGCGAGGCCCGCAGGTGCAGGTTGAGCGCCGTCGTCATGACCGGGAAGGTGGGGGCGGCCGTCTCCCCGTCGGGTTCCACCGTCCCCGCCCCGGCTTCATCGGACTGCGTCGAGGTCTCCCCACCGGTGAGGCCGCCCAGCCCACCCCCCAGCACCGCGTAGCCCCCGCCCGCGAGCAGCGCCGCGAGCACCCAGGGCCAGACGGCCGCGCGCTTGCGGGAGGGCGTGGGCGGCGTCGGCGGTGGGGGCGCCGGAGGCCGGGGACCAGGCGGGGCCGGTCTCGGCGGCTTGGGTCCCGGAGCGGGCGGCGGCGCGAGCAGCGCCAGCACCTCATCCGTGGTCTGGGGCCGGTCGGCGACCTTGACCTCCAGGCTGCGCTCGATGGCGCGGCGCAGCCCCGGCGGCGTGCTCGCGGGCAGGGGGGGCAGCGGTGTCCCCAGCATCCGGTCGGTCGCGGGAGGCGGCGCCTGCCCGGTCAGCGCGTGGTGGAGGGTCGCGCCCAGCGCGTAGATGTCGGTGTAGGGGCCGAAGCGGGCGGCCGTTCCGTACTGCTCGAGGGGCGCGTAGCCTGGCGTGACCAGCCGGGTGTGGTTGACCGTCTGGCCCTGCGCATAGCCGCGCGCCGACCCGAAGTCGATCAGGACGACGCGTCCTCCCGTCTCCAGCAGGATGTTGTCCGGCTTGAGGTCGCGGTGGAGCAGGCCCGCCCCGTGCACCAGGCCCAGCGCGCCCAGCACGCGGCGGGCAATCGCCTCGACCTCGCCGGGCGGCAGGGCGCCGCCGCGCTCGATCCGGGCCCCCAGGGTCTCCCCTTCCAGGAACTCCATCACGAGGTAGGCCGTCCCCGCCTCCTCGAACAGGTCCATCACCCGCACGATGTCCGGATGCCCGAAGCGGGCGAGGACGCGCCCCTCTTCGGTGAAGTCGCGCTTGGCCTGTTCCCACCCCGCGAGGTTCAGGGTGACGGGCGGGCGCACGGTCTGCCCCTGGCGCAGGGTGCCCGCCGGGAACAGCTCCTTGATGGCTACCCGCGCCCCGAGTTGCACCTGCGTGGCGGCGTAGGTGATGCCGAAGCCCCCCTGCCCCAGAACCTGGTCGAGGCGGTACTTGCCCCCCAGCACGGTGCCGGGGGGCAACGTCTGGGTGCCGAGCGGGCTGCCGCAGGTGGGACAGGTCGCGGCGCCGGGCGGCGTCACGCTGCCGCAGGCCGGACAGTTCATCGCTGTTCCCCCATGGCCGTCAGCGCACCCGCTCGATCAGGAGGGCCGTCGCGTTGTCGGGTGCCCCGACGTCGAGCGCGAGGTCGATCAGGGCGTCGACCACCCGCTGCGCGTCGGGCTCGTGAAGCAGCAGGCCGTGCAGCTCCTCCTCAGGCACCTCGCCCCAGACCCCGTCGCTCACGAGCAGCACCCGGCTTCCCGGCACGAGGGGGAGCGGGGCTTCCAGCGTGTGGACGTAGTGCTCCTGCGGCTGGCGCACGCTGCCCAGGGAGCGCAGCACCTTGTTGCGCTCCGGGCTGGTCGCGGCCTGCTCCGGCGTCATCATGCCGCTCGCGACCATCGCGGCGACGTAGGAGTGGTCCTGGGTCAGCTGCCGCACCTCGCCGCCCGAGGCGTGGTAGGCACGGGTGTCGCCGACGTGGCCGAGCTGCAGGGCCGCCCCCTCGATCTGAACGCCGCTGAACGCGCAGCCGCCGTCCTGCCCGCTCAGGGCCTGGAGCAGGGCGGCGTTGGCGTCCCACACCCGCGCGGCCATGTCCGGGGCGACCGAGGCCAGGAAGCCCTCGACGGCCGCGCGGCTGGCGACCTCGCCCGCGGCCATGCCGCCCATGCCGTCCGCGACGCAGGCGCGCAAGGCGGTGACCTGACCGCCCTCGGCATCAACCTGGCGCAGCACGTACCCGAAGGCGTCCTCGTTGAGCGGGCGGTCCACGTTCAGGCCCACGGTGGTGGCCGCCGTCACCCGGTAGCTCGCGGGAGCGGGCTGCTGCAGGCGCCGCAGGGCGTCCATCAGCGCGGTGGGCGTAAGCCGCTCGGGGGCCGGGGCGAGCGCCTGGTGCAGCAGTTGGGGAACGCCCGGCACCCGCAGGCCCGACAGGGCCAGCGCCGAGACGCCCTCCGACGGCAGCGGCTGACCGCTCAGCCAGCTGTAGAGCACCGCGCCCAGCAGGTAGACCCCGCTGACCGCCTGCGCGGGGCCGCCCGACTGGACTTCCGGTGGCGTGTAGCCCTCGCGCAGGAGGGGCTCGACCCCTTCCCCCACCCGCGCGACGCGCGGCGGAAAGCGCAGCCGCAGCTCGCCCGCCTCGGTCCGCAGCAGCCCACCCGGCTCCAGATCGGTGAGCACGTAGCCCTGCTTGTCCAGAGCGAAGACCAGCCGGGCCAGCTCCGTCCACAGCGGCAGCGCCTCGGCCGCGGGCAGGGGGCCGGTGACCGGCTCACCCGCCGTGTCGGTCACCAGGTAGCCGCCCTCCAGCGCCGTCCAGCGCGGCAGCAGGCGGTGGGGCGCGAGGCCTACCCAGCCCGGCGCGGGGCGCACGTAGAGCAGGCCAGGCTCGCTTCCCTCCGGCCCAGCGGCCGTGAACCAGCCGCGCCCCAGGTCCTGCCCAAGCTGAAGGCCCCCGATCACGTCGCCCTGCCGCGGCCCCGCGTCGGGCACGGTGGTGGCGTAGACCTCCTCGTCGAGGTCGTCGGAGACGGCGGCTGGCGTCACGTCCGGTGCGGCGGCCTCCCCGAACTGGAAGTCGAGGCCGGTCGAGAGAGGCGCGGCTTGCTCTTCAGGCTCCGCCGGCAGGGCGGAATCCGCCGGCGCGCCCTCCGGCACGTCTTGAACGGCCCCGGACAGGTCTGCGGGCTTGGTCACATCGAGAGGCTCAGTCATGGTCAGTCCTGGTGGAAGGTGAGCATCAGGTTGCCGAAGGCCAGCTCGTCGCCGTCGGCCAGGGGCGTGGGCTCCTGAAGACGGGGCGTGAAGCTGCTCTGGCCCGCCCGCTTGAGGTAGACGCCGTTGGTCGAGCCCAGGTCACGGACGACCCAGCGCCCGCCGTCCTGGTACAGCTCGGCGTGCCGGCGCGAGATGTGCTCGGCCCCCGGCATCCCCGACACGTCGATGTCGACCGGGCCGCTCGACGCGTCGAAGCGCCCGACCACCAGACGCTCGCCCGCCAGCGGGATGAACTCGCCGGTGGGGGCGCCGAACTTCTTGAGGGCCAGCCGCGCCGCGCCGCCCGTCACCGGGGCCGACGCATCCGGCAAGGGAGAGGCGTCCAGCGCCGTCGGCACCGCTTCGGGCGGGCTCAGGTCTGGCACCGACGTGTACGGAGGCAGGGGCGTGAGCTCAGGTGCCGGCGGCGTTTCTTCCAGCGGCATGTCCCACACGGAGGCCTCGGGAGTAGTGGTGCCGAGGGTGACCTCACTCGCGGACGAGGGGGCTTCCGGGGCGGGCGCAGCGGGCTGGGTCAGCTCGACGCCGCAGCCGTCGCAGTAGGTGGTGCCCTGAGGGTTGACGGTGCCGCAGATGGTGCAGGTAAGGGTCATGGGAATCCTTTCAGAACAGCAGAGAGGGATCAGAGGCGGCGCACGGCCCGCAGCAGGCCGAACGAGACAAGGACCGCCAGAACCGGCAGTCCGGCGAGGTACAGGGGCGCGAGGGCCGCCTGCACGCTGTAGCGGTAGGCGAGCACGCCCGCGACCAGTGGCAGCAGCAGGGGCAGTGCCCACCACACGAGGTTGCCCAGCAGGTAGCCCCCCAGCGCGCCGAGCGCTCCGCCGATCAGGTACACGGCGGCCCCGTCCCCCACCTCGGCGAGCCCGAGACCGATGCCGAGCAGTGCGCCGAGCGCGGCACCCAGCAGCCGCAACACCGTCAGCGCCGGGCGGGGCCGGGTCACCGGCGGCGGGTCAGGCGCCGGCTCGGACCAGCGGCGCAGCGGCGCGGGCACCTCCCCGGCGCTGTCGAGCCACCCCCGCCCCACCAGGGTCTGGCGCACCGGCATGGGCAAGCTCCCCGCGTGCAGGTCGCCGTCGTACAGCAGGTCGCGCAGCTGGCCTTCCGTCAGGCGTTGCGCTTGCAGGTAAGCCGTGAGGGGATCCGGGGGCGGCTTGGGCCGGGGAGGGGCGGGCTTGGGCTTCGGCTTGGGGGCCGCCGGCCGGGCCTCCGATTTCGGTGCGGGCTGGGCCGCCCCGCCGCGCAGCAGCGCCAGCAGCTCCCCGGCACTCTGGGGGCGGTCCGCGACCTTGACCGCCATCGCCGCCTCGATGGCCCGCCGCAGGCCTGCAGGCGTGCCCGCCGGCAGCGGAGGCAGCGGCGTGCCCAGCATGCGGTCGGTCGCGGCGGGCGGCATCACGCCGGTCAGCGCATGGTGCAGGGTGGCCCCCAGAGCATAGACGTCGGTGTAGGGGCCGAACTTCGCCGCGGTGCCGTACTGCTCGAGGGGCGCGTAGCCCGGCGTGACCAGCCGGGTGTGGCGGACAGTCTGGCCCGGCGCGAAGGCACGCACCGAGCCGAAATCGATCAGGACCACCCGCCCGCTCTTCTCCAGCACGATGTTGTCCGGCTTGATGTCGCGGTGCAGCAGCCCGGCCTGGTGCACTTCCGCGAGGGTCTCGGCCAGCGAGACAGCGATGCGCCCGGTCAGCGCCGCGCCCAGCGGCCCGCGCGAGGCGAGGTGCCCACCCAGGGTCTCCCCTTCGAGGAACTCCATCACGAGGTAGGCCGTGCCCGACTCCTCGAAGAAGTTCAGCACCCGCACGATGCCGGCATGGTTGAAGCTCGCCAGCACGCGGGCTTCTTCCAGGAAGCGGGCCTTGGTCTCGGCGAACTCGCGCGCACCCAGGGTGCTCGGGGCCAGCACCGTCGTCCCTCGGCGGTTCGACCCGCTGATGAACAGCTCCTTGATGGCGACGCGGTGCCCCAGCCGGGCGTCGCGGGCCTCGTAGGTGATGCCGAAGCCGCCCTGGCCCAGCACCCCGAGCACGATGTACTGACCGAGGTTGAGCCGGGTGCCGACCGGCAGGGTGACCGAGTCCGCGAGGGGCGCGCCGCAGGTCCGGCAGCTCGGCTCTCCCCCCTGCACCGGGGCCCCGCAGACGGTGCAGACCCCCATTACGCTCCAGTCATCTTCCGGATGTCCTCGTCGGAGGGCAGGTCACTGCCGCCCACCTTGATGGTCTGGGTCTTCGCCCCGATTTTGAGCGTCTTGGCGGTGCCCAGACTGATGGTCTTGGTGCTGCCGAGTTCCCCGAGCGCCCGGTCGAGGGCCTGGGTCATCGCCCCGTTGCCCAGGCGCTGGGTCATCGCGCGGGCGAGCTCCAGGGTCTTCTGGGCCTGCTGCGGGTTGGTCTGCGCCTCCCGGGTGGCCTGGGCGACCAGGCCCTCGACGTTGCGCTGCTGCACCCACTGCATGACCTCCGGATCGATGCGGGCGGCGAGGCCCTCGTCCGCCGTGAATTCCACGACCACGTCGAGGGGCGGAATCTCGCCGCGGTAGTTCGCGCCCGGCACCTCGTAGGTCACGCCGAGCTGCGCGAGGCGCATCCGCGCGGGCGGGCGCGCGGGCAGGCTGAATTCCAGGATGTAGGTGCCCCCGGCGCCCGCCTCGACATTGCCCAGCGGCAGGGGCGCGCGGGCGCGGTCGACCTCGGTCTGGGTCGGGTGCACGCGGGTGATGCGGTCGAGCACCACGTCCTTGACGGTGCGGACCGACAGCCCCACGTTGGTGACCACCTCGCTGGCCGCGTGCCTCAGGTCGCCCAGCAGCGCGGCGGGCAGCTCGGAGGCCCGCACGGCGGGCGGCTGCGGACTCTGCGTGTCGGGCACCACGTCGATGGGCTGGCCCTGGGTGCGGTCGGTGATCTGCATCAGCAGGGCGGTGTTGACCTCGTCGCCGACGCCCACCGTCGTGACCGGGACCTGCAAGCGGGCCAGGGCCTCGATCTGCTCCTGCACGACCGCCTCGTCGAAGGTCTGGCCATCGGTCAACACCACCACGCGGCGGCTGCCCACTTCCGAGGCGAGCAGGGTTGCGGCTGCGCGCATCCCCGCGCCCATGTGGGTGCCGCCCGAGTACCAGTCGAGGCGCTCGGCGGCGGCGAGCAGGCGCGCACGCTCCGAGGTGCCGGTAAAAGGCACCAGGACCTCGGCCGTGTCGTCGAACTTCACCAGGGCCAGGCGGTCTTCGGGGCGCAGCAGGTCGGAACCCATGATTCCGCGCAGGGACTCGATGACGAGGTTCATCTTCGTCTTGGCGCCGCGCACCAGCTCGTAGGTCTTGCCATCGGTCTGGTAGGTCTGACCGGTCCACTCGGTGGGCTCGGTGACGACTTCACGCATCGAACCCGAGGTGTCCACCACAAAAGCGACCGACAGCGGCGGGCGGGCTTGGCGGGCCGCTGCGCCGGGGCGCAGGGTCAGCATCAGGAAGAGTTTCTGGCCGGCAGCTTGCGCCAGCAGGTAGTCACGGTGGGGCCGAAGTTGGGCATCAAGCATGGTGTGGGTTCCTTGACCGACGAGAAAAAGGCGGTAGCTCAGCCTACGAGCTTTGGGGCCAGCCTAGGGCCGCACATGTGGCAGCGGTCTTACCGCGCAAAGTGGCGGGCGGCCCTTCCCCCACTCCTCTATAGTTGCCGGGTTGTGTCCCCTGCCCCCGTGTCCGATTTCGCTGGCTCCAAGCTCGGCTTCGCCGGGCACGAGACGTTCCCCTTCCGCTACGGCTGGCTGACCAAAGGGCTGCGCGGCGCGCAGCGGCACGCCATGTTCTTTTCGCAGCCCTCGGCGCTCGTCACCCTGGGCGTCGGCAAGAACATGGTGCAGAGCATCCGGCACTGGGGCGTCGCGACGGGCGTGCTGGAGGACATGGGCCGGGGCGAGACGGCCATCACGGTGCTGGGCGAGCAGCTGCTGGGCCGCTGGGATCCCTACCTCGAAGACGCGGGCTCGCTGTGGTGGCTGCACTGGCAGCTCGTCAACCGTCCCGAAAAGGCCGCGGCGTGGCATTACGCTTTTTTTCGCTGGACCCGGCAGGAGTTCACGCGCGGCGAACTCACCGACGCCCTGACCGAACTCGCCGAGCGGCAGCAGGCGCGCAGCAGGCGCTCGACCATCGACCGCGACATCGATTGCCTGATCCGCACCTACCTGCCCGGCAAGAGCAGCAAAAAGGGCCTGGCCGAGGAATCTTTCGACTGTCCGCTGGCCGAGCTCGGCCTGCTGCGGCCACTGCAAGACGGGGACCGGTACGCCTTCGTGATCGGGCACAAGCGGACCCTTCCCGTGCTTATCTTCGGCGCGGCGCTGCTGGAGTTCCTGGAGCGCACGCGGGGCGAGCGCCAGACCGTCGCCCTGCACGACGCGCTTTACGGCCTGGGGAGCCCGGGGCAGGCGTTCAAGCTCTCGGAGAATGCGCTGGTCGAGCTGATCGAAGCCGTGCAGGAGCAGACCGGCGGCGCCATCGAGCTGGACGACACGGCAGGCCTTAAGCAGCTGTACCTGCGGCGGTCCCTGGACCCGGCCGAGCTGCTCGCCCGTCACTACGAGGAGCAGGCGTGAGCGCCGCGTCCCTGCCCCCCGCCCCAGCTGCTGGCCCCCTGCGCTTCCTGCGCTCGGTGCGCCTGGAGCGCGACGCCCAGGCGCCGGGCGCCCTGGAAGGCTACACCCTCACCACGCAGGCCCGCGCCGTCTTGCGCCGCATGCTGGGCGCCCTGGGGCCCCAGGGCACCGAGCGCGCCTGGACCCTGACCGGCCCCTACGGCAGCGGCAAGTCCGCATTCGCGCTGTTCCTGACCCGGCTGCTGCAAGCCCCGGCTGGCGAAGGCCAGGCCCTGTTGCAGGCGGCCGATCCCATCCTGGCGGAGGAGTGGCGGCGCGGCGCGCCCCGGCCCTTCCTGCCCGTCGCCCTGACCCTGCGCCGGGCTCCCCTGGGAACGGCCTTGCTGGAAGGGTTGCAGGGGGCCGCGCTCCCCCTGCGCGGCGCGGCCGCGGACGCCTGGCGGCTGGACCTCGAACGTGCGCGGGCCCAGGGCGGCGCGCCCGACACCCGCGCACTGCTGCGGCAGTTCGAGACCCTCCAGGCGCTGGCGTCCGAGGAGGGCTACGGGGGCTTGCTGCTGGTGCTGGACGAGCTGGGCAAGGCGCTGGAGTACGCGGGCCGCTTCGAGGGCGAGGACATCTACCTGTTGCAGGAACTTGCGGAGGTGGCCGCCCGCAGTGGCGAGCGCCCCCTGCTGGTGGTCGGGGTCCTGCACCAGGCCTTCGAGCAGTACGGCGAGCACCTGATCGCCAGCGCCCGCAAGGAGTGGGCCAAGGTGCAGGGGCGCTTCGCCGACATCGCCTTCCTGGAGCCCCCCGAGCAGCAGATGCGCCTCTCGGCGCAGGCGATGGAGGCCCTGCCTACCCGCCCGGCCCGCGACCTGCTCGCGCAGGCCGCAAGCGCGGCGGAGGGCATCGCCGCGCTGGGGCAGGCCCCCCGCGCCCTGGGGGAAGAAGAGTTCCTGACGCTGGCCCGCGCGGCCGCACCTCTCCACCCCACCGTGCTGCTCGCCCTGCCGCACCTGTTCCGCCGCTTCGCGCAAAATGAGCGCTCGCTCTTCGCGTACCTGCTCAGCGGCGAGCCGCACGCGGTGCCTGACCTGTGGCCCGCCCGCGCGGCGCTGGTGCGCCTGGCGGACCTGTTCGACTACTTCGCCCTGAACCTGCTGGGCAGCCTCTCGCGCCAGGCGTTCGCGCGGCGCTGGCTGGAGGTGATCGACGCGGTCGAGCGGCACCCGGACCTGAGCGAGGTGCAGGTGCAGACCCTCAAGACGGTGGGGCTGCTGGGCGTGCTGGGAGACGTCAGCACGCTGGTGCCGAGCGCGGAACTGATCTCGCTGGCCCTGCGGGACACCCCGGATGACCCCGAGGTGGCGCGCACCTTGCAGGAACTCGAGCACCGCTCGCTGATCGTCTACCGGCGCTTCAACCGCACCTTCCGGGTGTGGGAGGGCAGTGACGTGGACATCGAGGAGCGGCTGGAAGAGGGCCGTCGCACGGTGGGGGCGCAGCTCGCCCTGTCCGAGATCCTGGAGCGGTACCTGCCCCGGCGCCCGCTGGTGGCCCGGCGGCACTCCTTCGACACGGGAGCGCTGCGCTTCTTCGAGGTCCGGTACCTCGACGAGCCGACCGACCCCGACCGCCTGACCCCCGCGGCCGGGGCTGACGGCATCCTGGTGTGCACGCTGCCGGGCAGCCCGGAACAGGGCGAGGCGTTCGCGCGTTGGGCGCAGGACGAAGCGCTGCGGGAGCGCCCCGAGCTGGTGGTGGTGGTCCCTGAGCAAATCCATTCGCTGCGTGAGGCCGCCACCGAGCTGCGCGCCCTGCACTGGTTGCGCGAGAGCACTCCGGAACTGCGCGACGACCGCGTCGCCCGGCGCGAGGTGGCCGAGCGCCTCTCGCACCTGGAGACGCTGCTGGTCACCGCCGTCGAGCAGCTGCTTGACCCGCGCCCGGCCCCGCAGGGCAGCCAGGCCGCCTACCACCACCTCGGTGAGCGGGCGCCCGCGCGGACCCCCCGGCAGGTCACGCAACTCCTGTCGGCGGCGATGGACGCCGTGTACCCGCAGTCGCCCCGCGTGCTCAACGAGCTGGTCAACCGCCGCACCCTGTCCTCGGCGGCGGCGGCCGCGCGGCGTACCCTGATCGAGCGGATGCTGACGCAGGCGGACGAACCGCTGCTGGGCATCGAGGGGTACCCGCCCGAACGCAGCATGTACGAGAGCGTTCTGCGGGCGACCGGCCTGCATGCCCCCCTCGACCCCGAGGAGGAGGAGGGCGGCTGGCAGTTCCAGGACCCCGAAGAAGGGCACCCGACGAACCTCGCGCCAGCCTGGGCGCGAATGGCCGAGCGCGTATTCGGCGCGGCGGAGCCGCTGGCCGTCGATGCCCTCTTCGCGGAGCTCGCGGCTCCGCCCTACGGCGTGACGGCAGGCCTGCAACCCGTGCTGCTCGCGGCGTTCATGCAGGCGCACCCCCACGAGATCAGCCTCTACCGGGAAGGGGCCTTTGTGCCCGAGCCGGGCATCGCGGATTTCGAGGTGCTGCTGCGCCGCCCCGAACTCTTCGCGGTCGCCGGGAGCGCCGTGCGCGGCGAGCGGGCCGACGTGCTGGTGCGCCTGGCGGCCAGCCTGAAGACGCCCGAAGCCCTGGTGCCGGTCGTGCGCCATCTCATTCGCATGGTCAAGGGCCTGCCCGACACCTCCTGGCGCACCGGTCGCCTGTCCGCCGAAGTGCTGGCCCTGCGGGGCGCCTTCGAGCGGGCCCGCAGTCCGGAGAAGCTGCTCTTCACTGACATTCCCGCCGCCTTGGGACTGCCAGCCATCGGAGACGGCCCCGGCGACCCTACGCGCACCGCCGCGTTCTTCGACGCGCTGAACGCGGCCATCCGCACCTGGGCCGCCCACGCCCCGGAGCAGACGGCGCAGGCCCGCGCCACCCTGCTGGGGGCCCTGGACTTCCCGCCCACCGATGCGGGCTGGCAGGCCCTGACCGAGCAGGCGCAGACCTTGCAGGGCCGCCCCCTGCCGGCCACCTTGGTGCCGCTGGTGGGCCGCCTGTGCAGTCCCGGCAAGCCGGAGACCGTGCTGGACGGCGTGCTCGCGCTGGTCGCGGGCCGCTCGCCGCGCTCTTGGACGGATGCAGACGCCGACCGCTTCCCCACGCAGGCGCAGGCCCTGGCCCAGACCTACAGTCTGGCGGCCCGGCAACTGGGCTACAGCAGCCCCGAGGCGGAGCGGGCCAGTGAGCGCTACGTCCAGAGCCTCAGGGCCTCGCTGGGCCTGTCCGGTGGGGGGCCGAGTATGCCCGGCAAGCACCGCGACGCCATGAAGCTCGCGCTGCTGCGGCTGCTGCAGGAACTGGACGCCGAGTAGCCCGGCTTTGGCGAAAGCGCACCGCGCTGTACAGCACATAGGTGTGGAGCACGACCTGCACAGCGGAATGCCACAGCTGGTGTCCTTCTGCGCCGCCCATGAGTCTGATCCGCAAATCTGCCAGCACGAGCAGCGGCTGCGCAGTAGATTCGGTCTGGATCATGACTCAATCACAGGCCCGTCCCACGCGCCACATCCTGTCGCTGTCCGGCGGCAAGGACAGCACGGCGCTGGCGATCTACATGCGCGACAAGGTTCCGGAGATGGAGTACATCTTCTGCGACACCGGCGAGGAATTGCCAGAGACTTACGAGTACCTTGATCGACTTGAGGCATACCTAGGCAAGCCCATAGTTCGCCTTAATCCAGACAGACCCTTTTCGCATTACTTGGACATTTATCGAGGCGTTCTACCGGACAGCCGCACCCGATGGTGCACAAGAATGCTAAAAATCAAGCCTTTTGAGAAGTATGTCGGTGATCAAGAGGCCATTAGCTACATAGCTATTCGCGCTGACGAACCTCATCGTAAAGGCTATATATCTACCAAGCCTAACCTCAAAGCAGTCTATCCTTTTATCGAAGACGGACTTATCAAGCGAGACGTCTTCAAGCTCTTGGAAGAGAGCGGGCTTGGTATTCCCGAATATTATCAGTGGCGCTCCCGATCTGGCTGCTACTTCTGCTTTTATCAGCAGCGCAGAGAATGGGTGGGACTTCTTGAAAAGCACCCAGAGCTTTACGAGAAAGCCAAAGCCTTCGAAAAGTTCGATGAAGCGACAGGTCAGAGATTTACTTGGTCTGCAGCGGAGAGCTTAGAGGAGCTTCAAAGTCCACAAAGGGTGGAGCAAATCAAGCTCTCCCAATTACGCACAAAGGACTCTACGAGCAGCGCACTCCTTGATCTCCTTGACGAGGAAGACGACACGTCTTGTCTCGTGTGCCACCTGTAATACACATGACTGGCTTGGCAACCAAAGTCCTGAACTCCACTAAAAGAGGTAGGTGGAGCGGTCGTGATAAGCCACACCAGCTCATACTTTGGCTTGCTGTCCTTGAATTGATCGAGCGCGGTCACATCCTAGAGAACAGAGTATATCTTGACGCAGAGCTGCGGCAGACCTTCTCAAGGATCTTCCAAGAGTTTGCGCTGGGGGACGATCTGCCGCAGATTGGTCCGCCTTTCTTCCATCTCCGCTCCTCTGAGATATGGCATCACGTCATAAAATCTGGGCAGGAAGAATACTACAACTCACTCACTACCTCCGGAGGAGGGACAAAAAGGCTGGAACAATCCGTTGAATACGCCCAGATAGATAGTGCAGTATTTCAAGCCCTCGCCATCTCCAACGACAGAGAGTCTTTGAGGAGAGCTATCGTGGACATCCTAACTTCAGAACAGAGAACAGCGGTGATGTCGAACGGCGCAAGAAGTGGGCCAATGTTCCACGAAAGCTTTGCACTGAACAGGCCCGCGATCGCGGCAGTCCTGCAATCCATTGGCCGTGGTGAAAGTGAAGATGCCCTCTTCTCCAGCCTGCGCAAGACAACCAATCTTGGCAACAATTACGTTAAAGCTATGCCCCGCTATGCCACCGGTTGTGGACTGCGTGAGGCAGGAAAAAATCAACTTACCCCCCTCGGCCAGCATGTGCTCGCGCATGACGCTTCCCTGTCGCTGCCCGCGACCCAGTGGTTGATGCATTACCACCTGAGTGCGCCGCATGGCCCCGGCCCGCGCTTCTGGCATGACCTGACGATGCGGCTGCCCGAACTGGGCACCAGCTTTGGCGGGGCCGAGTTGACAGAAGAAGTCGGACGCAGCGTGCAGGCCGAGCAAGGGCGAACGCTGGCCGACCGCAGCCTGCGCACGTGCGCGACGGTGTACGCGGGAACGTACCTCAATACCAAGCCGGAAGGCCTGGGGGCGTTGGGATTGCTCCGCGAGACTGCTGACGGCTACAGCCTCGGCGAGCCGGAGCCGGTGCCATTAGGCGTGCTGGCCTACGCGCTCTCGCACTATTGGGAAGGACGATACGGACATGTGCAGACTCGCAATCTCACCGACCTGTCCGAGCCGGGCGGCTTTGGCAGCCTGTTCTTCCTGAGCCAGTTCGCGCTGAACAGGTCTCTCCGGGGACTCACGAGGCGAGGTGTATTGGAGCTTTGGCAGCAAGCGCCTCCCCATCAAGTGACTCGCCCCCCCAGCCCTACTGCTCTCCTGGAAGAGATTTATGACGACTGAAGACTCACCTGGAGTGGGCGTCTCCGAAGCCGAAGCGCTGGTGCGCCGCCTGACCGGGGGCGGGCTGTATGTCAAGACGGGCCTGCTGCTGCTGCCGCGGCTCTGGCTGGGCCGCGAGAAGGAAGTGGCGGCCCGGCTGAACCTGGGGCACCTCGACTACCAGACCTGGCGCGTGGAGCGGCTCCGGCTGGGCGAGCGGCGGCTGCGCTACTCCGCAGATCGACTCATCGCGGAGCTCGACGCGATCTGCACCGAGCGGCACGAGGCGCACCATCTCCTGCTGTCCAACCTCGACCTTCCCGTGGCAGCCCTCAGCGGCGAGGAGCGCCGGAAGTTCTGGACATTCCTGCACAGCGCCTTTGCCAAGCGCCCCCGCGCCCTGCTCGCAACGTTCCCAGAGGCAGCCGAGGAACTGCTGCCGTGGGATACCGATCTTGCCCAGTGGAAAGACCAGGGCCGCCTGAGCACCTGGAATCTGTAAGGAGAGAGAACATGAGTGGCCCCGTCCTTGTCCGCGACATCAGCGTTCCCGACACCGACACCGAGTTCCGCAGCGACGTTCAGCTGTCGACGTTCTACGAGAACCGCGAGTTGAACCATGACTTGACCCGGCGCTTCATGTTCACGCGTGGAAGTGGCGGGCGCGAAGGGCGCAAGGGCACGGCGGAACTACTCGACCTGCTGCGACAGACGGCCACCTCGCCCACGCTCGACAATCGATTCGTGTTCATGGCGACTTATGGACACGGCAAAAGCCACTTTGGCCTGGCTGCTGCTAACTACTTCGGGCAACCCCAGGGCTCGCCTGAGCTAGAGACAGTACTCGCCAAGCTTGACCACGTGCTGCCTAAAGACCGCGCGGCAATGTTCCGGCAGTACCGCGAACATACCGCTCCTTTCTTGGTAGTCATCATGAGGGGCGACCGGCCGGGCCGGATGCGCGACGGCTTTTTCCGGGCGCTGGACGATGCGCTCGCGCAGCACGAGGCCACCCGGAACGTGAAGCCCCCCTTCTGGTTCGCCGAAGCGGAAAAGGCGCTTGGGCGCATCGCCGGGAGCCCCGAAGCTGCCGAAAGGGCCGAGGAGTTCCTGGCGAGGCGTGACCTCGACCTGTTCAGCTTGCGGGACATGGTGCAGGGGCGCGAGTCGGCTGCCTACGTCCTGGCGGTGGACGTCTTCCGCGCAGTCTACGGAGTCGCACCTGACTTCGGCGCTGAGACGGCTCTAAATGAAGCAGTGGTCTGGGTTGCGGACACCTTGTGCGGGCCGGACAAGCCCTTTGGAGGCCTGCTGATCATCTTCGACGAGTTCAGCATGTTCATTCGCGACTACAAGACGAACAATCCGACAGGTGCCCCCTTTCAAGAACTAATGAATGGCGTCTCGAACCGACAGGGCAAAGCACTATTCGTGGGACTTTCGCAACATGACCCCAATGTCATTGCGGAGCGAGTTGGTGGCCCCGAAGGCGAGGAGCTCCTCAAGGAACTCAACCGCATCCCGCAGCCCAATCGCCAGAAGATGCAGACCATGCTGGAAGACGTGCTCGGCGCGTACTTTCGCACCGACGAGGGGGCCTGGGCGCAGTTCATGGCGCAGCGCGGCATTGCTACCCGCGTGGCCGACGCCAGCGAATTGGCCTACACCCTATACAAGCGGCGCTACGGCCCCGGCCAGATGGGCTGGGATTTCGAGCTGTTTCAGGAAAAGGTCGCCAAGCAGGCCTTTCCCCTACACCCGCTGACGACGGCGCTGCTGTCGAGCGTGGACCTGGAGAAGTCAACCAGCGTCCGCTCGGTGCTCAACTTCGTTCTCGACGAGGACGGCGGCGTCCGCAGTCACTTCGACGAGCCGGCCCAGCTCGAAGGTGGCCGTCCCAATTGGGTCCTGCCGACCCTGCTGGTCGACTACTTCGGCGAAATGCTGGACGAGGACAAGTTCAAGAACTTCAAGAACGTCTTCAAGCCCGACCTCTCGGACGAGCAGAAAGCCGTGCTCAAGGCGATGCTGCTAATCGACATCGCCGAACTCGCTACGCGGGAAGTGGGCTACGCCTACACGGTGGCGGAACTCGCAGGTCTGGACGAGCCGACCGCGGCCCGCACCCTCAAGGCCTTGGAGGACGAGCACTACATTCGCCGCGACAACGCCAACAAGACCTACTCCTTCTGGGTGGGCTCGAACGGGGCGATGGAGCTCGACCGGCAACTGCGGGAGAGCGTCACGCTGCGCGAGCAGAAGGGCACGCTGCACACCCTGTTCTCGACCTACACCGCGCAGGGCAACGCGGTGAATGAACTGGGTCTGACGGATTGCCACGAGGTGTCGGTGGAGTGGGGCAACCCAACCGACTGGGCTGCGCAGGAAGTCCTGCTGCCCTTTTCGGCCCTGAAGCCCACGGTGCTGGACGCGCTGAGCGCGCAGTACGCGGTGCCGCTCGACAAAGGGCCAAAAGCACGCGGCGTGGTGGTGCTGGTGATTCCGTCCACGCAGGCGGAGGCAGACGCTGCCCCCGCCAAGATTCGGGAGATGTTCAGCATCTCCAGCAAATACGAGACGGCCCCCATGCTCTTCGTCTGCCCGCGCGAGCCGCACGCCGAGCTGACAGGCACACTGCACCGGCTGGCCGTGCTGCATGACCCCCTTTTTGACTCGGCGAATAGGCTCAAAGTGGGCGGTGTGGTCTATGACGAAATGACCGGGCGACTGCGCGACCAAGCGGACGTGGTGCTCGACCGAGTCCGCCGGAGCGGTGACCTGGTGGTGCCCCCGGCCATCAGTGGTGGCCTGGCGGCCAAGAACATCACGGCGGCGACGGCCAACCGCCTGGGCACAGCGCTGGGCGTGGTCTATGCCGCGGCTTACAGCAAGCACCCGGACCGCTTCTTCACCCAGTACAAGCTGAGCGGAACCAATCTGAACAAGGCTGTCGTCGACCTGATTCATGAACTGATCGACAACAGTCTCGACGCGGTGCAGTGGCCTGCCGGTGCCGCCATCCAGAAAGACCTGGTTCAAATGCTCCGAGACCATTGGGGCATCATCAACCCTCGCAAGCAGCTGGTAGAGCCGCAGCACAGCCGTATCAAGGAGGCCTGGGCACGGCTCGACGCGACTTTCGCCCCCAGGGCTGGCAAAGTCTCCCCAGCGGAAGTGCTGAAGGAACTGCTGCACTCCCCCTACGGCTACGATCAGAACACGCTGGCACTGTTGTTCGCGGCCTGGATCGGCAAGAACCGCACGGCGATCAAGCTGGGCGGCATCGGCACCATCAGCCGCCCGACGAACAGCAAGGGGCAATCCCAGAGCCCCTTTAAGAAGCCCGCCGACTTCCTGAAGGCCATGGCTGCCATCGAAATCTCCCGCAAGGACATGGGGCAAGAACTCGCCAAGGTTGCGGCGGTGCTGGGCGCACTGGAGGCTGGTCCCCTGACCCAGGTTGAGGCCAAGAAGGGCCGCCTGGCGCTGGAAGAGTTCAAGACCAACAACCCCCGCTACGACAGCGAGTACTTGGAGACCCTGGAACGCGCTGCTGGGAAGCTGCGTCAGGGGCTGGAGAATCTCGAGTCCTACGACAAAGCCGTCACCGAGTTCGAGGTCAGGCTCAGCCGGGCGAACACCGTCGAAGCGGCGGTGCCCCTGATGGGCACCCTGACCAAGATGCCCCCCCTGACGGTGGTGGTGTCCGAGAAGCCTGGGGTCGACGAACTCCGGACGCAGCTCACCCGGCGCATCCTGCAAGCGGCCGAGCAGCAAGCGGCTGAATTCTCCAAGCTGCCCGACCTCGGCAAGTTCGCGCTGCGCGAGCAGCAGCTCAAAGCCCTGCTGAGCACCCTGAAGCCTCTCAACCTGACTGAAGCGAACGACCGCATCCAGCAGGCCCTTCAAGAGCTGAAGGCGGCCAAAGGACGGCTGGAAGGCGAACAGGCAGCGGAGCAGGAGGTCAGCATCGTCCGGAGCATCCCCACCAAAGGGAACCTGGCAACCCTGCGCGACAGCCTCAGGAGCCTTCAAAAGCTCGACCCCAAGTCGGATCGAGCTGCCGACCTCGCCGAAGAAAAATACACCCAGATCAAGGCCGCCATCAGCGAGCTGGAAGCCCATCTGCATGACCTCCCCAGCCTGCTGGACAGCGTCGCGGACACGGGCGCGGCTAGAAAGCTGCATCAGCAGCTCTTGCAGGAGAACTACCAGTACCGCGACACGCCGGAAGCCGAGCAGATGGCCAGCGCCACGTCCCGCGCCGGTCAACTCGTGGCCTACTTCGAGGCGCTTTCGAGCTGGCGTCCCCCAGCAACCCCCCAGGAAGCAACAGAGACCCGCGCGCGCCTCACGGCGCTGGACGGGCAGTTCGCCGCCTTGTCGCCCGCGCAGCAGGCCCTGGTCGCCGGGGCGCTCGCGGCCCTGGACGAGCAGATCGCCCAGTGCGAGGCCCAGGCGCTGACCTGGCTGGGAGAGCGGCGCGCGCGGCTGGAGAGTGGCGCGGCACCTGCGGCCCTCGCCCGTGAACTGGAGACGCCGCCGGCCTTCCTGCCGGAAGCGAGCCGCCCGGCCCTGGAAGCCTTGAGGGACGCCCTGCGCTCGCAGCTCGACGCGGCGGCCCAGGAGAAGGGCGCTCTAGAGCGGATTCGGGCGGTGCCCGAGACCGGGCCAGTCGTGAAGCTGCGCGAGCGCCTCACCGAAGTGGAGGGCTGGCCCACCCTCACCCCGGCGGTCGCGGAAGCAGCGCGGGCCAAGCAGGAACATCTCCGGAACGAACTTGCCCGTCTGGAGGCCCTGCCCGCCGGGTGGGCCACGCAGGTCGAAGAGCTGCTCACCGCCCAGGCTGCCGGCAAGCTGCACGCGGACATCATCCGGCAGGAGACCCGCTACCAGGGCAGTGAATGGGAAGGGCAGGTGCAGACCCTGGCGGCGCGCGCCAAGCAGATCGAGGAGGTGCTGCGCGAGCTCGAGGCACAGCGCGGCCGCCGCGACACGCGCCTGCGCGACCTGGCCGAGCGGCGGCAACTGCTTGAAGACCGACTCCTCCACCCGGCCCTGGGCGAGCGGCAGCGTGCCCGCATCGAACAGGACGTGCAGGAAGTTCAGCGGCAGACCGACGAGCAGCTCGGGCGCCTCGCCGCCGACCTGGAGCAACAGGCGAAAGCTCTGGGCGCTGCGACCACCGTGCGGGCGGTTCAGGCCGTGGACCTGGGCCGCTTCCCCCGCCCGTGGCTTCCTGCCGAGCTGCAAGCCCAGCTTCAGACCCTGGAGGTTCAGCGGGAGACGTTGCAGCCGGTGCTGCAAGAACTGGAAAGCCTGGGGGCCACTCCCCTGCGCGATCTCGGCCAGGCACACGTCGTCTTGCAACGTCTGGGCGAGTTGACCGCCCACCCGGCCCTCTCCCCTGCGCAGCAGGCCCACGCCGAAGGGCTGCGGCAACAGTTGCTGGGCAGCCTCAAGGCCAAGCGCCAGGAAGCCGAGGGCTGGCTCACGCAGCAGCGCGAGCACTTCGACGCGCTGCGGCCCGAAGACGGTGCCGGCCTCGCCAGGGTGCAGCAGGCCCTACGGACGCCCCCGCCGTTCCTGGACGGTCAGGGGACGCAGAAGCTGCACACCCTGCAGGCCGACGTGGAGCGCCGCCTGGAGGAGAACGAAGTGCTTCAGATCGAGGTGCTGTTCAGCCGCATCACCTCGCCGGAACGCCGTCAGGCCTGTCTGGAACGCCTGCGGCAACTGAGCGGGCTGACCCTCGCATGAAGACCCGGTTCTACCTGGACTCGGCAGGCGGCGCCGAGGTCACCGGAGCGCACCCGGTCAGCAGCGAAGCCGAGTTCCTGCGTCTGGCGCTGGAGGAGCGTCCCCTGCTGGTGCAGGGCGACGCCCTCTGCCGCTGGGCCAGGCGCTATGGCGCGGGGCGGGGCCTCCCCATCCAGGACGTCGTGGCCCCCACCACCCGCATGCAAGGGTTCTTGCCGCACCTGCCTCTGCCGGACGCGCAGGCGGCCCTGGAGCGGTGGCCGGACCTGGCCCGAGCCGGAAGTGCCGAGGAACTCGCGCAGGTCGTGCTGGGTACGGCCACGCCGGTAGGCGAGCCCCGGCATGCCGCGCAGTGGCTGCTGTGGTGGACCGGGGCTGAGGCTGAGCACCCCACCGCGCAGACCCTGATGCGCCAACTGGGCACGGCCCTGGTCGCCGATCTGGACGGGCGCTGGCGTCAGGTCTACGAGGACACCGCCGAGGGTGGCCGCGCGGCGGCCGAGGCCCTGCTGCGGGGCTGGCTGCGGCTGGACGGCGAGGCCCCGGACTGGCCGCGGCCCTTCCCCGTGCCCCTGCCGGGGGCCGTCTCCGAACAGTTCAGCGCAGCGCTGGTGCAAGCCACGGCCGAGCGCGGTCTGGCGGTCTACCGCGACCTGCGGGAGCAGCAGGCCGACCCCCAGGTGCTGGCGCTCGCCGGCACCGTGGCGGGCGAGTGGCTGCGCCACCATCCGGGCGAATTGAACCGGGACGTGCTGCGCGAGGTGCAAGATCACCTCCCGAAAGGGCTGCACGACGCCCTGCTGGCCGGGCTTCCCCGCCCACTCCCCCCCCTGCCGCCCCTGGACGTACCCGCGTGGGCGGGCTGGATGACGGCCGACTACCTGCCCTACCGCAGTTGGGACGGGGCCGACCACGGCGCACTGCGGCCGCATCTGCGGCAGTTCGTGGAGCGCTTCTTGCCCGTCTATGCGGCGGCGTTGAATGGGGGCACCCACGCCGAGAGGCTGATCTGGCAGCGCAGCGCGGCCCTGAGAAGCCAGCCCTACGTGACCCTGGTCGCCGTCTGCGACGGCCTGCATCTGCATGACCTCGCCACCTTGCAGCGCGAGCTGGCCGGGCACGACAGCGGGCACCGCCTGACCCTCACCGGGCAGGACGTCGCGTTCGGCGCCCTGCCCACCATCACGAGCCGGGCCAAGCCGGCCCTGTTTTGCGGCGTCTCCCCCGCGCAGGCGGGGACGCAGCCCCCGCTCGGCCCCCACTCCACCAGGGAGAAGGAGATTGCGGAAGCGTTGCAGAAGGCAACTCCCGGCACTGTGGTGTTCTGGAACATCGCCGAGCCCGACGTGATCTACCACAAGGCCGAAAGTCTGGACCGTGCGCGGGACGAGGTCGCGGCGCGGCTCTCCGTGATCGCCAAGCGGCTGCTGGGGCTGTTGACCACCCTGCCCGAAGGCCTCCCGGTGCAACTCGTCGTGACCACCGACCACGGGCGGCTGCTGCGCACCTCCGCGCGCACGGCCACGCCGCCCGCCAGCTTTACCCCGGAGGGCCGGGCCGCCTACGGGACTTGGGGGGATATTCCCGCCGAGGGCTTCCGGCTAGAGGAGAACTTGGCCCTGCTGGGCCGCAGCCGCTTTGGCCTCGCCGAGGACGCCGCGGCCCTGTTCAGCGATGAGACCTTCGTCGACAGTGCCGGGCGGGGCGGACACGTCATCTGCCCGCACGGCGGCCTGAGCCCCGAGGAAGTCCTGCTCCCCTGGGTGGTCTACGTGCGCGACCTGGCCTTCCGCCTGCCCACCCTGAGCGCCGAGGGAGCAGGCCAGGCCGAAGAAGCGGGCACCTTCACCCTCACCCTGACCAACCCCAATTCGGTGCCGCTGACCGTGGAGCGGCTGGGCGGCTCGCTGGGCGCTCAGGTCACGGACTGGACTGCCTGGACGGTGCCGCCGCAAAGCCAGGGCCGCGTCACGCTGGCTCTCGCGTCCTGGCCGACGTCCGCTGCCCTCGGTGCCCTCACCCTACGCGCCAGCGTGCGCGCGCCCCAGGGCGCAATCCAGGACGTCGCCGTGACGCTGAACCTGCAATCCGAAGAACTGTACACCTCCACCGCGAACATCCTGGGAGACTTGCTGCCATGAACGCCGAAGCCCTGAATGCTCCCTCTCCCCTGGACTGGCAGGCCCTTCACGACCTGAACGGCAAGGTCGCGGGGGTCTTCAAGTCGCTCGCCATCGACAAGCGCCGCCTGCCCGCCAGCCAGCTCACGAAGCGCGGCATCCCCGCCTACGTGGCCGAGTGGGTGCTCGAGAGCGTGGTGCCGGGGCGGGGCGAACTGGGCACCGAGGAGGCCACCAAGGTTCGCGACTGGGCCGCGCGGGTGATCCCCGGCCCTGGCGAGCAGAACATCATCAAGCACCGCCTGGCGCAGGGCCAGACCGTCAAGGTGCTGACTCCCCTGCAGGCCGAGGTGCGGCTGAAAAAGGGCAAGGAGCCGGAGCGCGTCGCGCAGCTCAGTCTGTTGGGCATCGGGGACGCCTACATCGCCGACGCGCTGCTGGAGGACTACCCGGACCTGCTGCGGCACGGCATGTGGGGCGTGGTGGAACTCGGCTCGCTGAAAGACGGCGTGGCCGTGCTGTCCTTCAAGCCCATGCAGGCCAGCGTGAACCTGAAGCTCTACAAGGAGGCCCGGCGGCAGTTCACCCTTCACGAGTGGCGGGCGCTGCTGCTCACCTCGCTGGGCTTTGACCCGGAGGCCTTCACCGAGTGGCAGCAGACCCTGCTGCTGTGCCGCCTGCTGCCGTTGGTGCAGAAGAACATGCACCTGATGGAGCTCGCCCCCAAGGGGACGGGCAAGAGCTTCACCTTCGAGAACATCAGCCCGAAGGTTCGGTTGATCAGCGGCGGCAACATCTCTCCGGCTGTCTTGTTCGTGAACAACGCCAATGGTGCCTGGGGCCTGCTCGCCCGCTTCAGCGTGGTGGTGCTCGACGAGGTGCAGACGGCCCGCTTCGAGAAGCCCGAGGAGATCGTCGGGGGGCTGAAGGGCTACCTCGCCAACGGCAAGCTCACCCGCGGTGGCCTGCACGAGACGGCAAGCGACTGCGGCTTCGTGATCCTGGCCAATATCTCCCTCGACGACCAGCAGCGCCCCCTGCGCGAGCTGCTCGTCGAGGAGTTGCCCGACTTCTTGCAGGAGACCGCCTTTCTCGACCGCATCCGCGCGATGCTGCCCGGCTGGCAACTGCCCAAGCTGAGTTCCAAGCTGCTCGTCGGCCCGGACTCCGCGCTCACCATGGGACTGAAGTCCGACTTCTTCGGCGACGCGCTGATCGCGCTGCGCGACGACCTGGAAGCCGAAAGCTACGCCGCCCGCAACGTACACCTCGCCGGCGACAAGCCCTACCGCCGCAACGAGGAATCGGTGCGCGCGATCGCCGCCGGCCTGATGAAGATTCAGTTCCCCCACGGCGAGCTGACCCCGCTGGACTTCCACCGCTACTGCGTCAAGCCGGCCCTGCAACTGCGGCAGCTGATCTGGGATCAGCTGTACACCCTCGACAGCGAGTACCGGCAGTACGAGCACGGCATCCGCGTCCAATGACCACCTACCTCGACGATCACGCCACCACCCCCTGCGATCCCCGGGTGGTGGAGGCCATGCTGCCCCACTTCACCGGGCAGTTCGCCAACCCCTCGAGCACCACCCACCTGCCGGGGCGCCGGGCTGCCGATGCCGTGGAGCAGGCCCGCGAACGGGTGGCGGCCCTGCTGCATGCCCCTCCAGCGGACGTGGTGTTCACGGCCGGAGCCACCGAAAGCAACAACCTTGCCCTGTACGGCGTGGCCAGGGCCGCGGCGCACGGCTCCCGGCGGCGCATCATCACCTTGCCCACCGAGCACAAGGCGGTGTTGGAGCCCTGCCGCAACCTGGGAGAGCAGGGCTTCGAGGTCGTCTATGCCCCGGTCGACCGGGACGGCCTGGTGGTGCTGGACGCCTTGGAGGAGTTGCTCACGCCGGAGACGCTGCTGGTGTCCATTCAGGCGGCCAACAGCGAGATCGGCACGGTGCAGCCGCTAGCGGAGGTGGGCGAGCGGGTCCGCGCCGCTGGCGCACTGCTGCACTGCGACGCGACGCAGGCGGTGGGCCGCGTCCCGCTCGACTGGCGCGCCCTGCCCATCGACCTGCTCTCCCTGAGCGGGCACAAGCTGTATGGCCCCAAGGGCAGTGGCGCCCTGCTGATGCGCCGCGCTCTGCGCCGGGGCGGCCTGGTGCCCCTCATGCGGGGCGGCGGCCAGGAAGGGGGCCTGCGCCCCGGAACCCACAACGTGCCGGCCATCGTGGGCCTGGGCGTCGCGGCCGAGTTGATGCGGCAGGAAGGACTGGAGGAGGCGGCGCGCGTCCGGGCGATGCGGGACCGCTTTGAGCAGGCCCTGCGGACCCGGCTCCCGGGGGCGCGCATCAATGGCCACCCCTTACGGCGGCTGCCGGGCAACAGCAGCGTGACCCTGCCCGGCGTGGAAGCCGACGCCCTGCTGCTTAACCTCCCCGACTACGCGCTCAGCCTGGGTTCGGCTTGCAACAGCGGTGCCCTGGAACCGTCATACGTACTGACGGCCATCGGCCTGAGCCGCGAAGAGGCGGACGCGACGTTCCGGGTCGGCCTGGGACGGTTCACCCGGGAGGAGGACCTTTCCCGCCTGGTTCAGGCGGTGGCGCAGGCCCACGCCCGGCTCGCGTCCTACGCGCCGCCCTGCTGAGGTGGCCGGAGGGCCGTCCCCTGACTTCTCCTCGGCTGACGGGTGACAGCCGCCTTGGCCTCTTGCAGCTGGGGCGCCTCCACAAAGGCGCCGGTCGGCGCCAGGTACACCCGGGAGGCCCCGACGACCGGTGTGCCGTCGGCCAGGGTAAAGGTGGGGGGGCCGTCCGGGCGGTACCGAACGAGCACCGCGTGGGGCGGAACCTCCTCCCAGGAGCAGGGGCGCCCACAGGCAAAGGCATGCACGTTGCGTTGCCCCATTTGCCAGGCCCGGAGGCGGCCCCCGGCCCGCACCCGGAACGTCACCTCTTCGAGCACGATGCTCTGCACGCGCGCCACGACCCTTCCCTGGTGCAGCACGCTCCAACAGCCCAGACGCCGGTTGCGGTACACCATCACGTGACCGTTGGCCCCTCCCATGCCCTGTTGTAGTCCCCGCCGCCGGACCGCACAGCAACCTGCGCTGCAAGGTCTGTCTTTCGGTCCGGCGCCTGCCGGCGGGGGCCTCTTTACCCCATGAGCTGCCTCAGCAGGGCATGGTCGGGCTCGGCGTGCAGGGCACACCAGCTCAAGTCCCAGGATGGAAAGGCGTGCCATTCGAAGTTAAGTTCCAGCACCCACCGGCCATGTTCCCACCGAATGTCTGCCCAGTCCAGGCGGCGTGCCTGACGCAGCGCCGGCACCTGCCGCACCAGCACCATGGGGGGCGCAGGCCGGTATTCGCGCCCGATGACCTCGCGGGCCCACCTTGGAAGCTGGCCCGGGTGATCTGTGGCCGCCGCCAGTGGGCCTGCTACCCCGGGCACCTCGATCCAGCCCGGACGGAGCGGCCGCACCAGCCCTGGACCGCTCAGCGCCGGCAATGGACGGGACGTGGCCGCCGTGCGTGCCTGGGCCAGAGCCGAACCGGCCAACCGCTGCTGCCGCACGCGCGCCAGGCGCAGCAGCTCCGCTGCCTGCGCCTCGGTTGGCGACAGGGTGAGTTCATACAGGTGCAGGCTCATGTTCCTCCCCTTTGCGGGCACCAGGTGGGCCCGCCCAGGGCCACTGCCCGCGTGATGGTACGGGTCAGGTAGCCCGGCTGCCGGTATTTGGCGCGGGCCAGGCCGCTGGCGCGCAGCAGTCGCTGAAGTTGCGTCAAATCGCGCGTGTAGAACGCCAGGAGGCGCACCGCCGCAAAATCGGCCTCGCTGGGCGAGCTGTAGCCCGCCTCCTGCCAGTGGCCGGCGAGGAGCCGCAGGGCACGTGCCCCGTTCCGCGCGCGCCGCAGGCGCGCCAGAACCTCGCTGTCCGGCAGCAGGTGCGGCTGTGGAGCCATGGCCTCGGGAGCCGGCGTTAGGCGCGACTCGTGGCCTGCGCCCATCACGGCCTGCGCCTGACTGAGGGATCCCAGCGTGCGTGGGCGGCCCGACAGGGTTCTCCCCGTAACGGTGACGTAGCCGTGGGCAAGCCACTCGGTCCCCGATTCCCGCCGCGAGCGCGGCAGCGCCCCCCGCAACCACACGTGCAGGCCGTGCCCAGACGGTGACTGCTCGGCATAGCCCTCCATCCGGGCGACACGCGCCCTGCACCCAGGAGTCAGGGGCCCATCCAAGTCCAGCACCACCAGACCCGGCTCCAGCACAACCCCGAGGCCACTGGCCAGGTGGTCCTCGGCGAGCCGCAGTGCCTGCGGCCAGGGCCACCCGGCGCGGCGGTAGTCCACGGGCATCAGCTGGCCACCATGGGGGCGGACCGGCACCTTGCCGACTCCGCCACCCGGCCGGCGGCGCGCGAGCCAGGGCAGCCAGCGCAGGGCCAGCACCTCCGGGGGCAGGGCCGCCTCCAGTTGCCACGCGGTGGGCAGTCGCCCCGTCACAACCGTCGCCGGGTGCGCCAGGGAGCGTGCCGCCGATGGGCCAGACTCCTGCCTTCCGCGGACGTGGGTTGCAGGCGCCCATCCCGCTTGAGCGGAGTGGAGGCCCCGGTCTCTGTGGCCAGGGGAGGCGGGCTCGTTTGACGTCGAGCGCCCCCTGGTTCCTGGCGCTTGTGGTTCGGTGTTCTGTTCATTCTTCCCTCCTGCCGACTCTGCCTTGCTCCGGCCCCTTGACCCTCTTCCCAACCCGGTCCGGGAGCGCGTGAAGGATCTACCGGGCGACCGGCTGAATGAGCGGCCAGGCGGCGCTGCGGAGTTCAAGACTGCCGGCCGATATGAAAGACTTGGTCGCACCTGGCTCAACGGCGCTGGGAGTCCGCTGGTGCCCAAGCCGGAGGGCCTTCTGGCGGACCTCTGCGCCTCGTGGGGCGACCTCCTGCCAGGCTCCCCCCATGTGCGCGTCATGGGGGACACGGTGGGGGAGCGGAACCGACATGACCCGTGATCGCTTACCGGCAGGCCAACGAACTGGGCTTGGTGGGGCGGCCATCTGCACGCCTCAGCCTAGCCTTGCCGAAGTTCAGGACATTTCAAGTGTTGCGCTGTTGTGCAGCAGCCAGGTCGGCCCATCCTGAACACACCTGGGGCGGGCGGGGGAACACCAGATGAGAGGCGGCGCGGAGTGGTTCGCACCCCCTCTCCGCCGCTCGGGATGACCTCTCGGCTGCCGATCAGGCACGCGGTGGGTTCGGCCAAGCTCCGTGACGGTCATGGGCTGAAGTGTCAGGCCGCGACCATGGTGGCCGGGTTGGATTACGTCACTGGCCATGCAGCAACGTGACGTGAGAACCTGCGGTGGCCACCAGGATGCAACCGTGCCCGATGTCTGAGCGCCCGGGCTTGCGTAATCGGTCGTCTGTGCAAGTCCACAGCCCTGCCCGTGAACAGGCGCTCGCCGGGTTGCACAAAGCTGTTGCGATTCTCCCAGGGACGGCAATACCTTTGTGCAATGGTCATCGGCTACGCGAGGGTCAGCAGGCAACATGATCAGGACACCACGGCCCAGCTGCGTGCCTTGCAGGACGCCGGGGCCGAGCGGATCTTCACCGAGCATGCCTCTGGGGGTCGCTGGGACCGTCCCGAACTGCAGCGCATGATGGATCAGTTGCGCCCCGGCGACGTGGTCACTGTCTGGAAGCTGGACCGCCTCAGCCGCAGTCTCAAGGACCTGCTCCAGATCCTCGACCACATCGAGGCGCAGGGAGCCGGCTTCAAGAGCCTGACCGAGCACGTGGATACCACGACCCCTGCCGGCCGCATGCTCGCCCAGATGCTGGGCGCCTTTGCGGAGTTCGAGCGGGCGATGATTCGCGAGCGCACCCGCGCCGGGCTGGAGCAGGCCCGCGCCGAGGGCCGGATAGGCGGCCGCCGACGCAAGCTGACCCAGGCGCAGGAACGCGAGGTGGTCGAGATGGTGCAGTCCGGTCGCCGCACCGCCGCGCAATGCGCGCGGCTGTTCGAGGTCCATCCCTCGACCGTGACGCGCCTGTTGCAGCGGCATGCGCCCTCCACGCTGCCCGCTCCGGACCACCCGGTGCCCTGACCCTCCCCTCCCCTGTGTCTATGCCCCTCGGTGCAGCGCTGCTGCCCCGCGCTGCCCGATGACGCGGGCGGCATTGAGGTCGGCGTCCATCACGACGCCGCAGGCCGGGTTGTGGCAGGCAAATCGGCGCCGCTGGCGCTGACCCGGCGCACGCGAGCGACACGCGTGACACTCACGGCTGCTGCCCCGTGGATCGACCCGCACCAGCGGAATTGTGTGGGCGTGCAGCATCTGGGGCAGTGTGCTCCAGCACCAGTCGATGACGGCCAACCGACGGGCCCGTTGGGGGAACCGGCTCTGGAACGAGCTCAGGTCCAGCTCCTCGGTGGCCACGAACCCCGCGTCCGCGATCAGCCGCTCCCCGAGCTGTTCGAGGGAAGCGCGGGCCGCCGCGTATTGCAGCGCGTCGTAGAGCACCCGGTGGGCTGGAGAGCGCAGCCCCACCGGACCGTGCGTCCAGGCCGGCGCCGCAGCGCGCGACGCGGTGGCGGCCGTCTCGCCCAGGGCGGCCGTGGCGAGGGTCGCCAGGCCAATGTCGATGCCGGCTCCAGGGCGCTCGCCTGGTGGGCGGATGCGCGCTGGCAGTTCGAACGCCAGCGCCGCGAACCAGTGGCGGCCACTCTGCACCAAGCGGGTCTCCCCGCGCAGCCAGCGTGCAGGTGCCGTCCCTGGCGTCGCGGTCTGCAGGGGCAGGCCAGGCTGCGCGCCCCGTGCCGCGATGGCCTCCAGCTCACCCCACCAGCGCCGCTGCGCGGCAGGCCCCAGCGCGCCGCGCAGCGGCGCGAGCAACGGGGCCACCGCGAACTGCCTGTACGCGGGGGACGCGGCTACGACGGCGGCCTGGCCCACTGAGGGGAGATGGCCCAGCTGGGCACCCACCACCAGCGGACCGAGCTGCAGGGTGTGGTCGTCAAGCCCCTGCTGATCGATCAGGAGGGGCTCAGCCGGTATGTACACCGTCCCGCGAGGCAAGCCCGAGATGCGGCCATAGTCCTGGCGCAGGCCGGTGCCCAGGGCCCCTTCCAGCTGCGGGTAGCTTGCGCGGGCCACCCGGATGTTGCAGGTAATATGCACTTTTTCTCCGTTCTGGCGGGCTTTTTCCACCTCGCCGTCCAGATGTGCTCTGTCGCCTGCGTGCGCCTTCTCTCTGGTCTGGTGACCACACCCCCCCTCCCTACGCTCGGGACATGGCCGCCCCCCCTGTCACCGCCGCGCTGCTGGGTCTCCCGGCGACCTGGCGCGTGACCGGGTACGAGGTGGGCGACCAGGTGCTGTCGGTGACCGCCTGCACCGACGAACGACCGGCCGGACCCTGCCCGCGCTGTGGGCGCGAACAGTGGCAGCGCAGCGGCCAGCAGGCGCGGGTCATCCGCGGTGAGCAGGTCGCGGGGCGCACCCTGATCGGTCAGGTCACCTACGTGCGCTGGCGCTGCGCCTGCGGGGGCAGCCGCATGCCTGAATCTCTCGAGGCCCTGGGCAAGCGGGAGGCGACCACGCGTCTCACCGAGCGTCTCACCCGCCTCGCCTTGCAGCACACCAACAGCGACGCGGCCCGGCTGGCAGGGATCAACACCCAGACGGCCAAGGGCATTTTGGCCCAGACGCTGCCGCGCTTGCTGGAGGGCTACGTTGTCCCCGCCGCGCGGTACGTGGGCGTGGACATCTGTCGGCACTGGCTGCTGATCGTGGATCTGGAGACCGGCCGGCGCCTTGAGGCTCGCCGGCTGGGAGCGCCGGGCGCCCTGGCTACTGCGCTGGCGGCCCTCCCCTGGGTTCCCGAGGTCGTCGTCAGTGACATGGAACGCCAGGTGGTCTCCGCGATCCGTGCGGCCTGGCCGAGCGCCCGCCTGGTGGTGGACCGATTTCACGTTGAACAGCGGGTCTGGGTGACCGTCGAGCGCGTCCTGCGCGACAGCATTCAGCGCGGGCTGTTCTCAGGCCACCACGTGACCCTGCGCGGCCGCGGTCAGCAGGGTGATGATCCGGCGCTGCAGGCGCTGCTGGACTGGCGCAACGCCATCAACACCCTGTTCAAGACCGCGCTGACCCCGGCCGCGCTCCGGGCAGCGCTGGAGGAGTGGCTCACCCGGGTCCCGGACAGCGTGGCGAGAGACAAGCGCGTCAAGCAACTGCTCGCGCTGCTGCGCGGGCTGGCGGGCGAGATCGCCGAATACGCGGCTGGCCAGTTCACCAACGGCGTGACCGAGGCGCTGAACAAATCCGTGGCCCTCCTGCATCAACATGGCGCGTCCCTGGGCGAGGCCGCCATGCGGGCCAAGCTACTCTGCCGCCCGCTTGCGGTGGACTTGCAGGCTGAGGAACAACGGCTGCAGGCGGAGATCAACGAGGTCAGAGCGCGCCTCAGCCCCCGCCGCAGATCCAACGGCACCCCGCTCTCCACACCCGAGAGCGAGACCGTCGGAGAGGCACGGCCTGCCCCTGACGAGGACAAAGCACTTTGCCCTGCCGAGGGTCCTCGGGCAAAGGGTCTCGGCCCCAGCTCACGTCGTTCCCCGTCGTTGGCCACGCTCCAGTGGACCGGATGGGCCGTCCGAGTGGTCGGCTCCAGGTCGGAACCATCGCCACGGCTCCTCTCGGGCGCTCGCCATGTCCGGGCCAGAAGGTCACGTGGCCCACCGACCGGGCTCCCTACGCCTCGGTCCGCCCCCTGAACCGCGCGGTTTCCGACCGGAGACGAATGTCCAAGCACCGCGCAGCCGGGGAACCTTCGGGCCTTCAGCCCCAGCTGGCTGCAGCTACCACACGGCGCAGCCCACTGTCTACCCCTTGACGCCGTCAAGCCATCTAGAACGCGTTCTACGCAGGGTGACCAACGCCTGTTCGATGCCGTACGCTCTGATCCGGAGGTGACATCTTGGGTATGTCGGATCTTGACAATCTGTCTGAGAAGGGAGCGTCTTCGGCCCAGGAGAACGGGCAGCTCCTGAAGCGCCGCCGCTTGGAACTGGGGCTCACGCTGACGGAGGTCACAGCGCGCTCGACGGTGCCGACTGTCGCGTACCTGGGCAGCCTGGAGGCCGGACGCAACAACGTGGCGAAGAGCAAGCACCTGCCGAGCCTGGCTCGCGCGTTGGAATTGAGCGAGGGAGACCTCGCGCGGGTCACCGGCCGACCGATGCTGTCGGCGCTGGTGGACGTTCGTCAGCCCACCCGGCTCAACGTCGCGACGGTGGTGGCGGGCGGCTGGCAGGGCAGCCAGGCGGGGGCCTACACGCTCGACGAGGCGCCCGGGACGGTCCTGGTGGTCGACCCGGCGCAACGCGCACTGGCGGTGGGGCGACACTACGTTGTCCTCGTGCCGGCCACCGGTCAGGTCGTTCGGAGCGTCGGCGTCGAGGTAGAGGGCACGGTGCAGATGCTCCAGAACTCGCAGGTTCTGGCGCCCGACGAGGTTCAGGTGCTGGGCCGCGTCGTTCACGAGGGGCGTGCGCTGTGACCGCGACTCAACACAAGGCCTCCGCAAAGACAGCGAAGGCCAAGTCCAGGAAGAGGGCCGGCCAGGCGATGGAAAAGGTGTCCGTGTGCCTGCGCAAGGACGGGCGCACGGTCGTGAGCGTGGAATTGCCGAAGCAGCCCACTGGAGAGCGCAACCGCATTCAGCGGAGCTTCCGCACCCCTGAAGCGGCCGAAGCTTACATAGAGAATCTGGACATCGAGCAACTCGCTCGGGTGCCCGCTGATCTACGGAACATTGATGTGGGCGGGTGGATGGAAAAATACGTGGAGGAGTTGCCCCGCGGCGAGTACAGCACCGAAGTCGACCGGGGCTGGATCAAGGCCATCATCGTGAAGGGGCTGGGCTCCATCAAGCTCGCCACGTTGTCGCCTTCTGACATTCGCGGGCTCCTGCGGGCGCTGCGCGACGACGAGCAGAAGTCGAAGGGCACCTGCGACAAAGTCCTCCACATGCTGCGGGCGGCCCTGCGTCAGGCGGTGGATGACGGGCTTCTCAAGGTGAACCCTGCGGAGAACGTCAAGCCCGTGAGGGCCAAGGGCAAGGCCAAGGTGCGCCAGCCGGAGTGGTCCGAGCAGCAGGTCAAGGCCATTCTGGAGGCCGGCAGGGACTCGAAGATTCCAGTGTTGCTGCCGCTTGCGCTGTTGACGGGGGCACGCATCGGGGAACTGATCGGGCTGCGAATGCAGGACTACGACCCGGTGACGGGCGTCCTGTCGATCAACGGCACGGCCAAGCGGCACGGGGGCCGCGGCAAGGGCAAGACCGAGGCGGCCCACCGGCAGCTGACCCTGCCCAAGGCGGTGCGCCGGGCGCTGGACCAGCACCTGGCGGCGGTGGAGCAGCAGAAGCTGAAGATGGGCTCGCAGTGGGGCCAGCGCAAGAAGGGTTCTGAGGAGGGACGCGAGAAGCAGCGCCAGCGGGCGCGGGCCCGTTGGAACAGCGGCCTGCGCGAAGGATGGGTTCCGCCACCCCCGCTGACCGAACCCTATGAACCCCTGTTCCCCTCCAGCCGAGGCACGCCACTGAACGCGAACAACGTGCGGACCGAGTGGCGCCGGATCATGGCGGCCTGCGCCGCCCGGGACGAATCCTTTCCCCAGGGCTGCAGCTTCCTCCAGACCCGCGCCCACTTCATCACGAAAGCCCTTCACAGCGGGCTGGACAACTTGAAGGCGGTACAGGACATCGTGGGCCACGCGTCCCCGGTCATGACCCTGCGCTACGTGCTGCCCAATCCGGAGCGGCAGAAGCAGCTGCTGGAGAAGACAGCGAAAATTCAGGGCTGGGAGGACCCCGAAGACCCGATCACGCCTGACGACACCTGACCGTTCTGCACCGCCGACCCCCCTGCTTGGTGACGAATCTGGTGACGGGCAGGCAGCCTCGCCTATGCCTCAAAAAGAAGAACGCCGTCTAGGACGGCGTTCTGTCTGGTGGAGGCTAAGAGATTCGAACTCTTGACCCTCCGCTTGCAAAGGGCCTTTGGAGCTTATCTACGTATCCCTTGCGCTTGCCGAGGATCCCTGTACATCCCGTCCAAGAGGGAGTATTGCTCCTACTTTTCCCTGGTAGTCCCTCTTGTTCACCGAAAGCTCCGAGGCTTACTACACGTCCACTACACACTGCGGGGAGAGCGGAACCCGGATGGAGGCTGCACCAGGTCATACCATCGCGTCAATCTCAAATTTTCCCCGTCTTCTGGGCGACGGAGGAAATCACTTCCTCTACTACCTCCATGAACAGCATCCGCCGCCTCACCTGATACTCCGCCATAGCCTGCTTCTGTGCCTCTGCCAGCCGCCGTTGCAGCAGGAGGACTTGCTGCTCAAACTGCACCTCCGTCGCTGCCTTAGCCGCGGGAGACGCCACACAACGCAGTCGGTGGCTCTCAATCAGCGTAGCCGACGCTGAAGCCTGCTCCAGCAAACCCTGGAACAGGAGGGCTTCCTCGTGGCTCTTGAGGGTCACTTCAAAGGTGTAGGGCAGGTTGGCTCGCCGCCGGAGTTCATTCTCGGCATCGGCGACGCGAAAGCTGGGGTCAAGGTCAGGCAAATCCACACCTTCCCTCTCCATCCTTTGGACCAGCAGCGCGACTGCCTTGGCACGCTCCCCCTCGTAGGGGCTGTGCAGCGCCAGTTGAAGCACGCGGCGCAGTTGTTCATGGGGACTGTCCATTACACCTCAAGTCAGATAGGTAGCGCCCTGCCGGATGACCTCGATGGTCTTCTCGTGGCGTGCCCGTTTCAGTTGCAGCTCTTGAATGTCCTGACCGATGGCTTCTTCCCTGTGCTTGCAGCTCAGGAGATCCTTTTTCAGCTGCGCCACCCGGTCTTCGATCTGCTGGAGTTTGGCGGCACGCTGCTGGTCGTACGTCGCACGCACCGCGTCAAGCGCGCCCGCCGGGAGGTGCGCCGGAGTGAACTGGAAGAACTGTTCTTGCATCGCCCGCCAATCCATCAGTTCCTGCTGCTTTTTCGGCCCCACACCCTTGATGTAGCGCACGTCCGGCGTGATGTCCTTCGCCGTGTAGATCCCACGGGCATTGAGGTTGGCGATGATGGAGGCCCCGATACCGGGTATATCGCCAGGCTGAAGCACAAAACGTTCCAGATGCCGTTCCAGCATGACCTTATGCTGTCTGTTGACGGCTTCTTGCACCGCCGTGTGCTCCTTGAGGTCCAGGCGCTTGATCTCCTCTCGCAACGCATTCAACTGAGCAATGGCGTCACGGTAGCCTTTTGCGGCGCTGGCCGCCATCTGCCGTGAGCGAGCCTCCGCAATCTTTCTCTCCAGCTCTTTGGCCTCATGCGCGTGCTCCCGGGAGGCCAGATCAAGCTTCAGCCGGTAGTCACTCTTCACCCGCTCCACGCTGAGGGCGTGCTGACGCTCCAGGGACTCCACCTCTCGCTTCCACTGGAACTGCCGCTGCTGCACCTGAGCGGCGTACTGACGGTTTTGCTCTTTGACCAACTCTTGCAGCTTTCGCTCACGCCGCTTCTTGAGGTTCGGCGCGGAATTCACGGAAAACGCGTAGAGGGCCAGCACCACCGTCAACATCGCGCCGAAGAACTCCCCCTGGGCGATGTTGGACAGCGTCGCCAGAGTTAGGAGCAGCGCCCAGAAGAGGGCCTGCCCGGAGAAGACCTTCGGCTCCGCCAGTGGTGGTGGGACAGTCGCGGGAGGCGCGGAGGGCAAAGAAGGAGCGGGCGGTGCACTCGCGGGGCGGGCTGGGAGGGGGAACGGCGTAGGCGTCACGTTCAAGGTGGGCGCTGGGGGTGGAGGCGGCACGGGGATGGCCCCGAGGTCCGCCCAGATCCGGTTCAGTTCCCGCTCCACATCCAGGCGTTTGGCACCCGCAGGGATCCCCGTCTTCACGGTGGCCGCCTGCGCGTTGGCCGGAAGCAGAGCGCACCACGGGCAGGGCAGTCGCCGGTCATGCTTATGGTCCGCGTTCTTGCGGCAGGTCGTGAGGTTCTGCTCGAGGGTCGCCAGGGCGCGCTCCCACTCCGACGCCGTAGGCCGTCCCTGATGACGCGGGGAGAATGCACGTTCGAACAGGCTGCGCAGGTCCGCGTGGACATGCTGCAACGTCATGGTCATCGGCGGCGGCGTGACGCCGTGGTTGTACTGAAGGGAATACGCGAACTTGTCCGCCGCAATGGATTCTGCCGGAGTCAGGCTCGCCCTGTTGGCATGAACGCCCGCGTAGGGGTGACGGCCGTCAAACAGCAGGTGAAAGAGCAGCGCGGCCAGCCCGAACAGGTCATGCTCGACCGTGCGGACAAGGGACCCGAAGCGCTGCCCCTGCAATTCCGGCGGCGTGAATTCCGCTGTGCCCACCGGGCAGGGGTAGACCGTCGTCCCGACCCTGATCTGAAAGCTGTCCGTGTCGATGAGGCGCACGATGCCCTGCTTGGACACGAGGATGTTCCGGGCGCTGACATCTCCCATCAGGTGCCCGTGGTGGTGCAGCAGACCGAACGCCCGTGAGACGTTGCGCGCCACGCGCACGAGGAGGCGCCAGTCCGCCGTGGGGAACTTCTGACGACGGGACGAGGGGCGGTACAGGTTGTGCAACTCGTGGTATTCCGACTCGTCCACCAGCGGCATCACGAAGCCGTGCACTTGCCCACTTCGGTCGCGCAGCAGGGTCTGGGGCCACGCGCTCACCCCCAGCAGTTCCGGATGACTGGCCTGCGCCAGGGCGGTGAGCTTGTTGACCACTTCGCCCGAGGGGCGCTGCAAGTAGACCTTGGCCACCGCGTCCGGTTGCCCGCTGACCTCGTAGACCGCGCCCTGTCCCCCGCGCCCGAGTTCGCGGCCCAGCGGCACGGGTCTGCCGCCGATGTCACTCAGCTGCATGGTCGTCATACAGGCTCTCCCACGGCCTCCTCCACCTCGGTCACTTCAGGCTCCTCCGGTGTGGCCTCACCCCCGGGGGCAGGACGTTCCCGGCGGCTACACAGGATCAGCGTCTTGTCGTCACTGGTGCGGGCGTTCACGCCGGGGGAATCCAGGAACCGGGCCAGGCCCGCCTGCAGGTGCCCATGGTTCTCCGTGCCCACACCGTCCAGGGCCTCCACAGCCTGCAGGAGAGGTTCGAAGAAGGGGACGTGCGGGGCACGCTGCTGCAGCGCCAGCGCCAGGGTCTGCAGCCCGTCGGTCATGAGCGCCACCCGGTCGACCGCTCCCTCCAGCACCCGCGTGTGAATGTGGTCGTCCGGGGCGTCCGTGATGAAGTAGGTCTGGTTGGCGTACTCCCCGTTGTCCGGCCAGAAGACGACCTCGAGGGGGGTGGTGGCCTGCTGGATGACGGTCGCGCCGTCGCCCACCTGGAGGAACCAGGCCCGGTCCGGCAAGACGGCCGCGACGTTCAACGTGCAGGCCAGATCACGGAGGGCGTACTCCCGCTCAGGATCCTCGGCGTAGTTCTGCAGCACGAGCCGCAGGGCGCGGACGAGGGCGAGTCCGTCTCCCCCGTCCAGGAACTGCGCCCCGTCACTCAAACGGTGCTGCAGCCACCTCAGGGTTTCCTCGCAGACTTCACGGCTGCCCTCGTGAGAGTGCTGAGCGCTGCCCGCCCCGTCTGAGGTCACCAGCAGCAACAGGGGTTCGTCCTGTCCGTTGGTCACCACCTTGACGGCCTGACTGTCCTGACAGGGCTGCCCCGTGCCAACGTGCGCCGTGCCCATCGCGGAGGCGTGTATGTAGCGCCACGCGGACAAGATTAGACCTCAGCCCAACCCTTGGGGCTGGCCAGGGTGACCTTGTCCCCCGGCGTGCTCTGGGACACGCTCTTGAGACTGGCCGACAGCCACTGGAACAGTTCACGGAACTTCACCCCGTCCAGCATTAGCGGGTCCGTATGAGACAGCTGACGCAACAGGTCCATGTTGGCCCCCTGCACGCCCACCGCGAAGAAGGCGAAGGCCTTGTTCTCCTGCCCGCGCTTGATCTCCTGCGCCGCCTGCTGCCAGTTGTCCGTCGGTGCCCCGTCCGTGATCAGGAAGACCCACGGGCGGTACAGCCCCACGCCTCCCTGCCGGATGGCCTCCTTGCGGCGCTTGAGCATCTCCAGTCCCCGCAGCACGGCCGCACCGAGTGGGGTGTCCTGCTCCGCTTTCAACTGGGGCGGGACGAAGTGCTCCGCCGAGGTGAAATCCATGACCTCACGCACCGGGCCGAAGCTGACGATGGCCACTTCACACCGGGCCGCCGCCAACGCATCGTTCGCCAGATCGTCCCGAAAGTGCATCAATCCTTCGTTCAACTGCTGAATTTTGTTGCCCTGCATGCTCCCGCTGTTGTCCAGCAGCAAGAGCACCGGGCAACGGGGTTCCGGGTTGTCCGCGAATTCGGCCAGGTCGAAGGGAAGCTGCGCAAAATCGCTGTGCGACATGACCTGAGTGTACCGGGGGGGATGGGCGCCGCCGTCAAACTTTGGAGACTCGACGGGCCGCCACGGCGGTACCTTGACGCTCCTCGAGTTGCGCGGCCCCGTCCACCCTCTCCGGGAGATCGCCATCGGGGCCGAGAGTCGTGGTGAAGATGCTCGCCTTCGATCCCAGTCCCACCAGAGCCGAGGCAGACGAGCCGATCACGAGGGGGAAGAGGATCAGGGCCTTGCCATCAGCCCGCACCAGCGCGGTCGTATTTGTCCGTCCAGTGGCCTTTACATGGACCCTACGCCGACACAAGCGTTCGGCAACTCCATCCGCTCGTCGAAGCTGCGGGTCTCCACGTAGACACTCGAACTGCTCAGGCCGGGCAGGTTCCAGGTTGCGGGGGCGCCGCAGCACCCAGTGGCAGGCATACCCAGCTTCTTGAAATAGGCGTCCATCCGCTTGTAAGCTGCGTCGTCCAGCAACACAGAGGCCATCAGGGGCGTTTCTTTTGCGCTGCAACGGCCGGGCGCTGTGCTCAGAGGCCCCTTCATGCTTCCGACGAACCTCGCGGCCACGGCCCTGGCGTTGGCCGGTTCCACGCGGTTGATCAGGGCACGCAGCCTGACCTCGTGGGCCGCCTGCACCATATAGAGCGTCATCCAAGAGCCGGTCTTCGCCCCATAGACGGTGCTGCCCTGCACGGCGCGGGGCACCTTCATCGGATCCAGGCCCAGGGTGTTGTTCCAATTGGTCCAGGTGAGCTTGAGCCAACTGCGCGGAATAGCCTGCCCTGCTCCGGTTGCGGCCAGACGATTGAACTGGGCTGGGCTTGGCGTAAGCGGGTACTCACCGTGCGGGCGCCCCATCCACCCCATCATGGCGACCCGGCCGTCGACCAAGTAGGTGAATGCCCCCCCGTCAAGCACTCCGAGGTAGGTGGTGCGAGGGTCAATCTTGGCAATCACGGCGTCCCTGCAGGAGAGTTCCTGACAAAGGCCAGTGGCCTTGAGTGCCGTGGCAGCTCCCCGTGACAGATTGATCCGCTGGCCCAGCACAGGAGTCGCAACTGCGCTGGAGCACAGCGCGAGGAGCACGGCTACAGAAGTGGAACGCTTCATAGGCAGAGTGTAAGAGCGTGGGTTGCCCCTCAAGGCCACAAATCTGCATCCAGGACGCCTCGTCCTACGAGCCCTCCGAAGGGACCTCATAATCGGTCCAACACATACTGAGCGTCTGCGCCTAGGGCTGGATAGGCAGAGATCAGTCGCCGCACACTTGCTGCGGCGGGGCGCTGACCGACCCGCTACAGTACCGGCACCATGCCAACCGAAGCCGATACCTGCCGCACCTACGTCCTGCCGGGGCTGTACGCGGCAGGCTGGACGGATGAGCAGATCCGCGAGCAGATGACCTTCACCGACGGCCGCATCCTGGTGCAGGGACGCACCGCCAAGCGCGGGAAGCCCAAGCGGGTGGACTACCTGCTGTCGCTCAGCCGGGACTATCCCCTGGCCGTCGTCGAGGCCAAGGCCGAGTACCTCAGCCCTGCCCAGGGCCTCCAGCAGGCGATTGACTACGCCACCGTGCTCCGGCTGCCGTTCGCCTACAGCACCAACGGCCACGGCATCGTCGAGCGGGACCTCTTGACTGGGGTGGAGAGCGAACTCGGTGCTTTTCCCAGCCCCGCCGAATTGCGCGACCGGGTCCGGGCGCACCGGGGCCTCCCACCCCAGGCCGAGGACCGCCTGCTCCTCCCCTATCACCGGGGCGACCGGGTGCCCCGCTACTACCAGCGCATCGCCATTCAGACCGCCAGCGAGGCCATCCTGCGCGGCCAGAAGCGGGTGTTGCTGACCCTCGCCACCGGGACGGGCAAGACCGAGATCGCCTTCCAGATCGCCTGGAAGCTCTGGCAGGGCCGCTGGAATCTCGACGGCAGTTCCCGTCGCCCCCGCGTTCTGTTCCTGGCCGACCGCACCATCCTGGTGGACGACCCCAAGGACAAGACCTTCGCGCCCTTCGGGACGCTGCCGGACGGCGACGTGCGCTTCAAGATCGAGCGGGGGCAGGTCAACCTCGCCCGCCAGATGTACTTCGCCACCTACCAGGCGCTCGCCGAGGACGACGCCCGTCCCGGCCTCTACCGGCAATACCCGCCGGACTTCTTCGACCTGATCATCGTGGACGAGGCGCACCGTGGGTCGGCGGGCGAGGACAGTTCCTGGCGGGCCATTCTGGAGCACTTCAGCGGGGCCACCCAGCTCGGCATGACGGCCACCCCGCTGCGTGAGGACACCCGCGATACCTACGCCTACTTCGGCCAGCCAGTGTACGAGTACAGCCTCGCCCAGGGGATTCAGGACGGCTTCCTGGCCCCCTATCAGGTGCGGCGAATCATCACCGACGCGGACGCGGCGGGCTGGCGTCCTATACCCGGCCAGACCGACGCCTATGGGCGCGAAATTCCCGACGGCGTGTACGGCACCAAGGACTTCGAGACCTTCATCTCGCTGGAGCCTCGCACGAAGGCCGTCGCCCGGCATCTGGTGGACTACCTGCGGGCGACGAACGTCATGGACAAGACCCTGGTCTTCTGTGTGGATCAGGAGCACGCCCTCCAGATGCGAAACGAGATCGCCCGCCTGATGCCGGACCTGCTGGCCCGGTTCCCGGACTACGTGGCGCGGGTGGTCGCGGACGAGGGCGACATCGGCAAGGGGCACCTCTCGACCTTTCAAGACCCTGAGAAGGCCAGTCCAGTCGTCCTGACGACCTCGCGGCTGCTGTCCACCGGGGTAGACGCTCCCACCGTCCAGAACGTCGTCATCTTCCGCGTGGTGGGGGCGATGGCCGAGTTCAAGCAGATCATCGGGCGTGGCACGCGGGTGCGCGAGGACCACGGCAAGTTGTTCTTCACCATCTTCGACTACACGGGGAGCGCCACCCAGAAGTTCGCCGATCCGGAGTTCGACGGCGTGCCGGTCAGCACCACCGTCACCGAGATCGGCTCCGAGGGTCAGGTCGAGGCCGAAGAGGAGGACGCCGGGGGCGAGCTTGACCCGGAGGGTGTCCTGGTCGATCCCTGGAACACCGTGGCCGAGCACAGTGAGCGCCCCAGCAAGTACCTCGTCCAGGGCGGCGTGAGCGTCCAGGTGCTGCACGAGACGGTGCAGGAACTCGACGCGAACGGCAGACAACTCCGCACGGTGGAGTTCACGACCTACGCGGGCGAACAGGTTCGCAGCCTCTCCATGACCGCCGACGACCTGCGCCACCGCTGGGCCGACCCCAGGGAGCGCCAGCGCATCACCGAGGCTCTGGAGGAACGCGGGGTGGCGCTGGAGCATCTGGAACGGGTGATGGGCCGCGAGGACAGCGACCCCTTCGACCTGCTGATCCACGTCGCCTTCGGCGGCCCCATTCTGACCCGCAGGCAACGCGCCGAGGCGGCCAAAAAGCGCCAGCCCGACGCCTTCGCCCAGTACGGCCCCGTCGCGCAGACGATCCTGGATCAGCTTCTCCACCAGTACGCGGAACACGGCATCGACGAGCTAAGCGGCGGGGCCGAGGTGTTCAAGGTGCTGCCCGCCACGCGGCACCTCAACCTCGCCGAGGTGGGGCGGGCCTTCGGCGGCCTGCCCAGCCTGCGTCAGGCCCTGGATACCCTGCCGCGCCTGATCTACGCCTGAGCGGTAGGGGTATACGGGGGAGGCTGCTGGATTTGCGGCCTCAGGGGTGAGGTATCCCTGATAGCCTCCCGCTCGACATGAAGAGATTGACCTTCGCCGCTCTCGGCTCTGCCCTACTACTCGCCAGTTGTAACCAGGCTCAGACCCAGCCGCCTGTCACCGTTGACCCTGCGACGAGCGGCGTCATCACGTTCACTCTCAAGCCCGCCGCAGCCCCCCAGGGCCTGAGCGGCCAGGCCCTGCCTACGCCGACCAACGTTCGCGTTCTGGTGTCCAACCCTACGACGGGCTTTAAGGTCATCAAGGATGTCGCTGTCGGCACGGGGAGCGCTACCGTTGAGGCGCGTGTGCCTGCCCGTGACGGCTACAAGGTAGAAGCGTTTTCTTATCTGATCAAGAGCCAGTACGACAAGCGCGTGCTGAAAGATGGTCTAGCCGGGAACATTACAGTTGCTGCCGGACAGACCACGCAAATCAATATGACGTTGCAACCTATCGTTATGAGCATCAAGATTCCAACCACCGTCACGGCGGGCGAAAAGTTTACAGCGACCTATGACCAACCGCGGTCACTCCACCCTCAAGTCTACTTCCGACTCAGCGCAAAGCCCTTTATCAAGGATGAGGTTGTCGATATGAGTCTTTCAGGAGGAAGCTACAAAAGCTCATTTGAAATGAATGCCCCTGCTAGCGAAACGAACGCGACTATGTATATCCAAGCAATGCGCTGGATTGACGAGCGATTTGTGCAACCGGGCGAGTCGTACACCAACTTTTTGTACTACGCCCCCAGTGTCGATAACGGCGACGCACCAGTGACTGCCACCCTGACCGTCCCCGAGGGTGGCATCGGCATCGGCATCGGCTACTGAGCACTCCCTGATTCGTGGGCCATCCTTCGGGGTGGCCCGCCTTATTTTCCGCATATGTGAACATCGTGGGCGACCCCGCCCCCAGCGGTGCCAAAATACCCCCGATGCCCCCCCGTACCCCACGCCCCAAAGCCGAACAGACCACCGCCCAGCGCTTATCCAGCGTCATCAAGGCCGTGCGCGACATCATGCGGAAGGACAAGGGCCTGAGCGGTGATGCCGACCGCTTGCCGATGCTCACCTGGCTGATGTTCCTGAAGTTCCTCGATGACCTGGAACAGAACCACGAGGCCGAGGCCGAGTTCGGGGGCCGCCCTTACCGTCCCGTCATCGAGGCCCCCTACCGCTGGCGTGATTGGGCGCGGAGCAACCTCACGGGCGACGACCTCACGCAGTTCATCAGCTCCGAGAACTTCCGGCTCTCGGACGAGAACTCCATGCCGGGTCTTTTCCCCTACCTGCGGTCCCTTCAGGGCGAGGGCACCCGCGACCGCCGCACGGTCGTCGCCGAGATCTTCAGCGGCGTGCAGAACCGGATGCAGAGCGGGGTCCTACTCAAGGAAGTCGTGCAGAAGCTCGACACGCTGGACTTCACCTCCAGCGAGGAGAGCCACACCCTGGGGGCGCTGTACGAGGGCCTGCTCAAGGAGATGCGCGACGCCGCCGGGGACGCGGGCGAGTTCTACACCCCCCGACCTGTCGTCCGCCTGATCGTGAAGGCGCTGGACCCCCGCCTGGGCGAGAGCGTCCTCGACCCCGCGTGCGGCACGGGCGGCTTTCTGGTCGAGGCCTTCGAGCATCTGGAAGCCCAGGCGCAGTCCACCGAGGACCACGACATCCTCCAGAACCGCTCCATCTACGGTGGCGAGGCCAAGCCCCTTCCCTACCTGCTGGCGCAGATGAACCTGACCCTGCACGGCCTGGAAGCCCCGCAGATCGACCCCGGCAACAGCCTGCGCCACAACCTCACCAGCCTGGGGGACAGCGACCGGGTAGACGTGATCCTCGCCAACCCGCCCTTCGGCGGGGAGGAAGAACGGGGCATCCAGAACAACTTCCCCGCCGACAAGCGCACCTCGGAGACGGCGCTGCTGTTCATGCAATTGATCATGCGCCGCCTGCGCCGTCAGACCGCCACCCAGCAGGGCGGGCGTGCGGGCGTGGTCGTGCCCAACGGCTTCCTGTTCAGTGACGGCGTGGGGGCACGGGTCAAGCAGGAGTTGCTGGAAGACTTCACCCTGCACACCATCGTGCGGTTGCCCAACGGCATCTTCGCGCCCTACACCAGCATTCCCACGAACATCCTGTTCTTCGACCGGGGCGGCCCCACGGGGGAGGTCTGGTACTACGAGCACCCGCTGCCCGCCGGGAAGAAGAACTACTCCAAGACCCAGCCCGTGCAGTTCGAGGAGTTCGCGCCGCTGCTGGCGTGGTGGGGCAACCGCGAGGAGAACGAGCGGGCGTGGCGGGTGGATGCGAGCGCGATCAAGGCGAACAACTACAACCTGGACGTGAAGAACCCGAACGCGGCGCAGGACTTCGAGCACATGCCGCCCGAGCAGTTGCTGGCCGACATTCTGGGGAAGGAGCGGCGCATCCTGGCCTTGCTGGAGGAGTTGCAGGTCGAGCTGGGGCAGCAGGCCGGGAAGGAAGAAGTGGCCCATGCCTGAGTGGGAACGGGTGAAGTTGGGGGAGGTTGTCAGGCCGGTCCAAAGGACAATCAACGTCGAGCCTGGTCAGGCTTACCGAACGATTGGTGTGCGCTGGTGGGGTGGCGGGGCTTACGAACGGCAAACTATTGATGGTGCTCAGACTGCTGCCAAGACGCTCTCCTTAGTCCGCGAAGGCGACCTGATCATCAACAAAATCTGGGTACGGCATGGTTCGACGGCGATAGCAGGTGCAGACGTAGACGGCTGTGCGGCATCAAGCGAGTTTCCAACGTTCGAGGTTGACCGTGAACGGGTGTTGCCTGAATGGTTGCACTAGCTGACAAAAACTCAGGACTTTTGGGCGAGGTGCGATGCGCTTTCGCAGGGCACCAGTGGAAAGAACCGCATCAAACCTGCACAGTTTTTGACCATTGATATCCCCCTCCCGCCCCTGCCCGAGCAGCGGCGCATCGTCGCCCGCGTGAAGGGCCTGCTGGGGAAGGTGGAGGAGGCGCGGGGGCTGCGGGGGGAAGTTCGTAGAGACGTTGCCATGCTTGCCTGGGCCATTCACAACACCGAGCCAGTCGAGTACATCCCCATGAGTGATTTAGTGACGCTGAAGTCTCCAGCTCAGGAGTTGCACCTGCATAACGACGGGGAAGCGCTCCCAGCCGAGAAAATCTGGGAGTGTCTACGTCACAGATTCTGGGGGAGCGCGTCCGCATTCTGGCAGATGAGTTCCTGGCCGTTCCAACCACGTCCTACCAACAGCGCAGCCTGGAGGCTGCGCTGTCGATGTTCCTGGACACTGCCACCAAAACGGCGTTGCACCGCGCTGAGTTGGTCAGCAAAAGTGCGCTGAGCCGCCTCCTGAACGAGTACCCCTGGGATACGGCACAGGGTTGGGCCATCTTGCAGCGCGCCCAGTGGGACGCGCTGCTTGTCGCGGCCCGACGAAAACACCGCCCACTCCTGCGGCTGAGTGTCGACCTGACCAGCATCGAAAAAAAGGGCAGCACGCTGCCCTTCGTTCGCGTCTACAACGAGGTTCACGGCATCCATCTGGTCGTGTTGTTCGCCGAATACGGAGCGGTGAAGTTTCCCGTGGGGTACCGGGTCTACCGGGGCAAGGGGACAGCGACCCCAGTGACTCTGGCACGAGAACTTCTGCGAACCGTCCCAGACGCGATCCGTCGTCGATTCCGGATTCGCGTGTTAGCAGACAGCGGATTCGAATCCGCTGTCTTCCTGGATGAAGTCAGGCAGCTGGGCTTCGAGTTTGTGGTGGGCGTTCGGTCAACCCGGCGGACGATGCACCCAGGCGAGGTCACGGTGGCTGACTGTCCGCATGGAGGCTACATCGAATTGAAGAACTGGCCGCATGACCCGCTGGTGCTGGGTCGCGTCGACCGTGGAGACCGGGTGTTTCACGCGGTTTCTTCGGAACTGATGGAAGGCGACGAGGTGGTCGCCGAGGGGGCAAAGCGGTGGAGCGAGGAATCGTTCTTCAAGGAGGGCAAGCACCAGTTTGGTCTGGCGCAGTTCGCATTGCGAACTGCTGTGGGCCTGGATCGCTGGGTCCTGCTGGTGTTCCTGGCCTGGACACTGGCCATCCTGCACCGAGAGACCGGGATGACCCTGGAGGCGTGTGCTGCTCTGGCACTGATGACGGTCATGCCAGACGTTCATTTGAACCGCCTGCTCCTGACGTTCAGCAGAAACTCGGAATTTCTCCGCCAGCACGGCTATTCACTGCGCTATGCGAGGTGCAACTCCTGAGTCCAGACGTTCAGGTGCAGCCCACGGAGACTTATCACTTTGCGGGCGTTTACTCCTTCGGGCGCGGCGTCTTCGTGGGGCAGAGCAAGCTAGGGTCAGATTTCGCCTACCCGAAGTTAACCAGGCTAGAGGCAGGCAACTTTACATATCCGAAATTGATGGCGTGGGAGGGCGCTCTGGGCCTTGTGCCGCCCGAGTGCGATGGCCTGGTGGTCTCGACCGAGTTTCCTGTTTTCCGCGTGAACGAGAACGCCGTACTGCCGGAGGTGCTGGACGCCCACTTCAAAAACCCTGCGGTCTGGCCCCTGATTGCTGGGGAAAGCACAGGCACCAATGTCCGCCGCCGTCGGCTGAACCCGTCTGATTTCCTCGCATACCCGTTTCCACTGCCTACCCGCCAAACTCAGGACAAGATCGCTGCGACATGGCGTGCTGCGTCGGCCCTGGATGCCGATGAAACGGTTGCCTCTGAACTCGATGCCCTCCCCGCTTCCATCTTGGCGCGGGCGTTCGCGGGGGCACTATGACGGGCAGGGCGGCAGAGCCGAACCGGGTCAAGCAGGAGCGGTACGCACGGGCGCACGAGCGGCTGACGCTGGCGCTGGAACACGGCTTCTACATCGAGGCGGCGATGATCTGCGAGAGCATCCTCACCGACCGCCTGCACTCGCACCTGCACTGGCGGGTGGAGGGGACAGGCCTCTGCACACTGGAGGAAGTGGTGGAGCGGCTCGCGCAGAAGAGCGTGTTCAGGAAGAGTCCGCCGCAGATCAGCCTGACCAAACCCAGCTCCATGTTCGTGCTGATCATGGCGATGGGGCTGGACTTCGACGACCTGGGGCTGGACCGCCACCGCGACCTGCCGCAGCGCCTCAACCGTTGGCGCGAGGACCGCAACAAGATCACGCACAACATCACCTACACCCGGCCGGACCTGAAGTCCTACGACGAAGCCTTCGCGGAGTTCATGGCGACGGCCGAGGGCTGCGCCAAGGACGGCAAGTTGCTGGTGGGCTGCCTGACCGACTGGGACCGGGCGGTGCGGCGGCGACACGCAAGGGCCAGTCACGGGGTGTGATCCCGTCACCTGGCCCAACCCGCAGTGCGTCGCACCGGAGTTCAGGATTGCCCTATAGGGCAAAGTCTCGTTTTTCCGGCGCTGCACCGTCGAGCGAGAGTGCCCCATTGGGGCAAGTTGTCGTTTTTCCGGCATTCCACCGTGGATGGCCTGCGGGACCACTTTGCCCTATAGGGCAATATCGTCGTGGTCCGCGCCAGGGATGACGAATAGAGACGGGGCGCAGCAGCGAGACAAAAGGGCCGTAATGGGTTACCCGTTGTCCACCCTCCTACATAGCGGTCATCCAGGCCCTTCCCAACATGTCTTCCTGGGAGAGGGAGGCAGGGGGCCACCCGGTGCCTCCCTCTCCCATCTATAAACCGTAGTTCCATCTATCGCCCCGTCGATGAGCTGGGGGAGCGAAATGGGGAGGCGAGCTATAACCCGTAGTTCACCGCCTCCCCTTGCCCAGACCCATAGAACCCCAGAACTGAAGGCGTTCTTTGCCAGAGGGACCGCGGTCACGGGTTAGGTACTCCTCGCATGCCGCGACTTGCCCGCGCTCCAGGTCCTCCGAGGACCAAATTTGACGAGCCTTCTCATCCGGCGTGCAGCTCCAGGCGTCGGGAGGCTTGCTGAGATAGGCGGCGAGGCCGTAAATATCGGTCACAGCTTTTAATCCCTTGAGACCCCCACCGCTTCCCGCAGGAACGACCAGTTCCACATGGAATCCCCCGCCGCGCCCACGCTCCAGTTTCCAGACACAGGCCGTCTCGCCAACCGAGCGCATGTAGCGAGCGATTTCCAGGCGTGCAAGCCGCAGTGTGTCCTTGCTGTAGAGGGGAGAGTCCTTCAACTTGGAGAGCGTGAGCTTGCCCCACTCCATACCCTGGGGGGCGTGCGCCTGGAGCTCTTCCAGAGCGGTGAGCAGCCCGGAGTCCTTGGCCCGCTCCTTGCGGGCGTGCCGAGTGTCTTCCAGAGCATCCGGCCAGAACCCTTTGGCGGACACATGAGCGGCACTCAGGGGGAACGCGCCGCCGTAGTCCGGCAGTTGGATTCTCTTCTTGCGGCGCTTCTGCTGGGTGGCGGCTTGCTTGCCGCGCTCCAAGGCTGCTGCCAGCCTCTCCGGGTCGGGCTGCAACTCTGCTTCATTTGGTTCACCCAGTGTTGGGAAGGGGTCACCCCAGTGGTCGCGCCCCCAGCAGTCAGAGGAGGGCGAAGCATGTTCCGCCTCGTCGTCAAGAAAGGCTTGGAGGGCTATCAAACCATCGGTGCCGTCTCCAAAAGCCGCCGCGATCTCTTCCGCCAGGCGTTCCACACTGTCCGCCTGGGGGAGCAGGACACGCCTCAGATCATCCTCAATGGCCTGATCCAGCGCGAACTCGTCCAAGGCAGTCTGGTACCCGAGGTCGTGTGCCCGGTATTCGTAGATGATGTCCGTATCCACAGTTCATCCGATGCGTGCGGAGTCGAGGCCGCACGCATCGCTCCTTTCAGATGGACATGAGGCTCAGGACCGAGCGGGGCAGGCGCAGTAGTCGACCGACACGGACAGATTCCAGGCGACCCACCTTGATGGCTCGTCGGATGGTCTGGGGGGAGACGCCGAAATGGCGTGCAGCGTAGGCGACGGAGATGTAGCGGCTCTCGGTTGGCAGTTCCATGACGCCAACTTCGGCGGACGCATGGGCACGACAGACCACCAGGAAGCCAAGCGGTGCGAAATCACGTTGCCGTCACGACCGAGCTTCAGCAAACCACCCGGCAACACCTGTCGTGATGGTGGCGTGGTAAACCTCCGGCCATGACACTGGCCGACAATTCACTCTTCCAGTACCTCACTGCCCTTCCCATCAGCGCCGGGGCCATGCGGCTACTGGTGGCGCTGATCGCGGAGGGAGCACTGGATGAAGAGGTAGCGCTGTCGAACCTGAAACTCGGCCGAGCCTGCTTCTCGCACGAACCATCCGATCTCGGGGATCAGGCGCTGCGGAAGCGGGTGGGCAAGTTTGTCGAGGAGCTAGAAGAGGCCAAGGTCCTCCAGGTCACCAACGTGAAGGTGGGGAAGGGGCATGGCCCGAGCCGGTACCGGGTCATCCTGGACCCTGAGGCAGCTATCGAGCGGCAAGAGGTTCAGGAGGCACCCAAAACACCCGCTGTGGGTCAGCCGCCGCTCCCGCGGCCACAAATTACGACGGCGCTGGCGGAGATGCTGCGGCCCAAGCCCAAGCGCGTGGCACCGCCCCATCTCCGCCCCCCCAAACGGCAGGAGGATTAACTGGCCGCAGTGGCTTCACCGCCTGCTCGCTCGGGGAAGTGCAGCATGTCGATCAAGTCCTGAAGCGACGGCGGCAGGGCGCTGACGCTCAAGCCCGCTTCGAGAATCAGGCGCACCAGCTCGGAGCGTGGAACGCGGTGCTGGCGACCGATGGCGACAGCTCGCAGGGTTCCCCGGCGAATCATGCGGCGGATGGTGGTCTCGGAAACCCGCAGCAACTCCGCCAGCTCCCGCGGCTCGTAGAAGTAGGGAGTCACGCCGACCCACCCAGGGCAGAGGAACCTGCATGTTTTGATATGCCACGCCGATCAGGACGTGCAACCTCTGACTCAGAACCGGGAACAAAAAGATTCGCCCGGCGGTTGTCCAGCGGGTCGGCGTTTCTGTGCCGCACTTGCTGTCCCGACGGACAACCTGCGTACGCTGGCGTAATCCGGCGGGGGTCGCTGGAGTTATCCGGCACCTTCCGCTGGTCTAATCCGGCACCCTGCGCTGGTTGATTCCGGCACCCTCCGGTCGCGGACGAGACTCCCCTGGTCATCCTTGCAGGATGACCAGAAAGCGAGCGTCCATGCGAAAAATCAGGGAAGTCTTGCGGTTGAAACTGGAACTGAAGCTCAGTGACCGCCTCATTGGACAAAGCGTCCAACTCGCCCGCAGCACCGTGCAGGATTACGTCGCACGCGCTCAGCAAGCGGGGCTGAGCTGGCCTCTCCCCCAGAGCTGGACGATGTCCAGCTCGAAGTGCTGCTCTTTCGTACCCGTGAGCAGGCTGCCGTCAGTGTCACCCACCAGCCCGACTGGGCCGCCATTGACCGGGAACTGCGGCGCAAAGGCGTCACTCGTCAACTGCTGTGGGAAGAGTACCGTCGGCACCATCCGGACGGCTGGCAATACGCAACCTTCAACGAGAATTACCGGAAGTGGAAGGCCACAACGGGCCTGACCATGCGCCAGACCCACCGGGCAGGTGAGAAGCTCTTCGTCGACTACGCCGGACTGACGTTGCCCTTGACCGACCCGAGGAATGGGGTCGTCCAGGCTGGCCAGGTGTTCGTGGCCACCCTGGGTGCCAGCGACTACACCTACGCCGAAGTGACCCGAACCCAGGGCATTCACGATTGGATCGCGTCGCATGTCCGGGCGCTGGACTTCTTCGGTGGAGTGCCCGAGATCATCGTCCCGGACAACCTCAAGGCTGGCGTGACCCACGCCAGCCGCTACGAACCCGAGCTGAACCGCACCTATCAGGAATTCGCACAGCACTACGACGTCGCCGTCATCCCTGCCCGGGTCCGCAAACCCAAAGACAAGGCCCTGGTGGAAGTGCACGTGCAGATCGTGGAACGCCGCATTCTCGCCCCGCTGCGCGACCGGGTGTTCTTCAGCCTGTCCGAGGCGAACGAAGCGGTCTGGGAACTGCTGAACACCCTCAATGGGCAACCCTTTCAGAAGAGGCCAGGCAGTCGCCGCAGTGAGTTCGAAACCCTGGATCAACCCCTGCTGCGCCCCTTGCCCGCCCAGCCCTTCGAGGTGGCCGAGTGGAAGCACGCCACGGTCGGTCTGGACTACCACGTCGTCGTCCAGGGGCACGCGTACAGCGTGCCCCATCACCACGTCAAGACCCGGGTGGATCTGCGACTCACCGCGCGGTTGATCGAGATCTACCGTTCAGGCGTACGGATCGCGGTTCATCACCGGGTCCCCGACGCGCTGACGTCGGCCCGGCAACAGACCACGGTGCCGGACCACATGCCCGCCCACCACCGGTACTACCGAGAGGTGGGTCCGGACCAACTCCTGGGTCAGGCTCAGCAGATTGGGGAGGCCACGACGACCCTGGTGCGCGCCATCTTCGACGGAGATCAACATCCTGAACAGAGAAAGCGCGTCGTGACGGGTCTGCTTCGCCTGCACCGCGAGTACGGGGAGCGGCTGGAAGCGGCCTGTCGGCGGGCGTTGGCTCTGCAAGCGCACAGCTTGCAGAGCGTGAAATCCATCCTGAAGCACCGTCTGGACGAAGCGCCACTCCCCGATGCCCCCACCGCACTCCCTGTAGCCGACCACAGCAATCTGCGTGGTCCTGGGTACTTCGCAGAGATCGACGAACCGGGTGCCGAGCGCACCCTGAATTGAGGTTGACATGTTGCCCCATCCGGTGATTCAACAGTTGCGCGCCCTGAAGCTCGATGGCATGGCGCTCGCTTTGCAAGAACAACAGGAACAACCTGGTCTCCGCGAGCTGAGCTTCGAGGAACGACTCACCTTGCTGGTCGACCGTGAGCGGGCCTGCCGGGATACCCGGGGCTTGCAGCGCCGCCTGACGGCGGCGCGTTTGAAGGTCAATGCGAGCCTGGAAGAGGTGGATGTGAAACACCCGAGGGGGCTGGATGCCCGGTTGCTGCGTTCACTGGCCCAGGGTCAGTGGCTCGCCGAAAAAAGGGGGGTCATCATCACCGGCCCCACGGGCGTCGGGAAGACGTTCATCGGGTGTGCCCTGGCGCACCAGGCTTGCCGTCAGGGCTTCACGGCGTTGTATGCGCAAACCGGGCGACTGTTGCAGGAACTGACCCTGGCGAAAGGGGATGGACGGTATCTGAAGCTCCTGGCGAGCATCGCCAGGGTGAACGTCCTGATTCTGGATGACTGGGGGCTGGATGTGCCCACAGCGGAAGGTCGAAGGATTTTGCTGGAGATTCTGGATGACCGCTATGAACGGGCTTCGACGATCATTACCAGTCAGTTCCCGACCCCGGCCTGGCACGCGAATCTGGGAGATCCCACGCTGGCGGACGCGATCTTGGATCGCGTCCTGCATCACGCCTACCGGATCGAACTTCGGGGAGAAAGCCTCAGAAAGAAGAGCAGGAAGTTGACCCCGGAGACGGTCAGCCTTTCATAATGGGGACAGCTCGTCCGTTGGCTGGGAGGGTGCCGGATAACTCCATTCCTGGAGGCCGGATAACTCCAGCAGCGGGTGCCGGATTGGCCAGCATACGCAGACAACCCATGAGAACCCGGTGCATCAGGACGGTGCGGCCGTCCAGCCGGGTGACGGCATACAGACGCTCACGTCCACCCAGGTGCCAGCGGTGGTGGGACAGCCGGGTCACGTCCCCGGCATCAACGACAGCGTGGGCAACGACCTGATTGTTCCGACGGTCGGCGCGACCGTAGATGGGGATGTGCTGGGACGGCATACAGCAGTGTGCTGGCGTCCAGGGGCATATCCGGGCGGGGCGGGACGACAGAGCAAAGTTAATTTTCCCGTCGGCCCTCGTGGGCTTGTACGGCGTCCTCTCCCCTCCCCCAGCAGGTCAAGTCCATGGGCGTTCCTCCCCTCCCCCCCGGAGGTCAGGGCCGGGTGACGTCGGGCTGACTACACACTTTCATCCAGTTCAAGCAGGTCAGCGAAGTCCACCGGCTTGCCGGTGAGCTGCCGGAGCGCCGTCATTAGGGCCGCCAGGGTCGGAAAGTCCAGCCGGGTGATGGTGTCCTCCTGTCGCAGGAGTCGGTAGACGGTGTTGCGGGACAGAGTGGGGTGGACGGCAGCAGCGAGGGCAGCAGGCGTGATGCCAGCCTCTTGTAGGTAGGTGGAGAGGCGGAGGCGAATAAGGGCCATGAGAGTTCGTGCAGGATCATACGGCCTGCGCCACGTTCTTCCCCAGTCAACTTTGGCCTGCCCCGAGTCTCCCCCGTCATCCCTGTTGACCACTTTGTAACACTAGTGTTACACTCGGCACCCGCGAGCGGCCCGACGGCCTAGGAACCATTGGCCGCTTGCGGAATCCAATCTGAACGAGGGGATCGTGAATCAATTTATCAGGACGCCGGATCGCCGGGCGCTGGAGCCTCTATCGCCGCCCTTACTCACCGAGGCCCTTATCCGCGAGAGCACGCTGCTCGCCGCCACCTGGTTTGCCCCCGGCAGCCAGCCCAGCACGCAACTGTGCGTGTTCGCCGACGCGCTCGCACACACCTTTCTCGTCCGGCTGGGTACCCAGATCGAGAGCGCCTGGGACGACCTCTACCCGGCCGGGGAGATCGTCCCGCACCATCATCACTTCGGTGAACATGCGGACCTGGTCCTGGTCCTCTCGGCACCCCGGCGCCGCATCGCCGTCCGATTGCGGGCGCTGGCACTCTCGCTGCTGGAGCACCACGCCTGGGCAGGGGTGGATGGCTTTCGTGACCTGCTTGATGACCCGGCATTCACCCGAGGGGCCGCCGAGCCAGACTTCGACGCCGAGCAGACCGTGCAACTGGCCCGGTATGCGGGCGTCCGCTTGACGCAACCGTGGCCCGCCGAGGTCATGCGGCAGCTCAGCGACCTCACCCACGACGTATTGCCCGCACCCCGCAAAAGGGAGTTGCAGTGACGCCGACGGGGGACGCGGTTGTCCTTCTGCCCCTCCGCGGCCGTCACGCTGCTGGAAGGCACGCTGTGGTGGATGCCACCCTGCCCCAGCTCGCCGCGCTTCTGGAGTGCCGTTGGTACGTCAACGACAAGGGGTACGTCAGGACCTTCGATTGGCAACAGCCCGGCCGCGTGACGGTGAAGCTGCATCAGGTGATCCTGAACACCCCCCCCGGCCTTGTCGTCGACCACATCAACGGCAACCCCCTGGACAACCGCCTCGTCAACCTCCGCCCGGCGACCGGCTCCCAGAACGCCATGAACCGCAACCAGCCCAGGGGGAAAGTGCCGTACCGGGGGGTCAGTCTGCGAGGCGAACGCTTCCACGCCAAGCTGCGGTGGAAGGACGAGTCGCTGCATCTGGGCGATTTCCACACGGCCAAGGATGCGGCACGGGTCTACGACATCGTCTCGCTGCTCGTCGCCGGGGACTTCGCCCGCACCAACTTCGACCGGGAGCGTTACGTCCGACTGATCGAGAGATTACGCGTCCTGATCGGCGTCGAGCACCCTTAAGGCTCTTTATGTAGGTATCTGACGTACCTACTTTCTGTGCCCTATAGGGCAAAAGGTGCCCCCGGCTCGCAGAACGCGGACACCGGGGGCTAGTACCGAAAGGATACCCCAACCCCTCACCCGCGTCAAGAGTGGGCGGTCGGGACAGCCCTTCAAAGTCTCGTGCCCGGCCCATTCCCGATCTTCACCTCGTCTTCGCGGGGCATCCCGCTGAGGCCCGGACGGTCCCAGGACTGATCTGGTGAGCGCTCGAAGAACCAGACGAGCGCGAGGAGACAGAGAGATGAACGAGCCGACCCAGACCGACGTGCATGCCGACCTCCAGCAGGAGCGACATGCCTCCCCCCTCCCCGAACTGCTGACCGTGAACGAGGTCGCCGCCCTCCTGCGGGTAGGCCGCAACCGGGTGTACGAACTGGCCCACCACCAGCACATTCCCACCATCCGCCTGGGCAAGGGCTACCGCTTTCCCCGCCGCAAGTTGCTGGAGTGGATCGACCTTCAGGCGGGTGCTCATGCTCAGGGCTAAGCGGCCAAACGCAGTGCGTCCTCTCCCCTCTCGTCCCCACTACCAGGAAAACAACATGATCCAGCCTCTTCCCGCCCGCCTCAACGCCACGCAGACCGCTCGCTTGCTCAACGTCCACCGTCGAACCGTCGACCGAGAAATCGCCCGGGGCCGCCTGCATCGCGACCCCCAGACCAAGACCTTCGCCCGTGACGCTGTCGAAGCTCTGCTGGAACAGCGGTACGCGCGGACAAGGGAACGCCTCATCCAGAAACTTCTACGAGCTGCTTTCCCTCCTGCACCCCCGGTTTCAGACGACGATCTCGACGGCTGGCCCTTCTGACGAAGCGATGGGGGCCTACGCCCCCTTTCTTCTTTTTGGAGAAAACTCAATGACTAAGCAGCGGGACACGACCAAGAACAAACGCTCCACCAAGCAGCGTGGTAACGGCGAGGGAACCGTCTACCGATCCGGCGACAAATGGCGCTGGCAGGTCACCCTCGGCTACCGGGCCAACGGCTCCCGCGTCACAGCTTCCGGGACGGCTCCAACGAAGTCGGCCGCAAACACTGCCCGGGCGCAGGCGCTGGTGGACCACAGCCGAGGCCTTCTCGCCGAGCCGAGCGAAGTCACCGTCGCCCAGTACGCCCAGAAGTGGCTGATGCGCCATACCCACGTGAACGCCAGGACCGCCGAACTCTACCGGCAGGAACTCGACTACGCCCTGGAGTACCTGGGAAACATGAGGGTGAGGGACGTGCGAGCAACCCACATCAAGGATCTGATGGCCGTCCTCTCGCGCCGGGAGATGAAGGGGGGACGTGGCCTTGGCCGGGCTATGGCCTCCCGGACGCAGGGCAAGGTGTTGACGCGACTGCGAGCACTGTTCAAGGAAGCCGTGAGTGACCAGATCATCTACGCCAATCCCATGGAGGGCGTTCGCCGCCTCAAGGGTTCGGCACCCGAGGCCGTGGGCCGAGTCCTCGACTTTGACCAGGCAGCCCGCTTCCGAGAGCTGGGCGAGGCCCTGCACACGGCGGGCCTGTGCCGCCTGTGGCCCGCCCTCTTCACGGCCCTGAGCGTGGGTCTCCGCCGCGGCGAGGTCATGGGCCTTGCCTGGGACTGCGTGGACTTCGACCGGGGGGTTCTGCGGATACGCCGCCAGCTCGTGCAGAGCAAAGGAGGAGTGAAGCTCGAAGAAGAACTCAAGACCAAGGCCTCCAGGCGTGACGTTCATATGCCGGACAGCCTGCGAGTCGCCCTGCTGGCCCACCGCGAACGCCAACATGCGGAGCGCCGCCGGATGGGATCAGCCTGGATCGAGACGAACGCGGTGTTCGCCACCGAGTTGGGCAACTGGACTTCCCCGGACAACCTCAACCGTGCGCTGGAGTCGGTGATCGCTTGGTCGAGGCCGGGGAAGGGCAAGACGGGTCAGGGTGGGGTAGGGGCAGCGAAACTGGCCCGCTTGCAGGCCCTGGTAGGCGAGGAGGGGGGGCTGCCCGATCTCACGCCCCATGACCTGCGGCATACCTTTGCCACCCTCGCTCTACGCCTGAAAGTGCCCGTGGAGGTGGTGAGCAAGAAGCTCGGACACGCCCGAGTGAGCATTACCCTGGACATCTACCGTCACGTCCTCGACAACGAGCAACGTGAGCACGCCGTTGATGTGTTCGCCCCAAGCTCTCCGCCGCCTCCGGTGCAGGCGAGCACTCCGGCACTGCTGAACTAGCCCTACTACACGCCCACTACACAAGAAGAGCGCCCGAGGAATTTCTCCCTCGGGCGCTTCTCGTTTTTGCCGTATAACACGGCATCTTCTGGTGGAGGCTAAGAGATTCGAACTCTTGACCCTCCGCTTGCAAAGCGGATGCTCTCCCGCTGAGCTAAGCCCCCTCAGCGCCGCTCAAGGTAGCAGAGTGCGCCCGCCGGAGCAAGCACCCGCTAGCATGGCGACCATGTTTCGCCGCCGCCCGCCCCTGCCGCCCTTTCCTGCGGGGGGCCTTCTGGTCGGCGGGGCCGCCCGCGACTGGCTGCGCGGCGTGACCCCGCACGACTACGACTGGGCCGTGCCCGATCCTGCCGCGGCCGCCGGGACGCTCGCCGGGAAGGTGGGAGGCTCGGCGTTTGCCCTGGACGAGAAGCGGGGGTACTGGCGAGTCCATGCGCCGGACGGTGTGCAGCACGACTTCGTGCCGCTGCCGGGCGACCTCGCGGACGACCTGCGGCGGCGCGACTTCACCGTGAACGCGCTGGCGCTGACGCCGGAGCGGCGGGTGATCGATCCCAGCGGCGGGCAGGCAGACCTGCGTTCCCGGCGGCTGCGGATGGTCTCGGAGGCCAACCTCCGCGCCGATCCCCTGCGGGCATGGCGGGCCGTGCGGTTCGAGATCACCCTGGGGTTCCGGCTGGAGGCTGCCACCGAGATGGCCGTGCAGCGGGTGGCCGCCGACCTCGCCGCCGGGGGGCTGCCCCTCCCCGCCGCCGAGCGCATCCGGGATGAGATGGAAGCCCTGCTTGCCCACCCGGACGCAGCGTCCGGCATCCTGCGGCTGGAGGACGTGGGGTTGCTGGCCCTGACTCTCCCCGAACTGCGCGAGGGCATCGGGATGGTGCAGGGCGGCTTCCACCACCTCGACGTGTTTCACCACGGGGTCGAGGCGCTGCACCAACTTCTGGCCCGCTTTCCGGACGCCGACCTCGCGCTGCGCTGGGCGACCCTGCTGCACGACGTGGGCAAGCCGCGCACGCGGGGAGTCAACCCGCGCTCGGGCCGCACCACCTTCTACGGGCACGACCGGGTGGGCGCGGAGCTGGCCCGCGCGATGCTGACGCGGCTGCGGCTGCCCTCGGCCACGGTGGACCGGGCGGGGGCGTTGGTGCGGGCGCATATGGCGCAACTCCCGGCGAACGAGCGCGAGGCCCGGCGCTTCGTTCACCGCCGCCGACCCCTGCTGCCGGACCTCCTGCGGCTGATGCTGGCCGACCGCGAGGCCTCGCGCGGCCCCGACAGCCACCCCGCCATCCGGCACGCCTACGCCCACGCGTTTGAGAAGGTGCTCGCCGCGCTGGAGGAACAGCCCCAGGCCCCCCGGCCCCTCCTGACCGGAGAGGACGTGATGGGCCTGCTGAAGCTCTCCCCCGGCCCGGCCGTGGGTGAGGCGCTGCGGGCCGTCGCGGAGGCGCAGGCCCTGGGCGAGGTGGGGACGCCGGAGGAGGCACGGGCCTTCTTGCAACTGCTGCGGGCGGAGGATTCCGCGCCCCGCTAGTCAGGCTTCGGTGAACGCTTTGCCCTGACTACTCTTCAAAACGGATGACAGGCAGCAGAAAGTCGGCTCCTATACGGTGTTTCTGCGATGAAAGCACCCAAGAGCCGACCCCCTCACGATACCTTGCAGACCGTTCTGCGGTCTGCCTTCCCCCTTGATGCCCGCCGCTTGATGGTCTTCACCGCCTTGGTCCTGGCGGTCATTCAGGCTCGCACGGTCGTCCTCTACACCCTCAAGACCCATGTTCCGTTGCCAGGTACGCTCACAGCTCGCTACCAGCGACTCTGTCGCTTCGTCCAATTTCCTTTCCCCGAGGGTTTGTTTCCCAGATTTGCGCTGTCCTTCCTGCCGGACGGTCCCGTCGATCTGATCCTCGACCGGACCAACTGGCGACTCGGCCAGCAGGACGTGAACATCCTGCTGCTTTCTGCTGTGTGGAACGGGTTCAGTCTGCCCCTCATGTGGGCATTGCTCCCACATGGTGGGGCGAGTGATTCCCGTACTCGGGAATCACTCGTGTTGCGCTTCCTGACGTTTTGCCCGGATCGGCAGGTCCGGTGCCTGCTGGCAGACCGAGAATTCATCGGCCAGCACTGGTTTCGTTTCCTCGATCAGCACAGCATCGCTCCCTGTATTCGCTTGCCTGCACGCGCCACCATCGGCCAACACCGTCTGCCCGTGTGGGCTGTGTTCAACAAGCTCCAAGTGGGCGAAGTCAGGGTCTGGCGTCGCCAGACCCTGATCTACGGTGTGTCACTCCGGGCGGCCGCGACGAAGAACGCGGCCGGGGAGACGCTGTACCTCGCTTATCGGGGGCACGTGGGACCGAATCTCCGACGGTATGCCCAGCGTTGGCAGGCAGAAAACTTGCACTCCGCGCTCAAAACGAGGGGCTTCAATCTGGAAGACACCGGGCTAACCCGTGCTGAACGGGTCTCCACCCTGCTGACGGTGGTCGGTGTGGCGTTTATCTGGGCCTGTGTAACTGGGGAGCTGCTGGTAACCGAGAAAGGCGTACGGATCAAGAAACACGGACACCGTGCGGTGTCCGTGTTCCGGCTTGGCCTCGACCATCTTCAAGATCTGCTGCTGCATCCCTCTCGGTCGTCTTGGCACACCCTCGCGACTCTCATGCCGCGTTTTGAAGGGTAGTCAGCGCTTTGCCTCTATCCTGGCCCCGCATGTCGCCGACCGAACTTCCCCACCCCGTCACGCCCGAATGGGTCGCGGACGCCGTCTTCTACCAGATTTTCCCCGACCGCTTCGCCCGCTCGGGCCGCATGACGGGCCTGAACCTCCAGCCGTGGGGCAGCCCACCCACGATTCACGGCTACATGGGCGGCGACCTGTGGGGCGTGGCCGAGCATCTGGACCATATCCAGAGCCTGGGCGTGAACGCGATCTACTTCTGCCCGGTCTTTCAGTCGGCGTCCAACCACCGCTACCACACCCACGACTACTTTCAGGTGGACCCCATGTTGGGCGGGAATGGCGCCCTGCGGCACCTGCTGGACGAGGCCCATGCCCGCGGCATCCGGGTCGTGCTGGACGGCGTGTTCAACCACGCCAGCCGGGGCTTCTTCCAGTTCAACGACCTGCTGGAGCAGGGCGAGGCGAGCGCCTACCGCGACTGGTTCCACGTGGACGGCTGGCCGCTGCACGCCTACGACGACGCCAAGCCTGCGGGCTATCAGGCCTGGTGGGGCATCCGGGCGCTGCCGAAGTTCAACACGGGCCACCCCGCCGTGCGCGAGTTCCTGCTCTCGGTGGGCGAGTACTGGATGCGTTTCGGGATCGACGGCTGGCGGCTGGACGTGCCCAATGAGATCGACGACGACGACTTCTGGCGCGAGTTCCGCCGCCGGGTCAAGGCGGTCAACCCCGACGCCTACATCGTCGGCGAGATCTGGGGAGACGCGCACCGCTGGCTGGCGGGTGACCAGTTCGACGCCGTGATGAACTACCACTTCACCCGCCCGTGCCTGGGATTTTTCGGAGCGCGGACGATCAACCACGCGGTGAACGAGGTCAGCGGGATGGGCCGGGTGGACCCCATCGACGCCGCCGCCTTCGCCCGGCGCATCGGGGAAGTCACCCGGATGTACCACCCCGAGATCGTGCGGGCACAGCTCAACCTGCTCGACTCGCACGACACGGCCCGCTTCCTGACGGCGGCAGGTGGGGACGCAGCCGCCTTCCGGCTCGCCAGCGTCTTCCAGATGACCTACGTGGGAGCGCCCTGCATCTATTCCGGCGACGAGGTGGGCCTCCCCGGTGGCCCCGACCCCGACTGCCGCCGCGCCTTCCCCTGGCACGACGAGGGGAGCTGGGACCGCGAGACGTTGGGCCTGCTCCAGCGGCTCACCGCCGCCCGCCACGCCACCCCCGCCCTGCGCCGGGGCGAGCTGCGCTTCACCCATGCCGAAGGGGAGGGCCTCGTCTACGCCCGCGAACTGGGGGAGCAGGTGGCCTATGTCGCCCTCAACACCGCGCAGACGCAGGCCCGGCTGCCCCTGACCGGGGTGCGCCCCGGCCTGTACCGCGACGCGCTGAGCGGGCAGACCTTCGACCTCCAGGGGGACACCGAGCTGGACGTGCCCGCGCGGGGCGGGGTGGTGCTCTTTCCGGCCTGAGTGGGCCAAAGGGAGGGCGGGGAGGCCCACCGACCTCCCCGCCCTCTCCCCTGCCCCCTTACCCCTTGACCCCCCCGCTCGTCACCCCCTGGATGTAGTAGCGCATCAGGAAGGCGAACAGCAGCACCAGCGGCACCGCCGCCAGCACGTAGGAGGCCATCAACGCCCCGTAGTTCGGCGTGACCGCCGTGGCCGCCCCGCCCCCCTGAAAGGCCACGAGCGCGACGGGCAGGGTGCGGTGCCGCTCGTCGAGGACCAGCGAGGGCAGCAGGTACTCGTTCCACACCGGAATCAGCCGGATGATCGCCACGCTGACGAGGACGGGCAGGCTGACGGGCAGCACGATCCGCCGCAGCAGCGCGAGGTGCCCGGCCCAGTCGAGCCGCGCGGCTTCCAGCATGTCGCGCGGAATCGCCTCGAACGCGGCCCGCAGCACCAGGATGGCGAAGGGCTGTCCGGCAGCGACCGTGGGCAGGATGATCGCGAGGTAGTTGCTGGGCAGCGTGAGCGCCTGAATCTGGACGTACAGCGGAATCAGGGTCAGGAACTCGGGCACCAGCAGCAGCGCGAAGGTGACCCCGAACAGCAGGTGCCGCCCCGGAAAGTCCATCAGCGCGAAGGCGTAGGCGCTGAGGCTGGCGAACACCAGCGTCGCCAGCACGCTCGCCAGGGTCACGACCACCGAGTTCAGCAGCGGCCCCTGAATCTGTGCCCAGGCCAACGTGTAATTCTCCGGGTGGGCCGGGAAGGGCAGGTTCAGCAGGTTCTCGGCGTACTGCACCCGGTCCTTAAATGAGTTGACGACGCTGAAATACAGCGGGAAAAGGGCGAGCAGGCCGAACAGCAGCAGCAGCCCTTGCCGTATCACCTCGCCCACGGTTAGGCCGCCCCGCTTCACCGGCTCCCCCGGCTCAGCAGGCGCGAAAGGGCGGTCAGGACGACCACCAGCACCATCAGCAGGACGGCAATCGCCATCGCGTACCCGTACTCGCCGTCGCGGGTGGCCGTGTAGTACATCAGCAGCGCGGGCACGGTCGTCGCAAAGCCCGGCCCGCCCGAGGTCAGCACCAGCGGGCTGATGAAGTACTGCACGTTCCCGATAATCGCCAGCACCGCGATCAGCGCCAGTTGCGGACGCAGCAGCGGCAGGTCAATCCGCAACACCCGCCGCCACCCCGTCGCCCCGTCGAGCCGCGCGGCGTCAAAGACCTCGTCGGGGATGTTCTGGAGCCCGGCGTAGATCAGCAGGAAGTTGAAGGCGTCGATGTAGGGGAACCCCAGGAAGATCAGGCTGGGCAGCGCCGTCCCCGGATCACTGAGCCAGTCATGCCGTAGCCCCTCCAGCCCCACCGCGCTCAGCAGGGTGTTCAGCAGGCCGTCGCTGCGGTAGAAGCTCCCCCACACCAGCAGCAGTACCAAGGACGGAATCACGATGGGCAGCACGAAGAGGGTCCGGTAGGCGTACTGCCGCCGCCGCCCGCGCAGGTGAAAGATCAGCTCCGCGATCAGGAGGGGCGGCACCACCGCCAGCAGCAGCCCGGCCCCCACCCAGATCGCCAGGTTCAGGGCGGCCTGCCCCATCACCGGGTCGGTCAGCGCCCGCTGAAAGTTCTCCAGGCCCGTGAAGTTGGGCGGGTTCAGCCCGTCCCAGTCGGTAAAGGCCCGCGTGACGGCCACGTAAGCCGGGTAGTACGAGAAGTAACCCATGACGAGCAAGGTGGGCAGCAGAAAGAGGTACGCGGGCCACCCCTCCCGCAGCCGGGCGAGGGGACCGCGCCGGGAGGCTGGAGGGGCAGAGCGGGTGCCGGGCAGGGCAGTCATGGGGGTCCTCCGGGAGCAATAGGCCTGGGCCGGAAACGTGCGCGGCGGCAGGCTTCCGGCCCAGGCATCAGGCGGCCCGGCCTATGGGCCAGGTGTGACTGAGGGTGGTCAGCAGGTAGGGACGGTCACTCACGGCGCTGTTTCTCCCACGGCGCGGCTCACTTGTACTTGGACAGGTCGACGTTGTTCTTGCGGGCAAAGTCGGCGGCAGCGCGGTCCAGGGTGGTCTGCACCTGCTTCTTGGCCTGATCCAGCGTGATGTTGCCGCTGAGGTAGAGCCCGAAGATGCGCTGCATGTCCACCCAACCCAGGTTGGCGGTGGCCGTCTGCACCCCGATGGACCGCTCGGGCAGCTTCACCTGCGCGGCAAGCGCTCCGCTGTCAAAGTTGCCTAGGCCCCCCAGCTTGGCGCTCGTGCCCGGCCAGGTCGGGACGTAGGTGCCCTGCTCGGCGGTCAGGCGCTGGAGGTTCTTGGGCGTCCCGAAGTAGCGCATCCAGTCCAGCACTGCCTGCTGCTTGCCCTTTTCGCGCAGGGACTTGTTGGACTGCGGAGTGCTCATCGCGTACTGGAAGCCGCCCGTGCCCGCATATGCGTTGGCGGTGTTTGCCCCTGTCGCGTAGGGGCTTTCCTTCTTGGTCAGCTTGGGAAAGTTGAAAGTCCCGACCGGGAACTTGATTCCAGCGTCCTGCATCTCGCGGGCCTTGTAGCTGCCCTCGTAGAGCATCGCTTCCTTCTGCCCCACGAAATCCTGAAAGGCGTCGTAGTTCTTGGCCGGGTCGGCGGTCAGGTAGTCCTTAGCTGTACTTCGGGAATATTCAGGGAGGGGACACAGGGGCCAGCATCTCGGATGCTGGCCCCTGTGCTATGGCTCGTTCTCTGCCTCGCTGGACCCGACATTTCCCTACCTGGTTTGCGCCCTTTCTGGTGCATTTTCGCCACCGAGCCCAGCGGACCTGGGCGCCTCTGTACGTCCGTGGATTGTGCAGCACGGTCCACCGAAAAAGCATGCAGCCCTTGGCTGCCGTCGTGGCGCCCGGGAAAGAGAACCATCTCCAGCAGTTCATCACCGACAGCCCCTGGCTGACCGAACCCCTGGAAACCCTGCTCGCTCAGCGGGCTCAGCAGATGCTGGGTGGCAAAGACGCCGTGCTGATCATCGACGACACCTGCTTGACAAAGTTCGGCACCAAGTCTGTCGGCGTCGCCCGTCAGTATTCCGGGCAGGTCGGGAAGATCACCCCCTGTCAATGCCTCGTCTCCCTGACGTTGGCCCAGCACGACTTGCCGGTTCCGCTCGCCCTACGGCTCTTCTTGCCACAGGAGTGGACCAACGATCCCGCTCGGCTCAGGGCGGCTGGTGTTCCGTTGGAACACCAGCCGCCACAGACCAAGTGCGAACTGGCGCTGAAAGAGTTGGACCGGGTGCGTCCACACGTCACCTTCGGCATGGTTCTGGCGGATGCGGGGTACGGCGTGAACGCCCGGTTCCGGCAGGCACTCACCGAGCGAGGACTGCTGTGGTCGGTCGGCATCACCCGCACGCAGACGGTCTATCCCAGGGACGTTCGCTTGATCCCCATCCCTCGGATCTTCCGGGGCAGGAAACCGACGCACCCAACCCCATCCGAGGACCGACTGTCGGTAGAAGAAGTGCTGGCGGGTGCTGCATGGCAGCACCTGGTATGGCGACATGGAACCAAAGGCCCGCTCTCCGGACGCTTCGCGGCTGAATACGTTCGCCTGGCAGACGGGGAGGAGTACGCTCGCAGTCAACATCTGCCGGGTCAAGCCGCCTGGATCATCGGAGAACAGCGACGAGGTGAGGAGCGCAAATACTACGTCTGCAATCTGCCCCCTGACACGCCGTTGTCGCGGTTGGTGGAAGTCACCAAGCGCCGCTGGGCGTGTGAGCTGAGCCACCGGGAGCTGAAGGACGAAGTCGGGCTGGACCACTTCGAGGGCCGGTCCTGGCAAGGTCTGCATCACCACGCCGTGCTGTGTATGGTGGCCCTGACCTTCCTGCAATGGCTTCGCCTCACCCAGCCCGACGACCTCAGAGGCGACACCATTCCGGCCATTCGAGCGGAGGTGGCAGGGGACTTGCCCCTGCCACCTCCTTGCCGCCGATGTCACACCTGCACCGCCTTATTCAGCGGCCCCTGAATATCCCCGAAGTACAGTTAGAGGCTGCCAAGAACCCTAAGCAAAAAGTGGCGTGAGGTTGTGGCAGAGCAGAATGCAGGCGGCGAGGAAGTGGAACCCAACCAATGTGGAGGGAAGGCGTTCCAGATCTCGGCTCAGCCTCCGGAAGCGTGCCAGCCACGCAAACGAACGTTCAACCACCCAGCGTTTCGGAAGCAGGATGAACCCCTTGGTCGCTTCTGGACGCTTCACGACGACCAGCTCGACGCCCGCATCCGTCGCGTCTAACGCGGTCTGGACTCCCGTATACCCTTGATCCACGAAGGCGACTTCCACCTGTGCTCCGGTGGCTTCCTGCACCTCTAGGCACAGGTCTTTGACCTGTGCCCTGTCCTGTTCGTTGGCTGGGGAAGTGAGGATAGCCAGCACGTGTCCCAGGGTGTCCACGGCGAGGTGAACCTTGGTGCCCTTGCGCTTCTTGGCCCCGTCATAGCCCGCACGGTGACCGCTTTCAGGTGTGCTTTGGAGGGTTCGGCTGTCCATGACCACCGCGGACGGCTCGGGATCTCGACCTTGCTCCACCCGGGCCAGGATTCGCAGGTCGTGGGCGGCATTCTCGAAGCAGCCTGCCACGAACCAACGGTGCGCCTGTTGGCGCACCGTCTCCGCAGGAGGAAAGTCGTTTGGAAGATAGCTCCACTGCGCCCCCGTGCGGGCCATCCACAGCAAGGCGTTCAGGACATCCCGGATGGGGTACTTCCGTTGACCTGCATCCGCACGGCTGAGCAGCAGGTACGGGAGCAGGAACAAGTAGGTGTCGTCGTCAACGTCGCTGGGGTAGCCTCGCCGCGTCACCCACCCATTCTGCTGTTCTCAGAGCCACGCCCCTCGAGTTCGTCCCTGTTCTTGGCAGCCTCTAGCTGTACTTCGGGGATATTCAGGGGCCGCTGAATAAGGCGGTGCAGGTGTGACATCGGCGGCAAGGAGGTGGCAGGGGCAAGTCCCCTGCCACCTCCGCTCGAATGGCCGGAATGGTGTCGCCTCTGAGGTCGTCGGGCTGGGTGAGGCGAAGCCATTGCAGGAAGGTCAGGGCCACCATACACAGCACGGCGTGGTGATGCAGACCTTGCCAGGACCGGCCCTCGAAGTGGTCCAGCCCGACTTCGTCCTTCAGCTCCCGGTGGCTCAGCTCACACGCCCAGCGGCGCTTGGTGACTTCCACCAACCGCGACAACGGCGTGTCAGGGGGCAGATTGCAGACGTAGTATTTGCGCTCCTCACCTCGTCGCTGTTCTCCGATGATCCAGGCGGCTTGACCCGGCAGATGTTGACTGCGAGCGTACTCCTCCCCGTCTGCCAGGCGAACGTATTCAGCCGCGAAGCGTCCGGAGAGCGGGCCTTTGGTTCCATGTCGCCATACCAGGTGCTGCCATGCAGCACCCGCCAGCACTTCTTCTACCGACAGTCGGTCCTCGGATGGGGTTGGGTGCGTCGGTTTCCTGCCCCGGAAGATCCGAGGGATGGGGATCAAGCGAACGTCCCTGGGATAGACCGTCTGCGTGCGGGTGATGCCGACCGACCACAGCAGTCCTCGCTCGGTGAGTGCCTGCCGGAACCGGGCGTTCACGCCGTACCCCGCATCCGCCAGAACCATGCCGAAGGTGACGTGTGGACGCACCCGGTCCAACTCTTTCAGCGCCAGTTCGCACTTGGTCTGTGGCGGCTGGTGTTCCAACGGAACACCAGCCGCCCTGAGCCGAGCGGGATCGTTGGTCCACTCCTGTGGCAAGAAGAGCCGTAGGGCGAGCGGAACCGGCAAGTCGTGCTGGGCCAACGTCAGGGAGACGAGGCATTGACAGGGGGTGATCTTCCCGACCTGCCCGGAATACTGACGGGCGACGCCGACAGACTTGGTGCCGAACTTTGTCAAGCAGGTGTCGTCGATGATCAGCACGGCGTCTTTGCCACCCAGCATCTGCTGAGCCCGCTGAGCGAGCAGGGTTTCCAGGGGTTCGGTCAGCCAGGGGCTGTCGGTGATGAACTGCTGGAGATGGTCCTCTTTCCCGGGCGCCACGACGGCAGCCAAGGGCTGCATGCTTTTTCGGTGGACCGTGCTGCACAATCCACGGACGTACAGAGGCGCCCAGGTCCGCTGGGCTCGGTGGCGAAAATGCACCAGAAAGGGCGCAAACCAGGTAGGGAAATGTCGGGTCCAGCGAGGCAGAGAACGAGCCATAGCACAGGGGCCAGCATCTCGGATGCTGGCCCCTGTGTCCCCTCCCTGAATATTCCCGAAGTACAGCTAGGCCAGGTATCGGTGAACTGCTTCATCACCGGCCACCACGACATGAAGCGCGGGTCTTTCGGCGTCAGGATGCCCTTGGAGATGGCGACCGCCTCGTCCAGCGGGGACTGGCCCGGCAGCCCGTCATACCCCGTGAGTTTCGCGTAGTCCTTGGCATATGCGTACGCTGGCGTAATCCGGCGGGGGTCGCTGGAGTTATCCGGCACCTTCCGCTGGTCTAATCCGGCACCCTGCGCTGGTTGATTCCGGCACCCTCCGGTCGCGGACGAGACTCCCCTGGTCATCCTTGCAGGATGACCAGAAAGCGAGCGTCCATGCGAAAAATCAGGGAAGTCTTGCGGTTGAAACTGGAACTGAAGCTCAGTGACCGCCTCATTGGACAAAGCGTCCAACTCGCCCGCAGCACCGTGCAGGATTACGTCGCACGCGCTCAGCAAGCGGGGCTGAGCTGGCCTCTCCCCCCAGAGCTGGACGATGTCCAGCTCGAAGTGCTGCTCTTTCGTACCCGTGAGCAGGCTGCCGTCAGTGTCACCCACCAGCCCGACTGGGCCGCCATTGACCGGGAACTGCGGCGCAAAGGCGTCACTCGTCAACTGCTGTGGGAAGAGTACCGTCGGCACCATCCGGACGGCTGGCAATACGCAACCTTCAACGAGAATTACCGGAAGTGGAAGGCCACAACGGGCCTGACCATGCGCCAGACCCACCGGGCAGGTGAGAAGCTCTTCGTCGACTACGCCGGACTGACGTTGCCCTTGACCGACCCGAGGAATGGGGTCGTCCAGGCTGGCCAGGTGTTCGTGGCCACCCTGGGTGCCAGCGACTACACCTACGCCGAAGTGACCCGAACCCAGGGCATTCACGATTGGATCGCGTCGCATGTCCGGGCGCTGGACTTCTTCGGTGGAGTGCCCGAGCTGACTACTCTTCAAAACGGATGACAGGCAGCAGAAAGTCGGCTCCTATACGGTGTTTCTGCGATGAAAGCACCCAAGAGCCGACCCCCTCACGATACCTTGCAGACCGTTCTGCGGTCTGCCTTCCCCCTTGATGCCCGCCGCTTGATGGTCTTCACCGCCTTGGTCCTGGCGGTCATTCAGGCTCGCACGGTCGTCCTCTACACCCTCAAGACCCATGTTCCGTTGCCAGGTACGCTCACAGCTCGCTACCAGCGACTCTGTCGCTTCGTCCAATTTCCTTTCCCGAGGGTTTGTTTCCCAGATTTGCGCTGTCCTTCCTGCCGGACGGTCCCGTCGATCTGATCCTCGACCGGACCAACTGGCGACTCGGCCAGCAGGACGTGAACATCCTGCTGCTTTCTGCTGTGTGGAACGGGTTCAGTCTGCCCCTCATGTGGGCATTGCTCCCACATGGTGGGGCGAGTGATTCCCGTACTCGGGAATCACTCGTGTTGCGCTTCCTGACGTTTTGCCCGGATCGGCAGGTCCGGTGCCTGCTGGCAGACCGAGAATTCATCGGCCAGCACTGGTTTCGTTTCCTCGATCAGCACAGCATCGCTCCCTGTATTCGCTTGCCTGCACGCGCCACCATCGGCCAACACCGTCTGCCCGTGTGGGCTGTGTTCAACAAGCTCCAAGTGGGCGAAGTCAGGGTCTGGCGACGCCAGACCCTGATCTACGGTGTGTCACTCCGGGTGGCCGCGACGAAGAACGCGGCCGGGGAGACGCTGTACCTCGCTTATCGGGGGCACGTGGGACCGAATCTCCGACGGTATGCCCAGCGTTGGCAGGCAGAAAACTTGCACTCCGCGCTCAAAACGAGGGGCTTCAATCTGGAAGACACCGGGCTAACCCGTGCTGAACGGGTCTCCACCCTGCTGACGGTGGTCGGTGTGGCGTTTATCTGGGCCTGTGTAACTGGGGAGCTGCTGGTAACCGAGAAAGGCGTACGGATCAAGAAACACGGACACCGTGCGGTGTCCGTGTTCCGGCTTGGCCTCGACCATCTTCAAGATCTGCTGCTGCATCCCTCTCGGTCGTCTTGGCACACCCTCGCGACTCTCATGCCGCGTTTTGAAGGGTAGTCAGGTGCCCGAGATCATCGTCCCGGACAACCTCAAGGCTGGCGTGACCCACGCCAGCCGCTACGAACCCGAGCTGAACCGCACCTATCAGCAATTCGCACAGCACTACGACGTCGCCGTCATCCCTGCCCGGGTCCGCAAACCCAAAGACAAGGCCCTGGTGGAAGTGCACGTGCAGATCGTGGAACGCCGCATTCTCGCCCCGCTGCGCGACCGGGTGTTCTTCAGCCTGTCCGAGGCGAACGAAGCGGTCTGGGAACTGCTGAACACCCTCAATGGGCAACCCTTTCAGAAGAGGCCAGGCAGTCGCCGCAGTGAGTTCGAAACCCTGGATCAACCCCTGCTGCGCCCCTTGCCCGCCCAGCCCTTCGAGGTGGCCGAGTGGAAGCACGCCACGGTCGGTCTGGACTACCACGTCGTCGTCCAGGGGCACGCGTACAGCGTGCCCCATCACCACGTCAAGACCCGGGTGGATCTGCGACTCACCGCGCGGTTGATCGAGATCTACCGTTCAGGCGTACGGATCGCGGTTCATCACCGGGTCCCCGACGCGCTGACGTCGGCCCGGCAACAGACCACGGTGCCGGACCACATGCCCGCCCACCACCGGTACTACCGCGAGGTGGGTCCGGACCAACTCCTGGGTCAGGCTCAGCAGATTGGGGAGGCCACGACGACCCTGGTGCGCGCCATCTTCGACGGAGATCAACATCCTGAACAGAGAAAGCGCGTCGTGACGGGTCTGCTTCGCCTGCACCGCGAGTACGGGGAGCGGCTGGAAGCGGCCTGTCGGCGGGCGTTGGCTCTGCAAGCGCACAGCTTGCAGAGCGTGAAATCCATCCTGAAGCACCGTCTGGACGAAGCGCCACTCCCCGATGCCCCCACCGCACTCCCTGTAGCCGACCACAGCAATCTGCGTGGTCCTGGGTACTTCGCAGAGATCGACGAACCGGGTGCCGAGCGCACCCTGAATTGAGGTTGACATGTTGCCCCATCCGGTGATTCAACAGTTGCGCGCCCTGAAGCTCGATGGCATGGCGCTCGCTTTGCAAGAACAACAGGAACAACCTGGTCTCCGCGAGCTGAGCTTCGAGGAACGACTCACCTTGCTGGTCGACCGTGAGCGGGCCTGCCGGGATACCCGGGGCTTGCAGCGCCGCCTGACGGCGGCGCGTTTGAAGGTCAATGCGAGCCTGGAAGAGGTGGATGTGAAACACCCGAGGGGGCTGGATGCCCGGTTGCTGCGTTCACTGGCCCAGGGTCAGTGGCTCGCCGAAAAAAGGGGGGTCATCATCACCGGCCCCACGGGCGTCGGGAAGACGTTCATCGGGTGTGCCCTGGCGCACCAGGCTTGCCGTCAGGGCTTCACGGCGTTGTATGCGCAAACCGGGCGACTGTTGCAGGAACTGACCCTGGCGAAAGGGGATGGACGGTATCTGAAGCTCCTGGCGAGCATCGCCAGGGTGAACGTCCTGATTCTGGATGACTGGGGGCTGGATGTGCCCACAGCGGAAGGTCGAACTCAGGAGTTGCACCTGCATAACGACGGGGAAGCGCTCCCAGCCGAGAAAATCTGGGAGTGTCTACGTCACAGATTCTGGGGGAGCGCGTCCGCATTCTGGCAGATGAGTTCCTGGCCGTTCCAACCACGTCCTACCAACAGCGCAGCCTGGAGGCTGCGCTGTCGATGTTCCTGGACACTGCCACCAAAACGGCGTTGCACCGCGCTGAGTTGGTCAGCAAAAGTGCGCTGAGCCGCCTCCTGAACGAGTACCCCTGGGATACGGCACAGGGTTGGGCCATCTTGCAGCGCGCCCAGTGGGACGCGCTGCTTGTCGCGGCCCGACGAAAACACCGCCCACTCCTGCGGCTGAGTGTCGACCTGACCAGCATCGAAAAAAAGGGCAGCACGCTGCCCTTCGTTCGCGTCTACAACGAGGTTCACGGCATCCATCTGGTCGTGTTGTTCGCCGAATACGGAGCGGTGAAGTTTCCCGTGGGGTACCGGGTCTACCGGGGCAAGGGGACAGCGACCCCAGTGACTCTGGCACGAGAACTTCTGCGAACCGTCCCAGACGCGATCCGTCGTCGATTCCGGATTCGCGTGTTAGCAGACAGCGGATTCGAATCCGCTGTCTTCCTGGATGAAGTCAGGCAGCTGGGCTTCGAGTTTGTGGTGGGCGTTCGGTCAACCCGGCGGACGATGCACCCAGGCGAGGTCACGGTGGCTGACTGTCCGCATGGAGGCTACATCGAATTGAAGAACTGGCCGCATGACCCGCTGGTGCTGGGTCGCGTCGACCGTGGAGACCGGGTGTTTCACGCGGTTTCTTCGGAACTGATGGAAGGCGACGAGGTGGTCGCCGAGGGGGCAAAGCGGTGGAGTGAGGAATCGTTCTTCAAGGAGGGCAAGCACCAGTTTGGTCTGGCGCAGTTCGCATTGCGAACTGCTGTGGGCCTGGATCGCTGGGTCCTGCTGGTGTTCCTGGCCTGGACACTGGCCATCCTGCACCGAGAGACCGGGATGACCCTGGAGGCGTGTGCTGCTCTGGCACTGATGACGGTCATGCCAGACGTTCATTTGAACCGCCTGCTCCTGACGTTCAGCAGAAACTCGGAATTTCTCCGCCAGCACGGCTATTCACTGCGCTATGCGAGGTGCAACTCCTGAGTCGAAGGATTTTGCTGGAGATTCTGGATGACCGCTATGAACGGGCTTCGACGATCATTACCAGTCAGTTCCCGACCCCGGCCTGGCACGCGAATCTGGGAGATCCCACGCTGGCGGACGCGATCTTGGATCGCGTCCTGCATCACGCCTACCGGATCGAACTTCGGGGAGAAAGCCTCAGAAAGAAGAGCAGGAAGTTGACCCCGGAGACGGTCAGCCTTTCATAATGGGGACAGCTCGTCCGTTGGCTGGGAGGGTGCCGGATAACTCCATTCCTGGAGGCCGGATAACTCCAGCAGCGGGTGCCGGATTGGCCAGCATACGCAGCATACAGGTCCGAGAGGAAGTGGCGGCTCCACCACGGATAGGCGGGCACGGCGTGCATAGGGTAGACCCCCACCGCGTTGAGCTTCTTAGAGGCGGCGATCAGCTCGGTCCAGCTCGTGGGCACCTTGGTGATCCCGGCCTTTTTGAACAGGTTCTTGTTGTAATAGATGCCGTAGACGACCTTGTCGCCGCTCAGCGTGTACACAGCCCCGCTCGCGCTGCGGCTTTCCGCGAGCTGCGCTTTGTCCATCGCATCCTGCCAGGCCTTGTTGCCGGGAATATAGGGGTTGGGCTGCCGGAAATACGGCGCGAGGTCGGTCGCCACGCCCTTGGGCAGGGTGGAGTTCAGGCTGTACGCCTGCGCCCAGTAGATGTCAAAGAGGTCGCCCGCCGCCGCCTTGACCCGGATCATGGTGTTGGTATCGGGGATCGGCTCAGTGTGGAACCTGATCTTGATGCCGGGGTACTTCTTCTCGTACTCGGCGGCGATCTGTTGAAAGACCTTGAGCGGTTTGGCCTGACCAGCTCTGTACCGGACATCTTGCCTTTAAACTGCGCCTGGCACGTGAAACGGCATGCTCAGCAGCCTGATCAGCCCTGGTAATTCGGGCAGATTCCACCGCAGGGCATTGCACAGCTGCTCTGCGCCGTACCGCACCAGGCTCATGGCCGGGCGGCCATGAGCCTTCACCTTGATCGGGACGTGCGCTTGGAGCCATACGCCCACCCGCAGGCAACTGACCCAGGCCAGGATGACCAGCCCGAACAGCCGTTCTAGTCGGTCTGGTCGAGTGATACCGGTCCGCTCCAGGTCAAACCCGCGCACCTTGAGGCTGGCGAACGTGCACTCCACCGACCAG